>JALFGI010000163.1 GCA_022777455.1 Clostridiales bacterium | reverse complement strand
TACGATTACCGGAGAAAAGAAGAGCGGGAGCAGTGATTCCGGGTATGATATGATTAGTTATAAGCTGTATGACAGTGCGGGTTATCTGGTAGACTCCGGCAATATATACCTATCTTCTCTGAGCGCCGGAGATAAATTCAAAGATGACTCTGTTGTGATCTATGACATTACTCCCGGCGAATCCTACACATTCCAGTTATCAGAGTATAGCTGGTGAGCTTTCGCAATTTTTCACAAACATAAGGGCTTGGGACTATCCCAAAAATGAAAACAGGGCGTTTCGGCGGTCAGCCGGAACGCTCTGTTTTCTCGGTGTGGGTACTCACCGGCTTTGCTTGCTGCTCTGCAAGGAAATCCCGGTCAACCCACGCCGTTTTTCGCAAGTGTAGCTACACTTGCTGTGCTTGCTCTTCCTCTCATAATCGCATTGACTCGAACATTTGTTCTTGTTATAATTGAACTGAGAGATTGAAAAAGCATTGAAATGCAGCTGATTTTCATTGGCAAATGGCGGCATCGCCGCCTTGATTACCGGCTTGCACAGGCAAACGAGCCTGTCAAGGACACGCAGTGAGGCGAAGCCGATTCCTTGACTGGAACGGACGGCTGTGCGACCCGGCGAACTGCCCGTAAGTCTCCTGTGAATCCCGGTACATTGCCCAATGGAATCCCGGAAATTGTCGTGATATACTGAATAGCAATAGGTCATATCACGCACTTTGCTCCGGGAGATTCATGCGGCGCTGCTCGGAAATCTGAATGAAAAGGAAGGTGCAAATGGATAACAAGAAACGTAACGTCCAAGTGGAGTCGGACGGCAGCCGCAGTGCCCCCGTTCCTCTCTGGCAGGAGTTACCGCAGATCACGGTACGCCTGAAAGAAGGAAACACCATCTACCGTTTTACTGCCAGCTTTGACGGAAAGAACACCCTTCCCGAAAAGGCGGTGAAGCTGATCGACTCCGAAAGGAGTGTGTGATCGTGACCAATAGCAACCTTGTCTTGGCAGACTGTCCTCAGATGATGGAGGAATCTACTATGAAGCAGTCTGACAAAATTACCGCGCTGTATTGCCGCCTTTCCCGTGACGATGAATCACAGGGCGACAGTAACAGCATTGTGAATCAAAAAGCCTATCTCAGCCGATATGCAAAGGAACACAGCTTCCGCAATACGGAGTTCTTTGTAGATGACGGTTACACAGGCGCAAACTTTCAAAGACCGGATTGGCAGCGCATGATGGCGCTGGTGGAAGAAGGGAAGATCGGCACAGTCATCACGAAGGACATGAGCCGCATCGGTCGAAATTATCTGGAAGTTGGGATGTATACCGAGATCACATTCCCACCGAATAACGTGCGGTTCATTGCCGTCAACAGCGGTGTGGACAGCGCTAACCAGCAAGACAATGAGTTCGTCCCGTTCGTCAATATTATCAACGAATACTACGTTCGGGACGGCAGCAAGAAAGTGCGTACCTCACTCCGGCTCAAGGGAGAATCTGGCGAACACCTGACGACAATTCCGCCGTATGGTTGAAGTCCTCCTTGCGCTTTGCACCCAGCTTATCGCGGAACAGATCCTCACAATCGGAGATATACCAAAGCAGGATTTGCAGAAATTTCAGCACACCACGGATAAGAGCAGCGGGCAGCGAGTGCAGGATGTGCATATCAGCCTTGCCTGCATTGGTTTCCTGCCGGAGAGCATCATTGCCGAAATGCTCACTCACGTATCAAAAAGCAGAACAGCGTGACTTCCGCCACGCTGTTCTCTCTAAACCTTATAAACCTGTCTTATGCGCTACTCCTCCGAGGCAGCCGCTTTTTTGCGTGATTTTGGATAAGGAAAATCAGCCAACGACCCGACAAATTGATGTTTGTAGATTTGTTTTGGAAATGGTGGAATAGCACTGTAGGGGAGCCATTCATGGCTCCCGGCGGTGAAATGTTCCGATATCCCCAGCATTTCGGCGAAAACGTACTGCCCCACGGGAGCCATGAATGGCTCCCCTACAGCAAAAACGCAATGCGTACAAAATTGCCAAACACCAATTCGCCAACTTCTTCCGAGGGGCTAAGCGGAAGCTCCGGGAGGCGTTCCGTCATTTCTGGAAGGTTCTGATAAGCCAAAAATTTTTTCAATAAACACTATATAACAGTTGACATCTGTTTCATTCTGTTATATACTGTTTATCACAAGGGAGGACAACGCCATGCAGATCATTTTGAACAACGCGTCCATGGTGCCCATCTATGAGCAGCTGGTGGGCCAGATAAAGAACCAAATCCTTTCCGGGGAGCTGCCGGAAAATGAGCCGCTTCCCTCCGTGCGGGCCCTCTCCACCACCCTGAAGATCAGCGCCCTGACGGTGAAGAAGGCCTATGACAAGCTGGAGGAGGACGGCTTTGTGGTGACCGTCCACGGCAAGGGCACCTACGTTGCTCCCACCAACCGTTCTCTTGCCGTGGAGGCACGGCGGCGGGCCGTGGAGGAGGACTTCACCCAGGCCCTGGACAAGGCCAGAGCCGTGGGCATGACCCCGGACGAGATCCGGCAGCTTCTGGAATTGCTATTGGAGGAATAGCCATGATTACTGTTAAAAACCTGACCAAGCATTATGGAGACTTCTGCCTGAATGTCTCCCTGGAGATTCCCGAGGGCCGGATTACGGGCCTGGTAGGAAAGAACGGCGCGGGAAAGAGCACCGTCATCAAGTCCATCCTGGGCCTCATCCGCCCGGACAGCGGAACCGTCACCGTGCTGGGCAAGGATGCCGCCGACCTGACCCCCGGGGATAAGCAGCTGATCGGCGCGGCGCTGTCGGACTCCGGCTTCAGCAATTACCTGACGGTGCGCGACTGCGCCAAAATCCTGGAGAAGCTGTACGGCCGCTTTGATGCGAAAGCATTCCTGGACACCTGCGCCCGGTACGGTCTGCCGGAAAACAAGCAGATTCAGAAATTCTCTACCGGCATGAAGGCAAAGCTGCGGGTGCTGGTAGCCCTGAGCCACCAGGCGAAGCTGCTGATTATGGACGAACCCACGGCAGGTATGGACGTGGAAGCCCGCAATGAGATTCTGGACATCATCCGCTCCTACCTGGCGGAGGCGGAGGA
This sequence comes from Clostridiales bacterium, assembly GCA_022777455.1. The sequence continues at coordinate 302 of JALFGI010000163.1, read as the reverse complement.
CCGGTCGGTGCTCATCACCTCCCACATCGCCACGGATTTGGAGGGGCTGTGCGATGATATCTATCTGATCCATAACGGCAGCATTCTTCTTCACGAGGACACGGATGTGATTCTCTCGGACTACGCCGTGCTGAAGGTGCCGCAGCAGGATTACCCGCGGCTTGACAAAACCTACATCCTGGGCCAGCGGCAGGAGCCCTTCGGCTGCCTGTGCCTGACCAATCAGAAGCAGTTCTACATGGAAAATTACCCCGGAATGGTCATTGAAAAGTGCGGAATTGATGACCTGATTCTGGGAATGA
>JALFGI010000063.1 GCA_022777455.1 Clostridiales bacterium | reverse complement strand
CCTCCCTCGTAGGGACACCCCTCCTGGGGTGTCAGTTTCTCCCGTAGGGACACCCCTCCTGGGGTGTCAGTTTCTCTCGTAGGGACACCCCTCCTGGGGTGTCAGTTTCTCTCGTAGGGACACCCCTCCTGGGGTGTCAGTTTCTCTCGTAGGGACACCCCTCCTGGGGTGTCAGTTTCTGTTAGTATAGCATACCAAAAGAAAAGAGAAAAGGGCAGATTTGCCCGACAGATTACAATTTACCCACGGACAGGCGTATTGTTTTGCTCCCTGCCGGATTCTCCCAGTGGAGCGGGTTCAAAAAGGGGTTGTCAAGGCGGGGAAAATGCGGTAAAATAGGGCCGTGAAAAAAGAATCGGAGGAATTTTGCCATGGCTTGGCTGGAAATAACCATTGATACCGCCGCCCGGGAGGTGGAGGCGGTGGCCCAGGGGCTGACGGCTCATGGGTTTTCGGATCTGGTCATTGAGGATCAGCAGGAATTTGAAACCTTCCTGGATGAGAACCGCGCCTACTGGGATTACATTGACGAAAATCTGCAGCAGCAGCTCCAGGGTCTGTCCCGGATCAAGCTCTATTTGGAAGATAGCGACGAAGCATCTCTGGCCCGCCTGCGCGCCTACGGGGAGGAAGCCGCCCTGTCCCTTACCGTTGCGCCCCTGGCGGAGACCAACTGGGAGGAGAGCTGGAAGGACAATTACCCGCCCCAGGAGGTGGGGCAGGACCTGGTGGTGCTGCCTTACTGGCTGGCCCAGGATTATGAGGGAAGCCGGAAGCAGGTGATCCTGGACCCGGGACTCACCTTCGGCACCGGTGCCCACCCCTCCACCCAGATGGTGATGGAGGCCATGGAGCGCGCCGTTGCCCCCGGCGCCCGGTGCCTGGACCTGGGCAGCGGCAGCGGCATTCTGTCCATCACCGCGCTGCGTTTGGGCGCGGAAAAGGCGGTGGGGGTGGATATTGACCCCAAGGCCGAGGACATTGCCCGGGAAAACGCCGCTTACAATGGCTTCGCCTCCCCTGCCTTCACCGCCCTCACCGGCAACGTCACCGCCGACAAGGCCCTGATGGACCGCCTGGCGGGGGAAAAATGGGACCTGGTGCTGGTGAACATTGTGGCGGATGTGATCATCGGCCTGGCCCCGGTGCTTCCCCACTTCCTGGGGGAAGATACCACGCTGATTTGCTCCGGCATTCTGGATACCCGGCTGGCGGAGGTCACTGCCGCCCTCACCGCCGCGGGCATCACAATTACGGAAACCCATGCCAAAGAGGATTGGCGCTGCGTAACCGCCCAACGCAAATAAATTGCTGTTTGGCGTACCGGAACTGACGTACCCCTTGGCTCCCCCTATGGGGGAGCTGGCTGCCCCCCAAGGGGGCAGACTGAGAGGGCAACACAGTGTGTAAGGATGCTGTTGCCTTCTCTGCGGTACCCTCTCAGTCAGCCTGACGGCTGCCAGCTCTCCCAAAGGGAGAGCCAAGGGGCGTTACCGTATCTGCCCGCCAAACAATAATTAACCACAAGACGGGACCCGCCAAGCAAATAAAAATAGGAGAACCATATGCGAATGACTTATAAAACCCGCCGCAATCTGCAGCGGGTGACAACTGTGGCGCTGGCGGTGACGCTGGTGCTGGTATTGTTTGGCTTCTGCTGGAACATCTGGGTGGAGCGCTATGTGGTCTACACCCGGGAAGGAGCCACCCTGGATTTCAGCCGTCCTCCCCTGACTGCGGTGGGACAGCCGGCGGCCCCGCCTCAGGCGGACGACAGCGTTTCCATCTTCTATAACGAGGGCTCCGATGCCGTGGAGCTGTCTACGGAACTCACCGCCCTGAACGGCTATTATATCGATTACGATGCCCTGAAGGGGAGCATGGAGGAGATCAAGGAGGACTTGAACCGCCTGAAGGCCGGCACCCCCATCATGATCGAGCTGAAGGGCGGCTACGGCTCCTTCTACTATACCTCCAAGCTCACCGGCGCGGTGAGCTCCGCCAGTGTGAACGTGGCGGCGGTGGACGAGCTGATCCAGTACGTCCGGTCCAAGGGCTTCTATATGATCGCCAAGATCTCCGCCTTCCGGGACTATGACTTCGGCAACCGGAATGTGACCAGCGGCCTGTACATGAAGAGCCGGGCGGGCTTGTGGATGGACAGCGGCGGCTGCTTCTGGATGGACCCCACCAGTGGCACTACCCTGAGCTGGATCACCTCCATCGTCAACGAAATCCAGGGCCTGGGTTTCAGTGAGGTGGTGCTGGACAATTTCCGCTTCCCGGCGGAAACGGATAAGTACATCTTCAACGGCAACATGGATGAGGCGATTGCCAATGCGGCCACTACTCTGATGGCCAACTGCGGCTCGGATTCCTTTACGGTCTCCTTCTGCGGCGCCACCCCCGCCTTCCCCCTGCCCGACGGCAGAAGCCGGCTGTATCTGTCCGATGTCAGTGCCCAGGATGTGGCCGCCCGGGCCTCCCAGGTCACCTTTGAAAATCCCGACGGCCGTCTGGTGTTCCTGTGCGATACCAACGATACCCGTTTTGATGCCTACGGCGTTCTGCGCCCCCTGTCCGTCTCCGAAGGCCTGGAAGCCCAGAAGGCGGATATGGACAATAAATAATGGACATTGTGTAGGGCGGGGTCTTGACCCCGCCGACCCGGTTGGATTTTTTGAATGGTGCGTTGAATGGCATCATTTCCGAAATAACCACGGGAAAATGTCCCGAAAACGACATTTGATTTCATTTATCCAACCTGGCAGGTTTCGTTACCTGATGGCGGGGTCAAGACCCCGCCCTACGAAACCTCCCTATAAATTACATTTTGTCCGAGCTGATTCCATGAAAAAAAGACCGTATCGAGCTGCGATACGGTCTCAGACCGTCGAGAAACCCCAGTTTTGTGTCAAGCAAAACTGGGGTTTTGAATCGATTTTGGACAAAAATAGAGGAAATATAAGGATTTGCAAAAGGATGTGGGTATCTTCCCACTTCCTAATTGCGAACTTTTTCAAGTT
>JALFGI010000118.1 GCA_022777455.1 Clostridiales bacterium | reverse complement strand
TTTCCACCTATGGCGTGCCCATGATCGCCGGGGAGGTGCGGCGGTATCTGCGGGACAACTCGGCCATCCGGGTGTCCCGGTCCATTCGGGATGTGGCCTACCGGGTGCTGCAGTGCAAGGAAGCGCTGATGGCCTCCCTGGGGCGGGAGCCCACTTTGGAGGAGATTGCAAAGAAGCTGGCCCTGCCGGTGGAGGAGGTGAGCCAGGCGCTGGATGCGGTGAGCGCACCGGTGAGTCTGTTCGACCCGGTGTATTCCGACGGGGGCGATCCGCTGACGGTGATGGATCAGGTGATGGACAACCGGAACACCGAGCTGAACTGGATGGAGCACATCGCCCTGCGCAGCGCCTTCCGGGAGCTGAACGACCGGGAAAAGCAGATCCTGTCCCTGCGGTTTTACGACGGGAAAACCCAGATCGAGGTGGCAAATGTCCTGGGCATCTCCCAGGCCCAGGTCTCCCGGCTGGAGAAAGGGGCCATCGGGGCCATGCGAAAGAGTGTAATGTAGGTTTAACGCTGTATCCCCACAAATTGTAATTTGGCGCGCAGATACGGCAAAGCCCCTCTTGGCTCTCCCTTTGGGAGAGCTGTCAGCCGAACAGGCTGACTGAGAGGGTACCGCAGTAAGACAATGGCAACCAAAATCCATGTGTTGCCCTCTCAGTCTGCCCCTTACGGGGCAGCCAGCTCCCCCATAGGGGGAGCCAAGGGGTGCATCGGGTCCGGTGCGCCACATTACAATTTTCCAATTGCTGAGCCGAGGCGAATGTGGCATCTCTCCCCTTTCACGGGCATATGCTTTTGTCAAAGGACCGGAGGAGGGGATTGAAATGTCCATGAAGTTTACCCAGCTGCAATGCAAGGAAGTGATCTGCGTCAAGGACGGACGGCGGCTTGGCTATGTGGAGGATGTGATGGTGGAGGTGCCGAACGGGAACGTGTGCGCCATTGTGGTCCCCGGACCCTGCCGCTTTTTCGGAGTGATCGGCCGCAGTGACGATTTTGTAATCCCCTGGAACTGCATCTGCCGCATCGGACCGGATACGGTGCTGGTGGATGTGAAGCCGGAGGACTGCCGGGTGCGCCGGACGAAGCCGGGACTGTCGTTTTAGAGTCTGTTGTGAAAAACATCAAAAAAGCATTTCCCCCGCGGCCCGGCTTTTTACGAAAAACAGGAGGAAAAAATTTCAAATTCCTGTTGCAATTGCTGATAAAATCGGGTATAATATCTCGGCGTGGGTCTGAGCCCGCGTAAATTCAAAAACCACACACCCGGGGATCGCGTTCCCGAGTGCTCCGTTTCGGGGCGGGCAGCGCGGGATGATCGGGGTGGAGGAAAAAACAAAAGGAGAAATGAAAAAATGGCTGTCGTATCTATGAAGCAACTGCTGGAGGCCGGTGTTCACTTCGGTCACCAGACCCGCCGCTGGAACCCCAAAATGGCTCCCTACATCTACACCGAGCGCAACGGTATCTACATCATCGACCTGCAGAAGACCGTGAAGAAGCTGGAAGAGGCTTACAACTTCGTCCGTGACTGCTCCGCCAACGGTGGCTACGTGCTGTTCGTCGGCACCAAGAAGCAGGCCCAGGATGCCATCAAGGAAGAGGCTGCCCGCTGCGGCGGTTACTATGTCAACGCCCGTTGGCTGGGCGGCATGCTGACCAACTTCCGCACCATGCGTACCCGTATCGACCGTCTGGCTCAGCTGCGCAAGATGGAAGAGGATGGCACCTTCGCCATGCTGCCCAAGAAGGAAGTCATCAAGCACCAGGGCGAGATCGAGAAGCTGGAGAAGTACCTGGGCGGCGTGAAGGAAATGAAGAAGCTGCCTGCCGCACTGTTCATTGTTGACCCCCGCAAGGAGCGCAACGCCATTGCCGAGGCCCGCAAGCTGAACATCCCCATCGTGGCCATTGTGGATACCAACTGCGATCCCGATGAGATCGATTACGTGATCCCCGGCAACGATGACGCCATCCGCGCCATCCGTCTGATTGCCTCCGCCATGGCCAACGCTGCCATCGAAGGCCGCCAGGGTGAGGACGTGGCCGCTGAGGAAGCCCCTGCTGCCGAAGCTCCCGCCGCTGAATAAGAGATAGTTTGAGGAGGATACCAAAATGGCTTTTACTGCTCAGGACGTTAAGAAACTGCGTGAAATGACCAACGTCGGCATGATGGACTGCAAGAAGGCCCTGCAGGCCACCGACGGTGATATGGATAAGGCTGTGGACTGGCTCCGGGAAAAGGGTCTGGCCAAGGCTGCCAAGAAGGCTGACCGCATCGCTGCCGAGGGCGTTGCCCTGGCTACCGTCATCGACGGTGTGGGCGTTGTCATCGAAGTCAACTCCGAGACCGACTTCGCCGCCAAGACCGATGCCTTCCTGGATCTGGTGAAGGGCCTGGCTCAGGTCGTTGCCAAGGAGAACCCCGCTGATGTGGATGCCCTGAAGGCCTGCACCTTCCCCGGCACCAACCTGACCGTCACCGAAATCATGCAGGAGAAGGTCATGTCCATCGGCGAGAATATGCAGATCCGCCGCTTTGCCCGCTTCGCCGACAACACCTCCGTGGCTTACGTTCACGCCGGCGGCACCCATGGTGTGCTGGTCAACCTGGCTGTGGAAGGCGATGCCGACGTGACCGAGATCGGCAAGAACGTGGCCATGCAGATCGCTGCCATGAACCCCAAGTACTGGGACAAGGCTGGCGTGCCTCAGGCTGACGTTGATCACGAGATGGCCGTGCAGGTCGCTCTGATGGAGAATGACCCCAAGATGGCTTCCAAGCCCGCCGCCGTGAAGGAAAAGATCGCCGCCGGCAAGCTGGCCAACTTCTACAAGGAGAACTGCCTGCTGCAGATGGACTTCGTCCGCGGCGACCTGTTCACCGGCTCCGTGGAAGGCTACATTGCCGACGCCGCCAAGAAGCTGGGCGTGAAGGTCAAGTTCGTTGATGCCATCCACTACATCAAGGGTGAGGGCATCGAGAAGAAGGTGGACGACTTCGCAGCCGAAGTTGCCGCCCAGATCGCCAACGCCGGCAAGTAATTTCCGAATCGAATGCAAGGGAGACGCCTCCGGGCGCCTCCCTTTTCTTTTTGAAATTGACAAGGATGCCTTTCTGGGGTAAACTGGTAGCAGGGTATGTGGTTTGTCCATGCCGTAGGGAACGGCCTATGTGCCGTTCCGTCCGCGTAGCGGCATCCAACCGACGGGCCGGAACGTCCGGTTGAATGGAATATGGTTCGTCCCTACCGGGAACGGCCGTTTTACCATTCATCGTACCGCGCATATTCCGGGGGCGGGGCGGAACGGCACGCAGGCCGTTCCCTACAAAATGGACGAACCGTTGCCGTTCAACCCACCGGCAATTGATTTCCATGCTATGTGAATATCCACACAATCATCAATAGGAGGCTAACCCAATGACACCCAAGGTTTATTTTACCGATTTCTGCACCCGCAACGGGGAAACCCTGCCCCAGAAGCTGGCCCGGTTGATCATGACCGCCGGGATGGATCAGATTGACTTTCAGGACAAGTATGTGGCCATCAAGATTCACTTCGGTGAATTGGGCAACATGGCCCATCTGCGCCCCGGCTATGCCCGGGTGGTGGTGGACCTGGTGAAGCAGCTGGGAGGAAAGCCCTTTCTCACCGATGCCAACACCATGTATGTGGGCTCCCGGAAGAACGCCCTGGACCATTTGGAGACGGCTTACTTAAACGGCTTCACCCCCTATACCACCGGCTGCCATGTGATCATCGCCGACGGCCTGAAGGGCACCGACGAGGTGGCCGTACCCGTCCGGGGTGGCGAATATGTGGAGAAGGCCATGATCGGCCGGGCGGTGATGGATGCGGACATCGTCATCTCCCTGAACCACTTCAAGGGCCATGAGGAGGCGGGCTTCGGCGGCGCGTTGAAGAACCTGGGAATGGGCTGCGGCTCCAACCAGGGCAAACGGGATATGCACAGCGCCGGCCGCCCCTGCGTGGACCCGGAAAAGTGCGTGGCCTGCGGCGCCTGCGCCAAAATCTGTGCCCACGACGGTCCCCAGATCGACCCGGAAACCGGAAAGATGAAGATCAACTGGGTCAACTGCATGGGCTGCGGCCGCTGTGTGGATGTGTGCCCCATGGAGGCCATTTACCACAGCAACGAGAAGGCCGTGCAGATGCTCAACTACAAAATCGCCGAGTACGCCAAAGCGGTGGTGGATGGCCGGCCCAATTTCCACATCACCCTGGTGCGGGATGTGAGCCCCTACTGCGACTGCCACGCAGAGAACGATGTGCCCATCGTCCCGGATGTGGGCATGTTCGCCTCCTTCGATCCGGTGGCCCTGGACCTGGCCTGCGCCGAGGCGGTGCTGAAGCAGCCTGTGAACCCCGGCAGCCGCCTGGAGAAGATGACCAGGCCCGGGGTGGACCATTTCACTGCCGATTTCCCCGTCTCCGACTGGAGAGCCCAGATCGACCACGGCAAAAAAATCGGCCTGGGCGAGGACAGCTATGAGCTCATCACCATCTGATTTGAGGAGCACCCATGAATCACAGTGACTTGGCGGTGGAGAATTTTAAGAAGGGCTACAATTGCTCCCAGTCCGTGGTGGTGGCCTTCTGCGATGTCACGGGGATGACGGCGGACTATGCCGCCCGGCTTTCCAGCTCCTTTGGCGGCGGGATGGGCCGGATGCGGGAGGTCTGCGGGGCGGTCAGCGGCATGCTGATGGTGGCAGGGCTGCTGTACGGCTATGAAACCCCCGGGGATGATGAAAGCAAGCGGGCCCATTACCGGCTGGTTCAGGAGCTGGCGGGCAAATTCCGGGACCGGGAGCACAGCATCGTCTGCCGGGAAATTTTGAAAAATCCGCCCTCCGATCCCAACCCCACCCCCCGGAACGAGGCATTTTACCGCCAGCGCCCCTGCGCCCGCCTGGTGGCCCTGGCCGCGGAAATTCTGGACGATTATATCAAGGAGCATCCGGTTCGTTGAGTGGTATCCGGTTCGTTCAAACCGTAGGGAACGGCCTATGTGCCGTTCCCACCGCGAAGCGGCCACGCTGGTGAATTGTAATTTGGCGGGCAGATACGGCAGCACCCCTTGGCTCTCCCTTTGGGAGAGCTGTCAGCCGAACAGGCTGACTGAGAGGGTACCGCAGTAAGATAATAGCACCCGAAATCAAACCATGCTGGCCCTCTCAGTCTGCCCCTTACGGGGCAGCCAGCTCTCCCAAAGGGAGAGCCAAGGGGAGCGCCGGTTCCAGTGCGCTAAATTACAATTTACCGTTGTTGGTATCGAAAACCCGTCGGTTTATAAAAAAACCCGAGCCTGATATTTCACAGGCTCGGCTTTTTACTGGCGCTTTTCCGTATGACCGGATTGGATTACCGGGGGTTTGGGGTCCACTGCCTCCCAGGCGGGGGCCTTTTTTTCGTCCTCTTTCATCCTTTTCACCTCGCCTAC
>JALFGI010000011.1 GCA_022777455.1 Clostridiales bacterium | reverse complement strand
CTCTGCTTCCTCCCAGATTTCGCCGGGCATTTTGTGGTGCAGCGCCCAGACAATGCTGGTCACGCCGGGAATCTGCTTGATGTCGGCGAGGCTCACCGGGTCATTGCCCTGGCCATACCAACGCCAACCCATTTTCATAGGCATAATTCTTTCCCTCCATTTGAGAATCGGATTTATCTCCTCCGTCCACGGAGCTGAAGGAGCATATTATTCCGTGCCCATTCTATCACAATCCCGCTCCGATGGCAATTACAAAGTTAAAACAAAAATTCTCGCCGGATTTTGGTATGATGCAAAACATCCGCAATTTTTTCGCCGGCAGGCATGATCCCGGCGGAAATTGGTTATGCTTCCATCCGGGAGGGATCACCATGACAGACAAGCAATACAGCCGCCTGGTGAAGGAAAAAAGCCCCAACTCCCCGCTGCTGCGGGATTGTCTTTTCGCCTTCGCCGCAGGGGGGCTCATCTGTATGCTGGGCCAATTCTTAATGAACCGCTACACCGGAATGGGGCTGGAAAAGCAGGACGCTTCCACCTGGGTCTCCATCACCCTGGTGGGGCTGTCCGCCCTGCTCACCGGGCTGAGCCTGTACGACGACATGGCAAAATACGCCGGAGCCGGCACCCTGGTGCCCATCACAGGCTTTGCCAACGCCGTGGCTGCGCCGGCGGTGGAGTTCCAGACGGAAGGCTTCATCCTGGGGGTGGGAGCCAAAATGTTCACCATCGCCGGACCCGTCATCGTCTACGGCCTGGCCGCCAGCGTGGTGTATGGAGTCGTTTATTGGATCAGTACCGTGATGTAAAAAGCTGCAGCAGAGGAGATTCTCTGCTGCCTTTTTATGTGTTCCGCCTAATTCATTGACAAGTTGTTGTTTGGTGGGCTGGATCGCTTCCCAACTCACTGTAGGGGCGGCTCGCAGCCGCCCGCAACGTAACGGAACTGGGTGTTCCGTTGAATGGTATCGTGTCTGACATCGTACGAATTCGCCCAACCGGGTTTCTATTTGTGGTTATACTGCGCGGGAGGCTAAGAGCCTCCCCTACAGTTAGGACGGAACCTGGTTCCATTCAACGCACCGCCAAATTGCAATTTGCCAATATATTCATTTGGTTTTTCCCGCCGCATATTTTTTCTTCTTCGGTTCATACTATCTGCGAACCTAACAAAAGGAGGGAAAAAATATGAACTGCCATGCCAACAAATGTGTGGAGTGCACCGTCAGCGAGTGCGCCAACCACTGCCAGAGCGAAAACTACTGCTCCCTGGACAAGATTCTGGTGGGCACCCACGAAAGCAATCCCACCGTGGACCAGTGCACCGACTGCATGTCCTTCCGCAGAAAGTAACCCAGCCAATTGGAAAGGGAACCCCGGCGGTTCCCTTTCTTTTTTGCATTGGCCCGCTGTTTTTCTCTTGACGGGCAACGGAAAATTGGATATTCTATCCTTGAAAACCACATTTCAAATATCGTTATCGAAGCGTACACATTTTTTTCACATGTCCATTTTAACATCATAGACAGATTCAGAAAACAAGGAGGAATCTCCATGGAAAACTATGAAAACAACCCCTTTGAGGCGCAGGAGCCTCAGCAGCCTTTTACCCCCGACTCTCAGCCTGTGGAGCCTGTTCATACCCCCGAGGTACCCAAGCACCAGGGCAAGAAGAAGCACGCATTTCTGCGCGGCGTGGTAGCTGTGGTTCTGGTGGCGGCCATGGTGGCCGGCGGCTGCGGCCTGACCTACGCCTCCATCAACAGCAAATGGCAGGCCCAGGCCCAGGCAGATGCCAATACCATTGCCCAGCTGCAGAAAAAGGTGGACAATCTTCAGGTCGCCCCCTCTGAAAGCGTGAGCTACATCATGGAAGAGGGCGCCATGACCCCCAAGGAAATCTACCAGAACTACGCCGGCAGCGTTGTGGCTATCTCCAGCACCGTTCAGACCAGCTACTACGGCGGCCAGACCCGTCAGGGTACCTCCACCGGCTCCGGCTTCATCCTCACCGACAACGGCTATGTGGTCACCAACTATCATGTGATTGAGGGTGCCGTTTCCGTGAGCGTGGTCATGGACAATGACGAGGAATACGAGGCCGAAGTGATCGGCTACGATTCTCTGAATGACGTGGCCGTGCTGAAGATCGAAGCCGAGGGCCTGCCCGCCGTGAAGCTGGGCAGCAGCGATCAGCTGTCCATCGGCGATATGGTGGTGGCCATCGGCAACCCTCTGGGCTCCCTTACCGCCACACTGACCGTTGGCTACGTCAGCGGCAAGGACCGCCAGGTCTCCACCGACAGTTCCAACACCGTGATTAATATGATCCAGACCGATGCGGCCATCAACTCCGGCAACTCCGGCGGTCCCCTGTTCAATATGTACGGCGAAGTGGTTGGCATCACCTCCGCCAAGTATTCCGGCACCACCTCCTCCGGTGCTTCCATTGAGGGCATCAGCTTCGCCATCCCCATTGACGATGTGATGAGCATCATCGGCGACCTGCGGGACTTCGGCTACGTCACCGGCGCTTACCTGGGCGTCACCGTTCAGGACACCGACAGCTCCGCCGCTTCCCTCTACGGTCTGCCCACCGGTGCCTATGTGGTCACCGTGGTTGACGGCGGCAGCGCTGACCGGGCAGGCATCCAGCCCAAGGACATCATCATCGCCCTGGGTGAGTACGATGTGTCCACCGTGTCCGAGCTGACCCGTACCCTGCGCCGCTTCAAGGCCGGGGACACCACCTCCGTCACCGTGATCCGTTCCGGCGAGCGGATTACCATGGACATCACCCTGGACGAGAAGCCCAAAGATCTGAATTCCGACACCTCCACCGCCGGCACCCAGCCCGGCATGCCCGAAAACGGCACCTACGAAGAATGGTACAAATACTTCTTCGGTGAAGACAGAAACGGCTGATTTTCCCTGAATTTCCCCTGCGTGCAAACACGCAGGGGATTTTTTGTCGAAAAGTGTCGAGATGGGCCGATTGAAAAGCGAAAGAAGATGTGTTATTCTAACCTGTAGGATATCCTGCACATGTCATTTTCCAAACTTTTGAAAGACAAATCTATTTTCCTCTGACAAAGGTGTGAAGAATTTGGGCGGCTTAACCTTGATGATTGTAGACAACAGTGAAGAATTCCGGCAGGCTTTGGACCAGGTACTGTGCGATACCTACGAAGTGCACCATTGCAGCAACGGAAGACAGGCACTGGAAACTGCTCCGCAGATCAATCCGGATGTGATCATCCTGGATCTGATGCTCACCGAGCTGGACGGTGTCACACTGCTCCACGAAATCCGCAGGGCCGGACTGCGCCCAATGGTTCTGGCCGTCACCCGGTTCTTCAATGACTATGTGCTGGAAAGCGCCCAGGAGCTGGGCATCGGCTATATCATCCGCAAACCCTGCACCCCTGCTGCCGTATCCCAGCGGGTACGGGATCTGACCAAACGGCTGAACGACAGGCCAGTCAAGCCCATCAATCCCCAGGCCTATGTGACGGAACAAATCGAGGCGCTGAAGTTCTCTCCCCGTCACAACGGCTCCGAGTATCTAAAGGAAGCCGTGCTGATGATGTGCCGGCAGCCGAATATTTCCATCACCAAGGAGCTGTACCCTTCCGTGGGCGCCATGTTCGGCGGAACCGCCCTGCAGGTGGAGCGCTCCATCCGCACCGCCATCAATGCCGCCTGGAGCCAGCAAAATACCCAAAGCTGGGCTGCCCTTTTCCCTGCCGGCCCCGACGGCACCATTCCCCGCCCCAGCAACGGCACCCTCATTGCCCGCCTTGCCGCCGACCTGCGGGAAAAGCTGGAGGAAAACGGCGAAAAATAAAATGCGCTTCTCGTTTTTGCTCCGCAAGTGTGCAAATTGTAATTTGGCGTACCGGACCCCGCCCCCTTGGCTCCCCCTCTGGGGGAGCTGGCTGCCCCGTAAGGGGCGCCCCTGAGAGGGCCAGTATGGTTTGATTTCGGGTGCTATTATCTTCCTGCGGTACCCTCTCAGTCAGCCTGTTCGGCTGACAGCTCTCCCAAAGGGAGAGCCAAGGGGTGCTGCCGTATCTGCCCGCCAAATTACAATTTCCCGATTTGCCCCATTCCATTAAAAAATAAAAATAATGTTTGACAAATCCCCATTTTGCCTATATAATATCAAGGCATGACTGCGAGGAGGGGAAAAGTATGCTGCTAGGGCTTTCCAAGATCATTGACAGTCCCGGCGCAAGCGTTCCTTTTTCCGTCAGCGTAGATCTCAGCGACCTTCGTTACGGCGTTTCGTGCCCGGTGTCTGAGCCGGTTGTGGCTCAGGGCGTGGTGCGCAATACCGCCGGCGTCCTGTTGATGAAAGGCAATGTTACCACCACCATCCACGGCATCTGCGACCGCTGCGCCGCAGAGTTTGACCGCTTTATCGATTTTCCCATCGATGTGGTTCTGGTAACCGAACTGAGCAACGAGGAAAACGAAGACGAGTGGGTATTCCCTCTTGAAGGGGACAGCGCCGACCTGGACGACATTGTGCGCACCGTGTTTGTGCTGAATTTGGATTCCAAGCTGCTGTGCAAGGACGACTGCAAGGGCCTGTGCCACCGGTGTGGCAAGAACCTGAACGACGGTCCCTGCGGCTGCCAGAAGGAACTCGATCCCCGATTTGCTGCTTTACGGCAGCTTCTGGAGAAGTAAACCAATAAACGATGCTGTTAAAAGCAGTTTTACCAAGGAGGTGTCACCATGGCTGTCCCTAAGTGTAAAGTGTCCAAGGCCCGCCGCGATAAGCGCCGTGGCTCCAACTGGAAGCTCTCCGCTCCCAGCGTTGCGGTTTGCCCCAAGTGCGGTGAACCCGTCATGCCCCACAGAGCCTGCAAGGCTTGCGGCACCTACAACGGCCGTCAGGTTGTGGCTGTTGAGGCTGAGTAAGGCATAAGCGGAAAAGCAGAGGAAGGCTTCTGGCCTTCCTCTTTTTCCGTTTTCAGACAGTTTTTTGTTGCTTTTATCAGATAAATATGGCATAATGAATTGGATACAGTGAAAGGACGTGATGTTCATGGCAAAACCCCTGGTGGCCATTATTGGCCGCCCCAATGTGGGCAAATCCATGTTATTCAATAAGCTCACCGGTCAGCGCACCTCCATCGTGGAGGACACCCCCGGTGTCACCCGGGACCGGATCTACGGCGACTGCGAATGGTGCGGCCGCACCTTCTCCCTGGTGGATACCGGCGGCATCGAGCCGGGCACCGACAGCGATATGCTGAAATTCATGCGCCGTCAGGCGGAGATCGGCATCGAGCTGGCAGACGCCATCATCATGGTCACGGATGTTCGCTCCGGTGTCACGGCGGCGGACGAGGACGTAGCGGTGATGCTGCGCAAGTCCGGCAAGCCCGTGGCCCTGGCGGTGAACAAGTGCGACAGCGTGGGCCCCACCAACCCGGATGTGTACGAATTCTACAGTCTGGGCATCGGGGACCTGTTTGAAACCTCCGCCGTCCACGGTCACGGCACCGGCGACCTGCTGGACTGGGTGCTGGCCAACATCCCCGACAATGACGCCGAGGAGGAGGACGACGGCATCATCAAGGTGGCCATCGTGGGCAAGCCCAACGTGGGCAAGTCCAGCCTCCTGAACCGGATTCTGGGAGAGGAGCGGGTGATCGTCTCCAACGTGGCAGGCACCAGCCGGGACGCCATCGACTCCTACTACGAGAACGAAACCGGAAAATACTGCTTCATCGACACCGCCGGTATGCGCCGGAAGAGCAAGGTGGACGATGTGATTGAAAAGTACTCCAACATGCGCTCCATCAACGCCATTGACCGCTCCGACGTGTGCCTGATTCTGGTGGATGCCAACGACGGCGTCACCGAACAGGATACCAAAATCGCTGGGTTGGTCCACGAGGCCGGCAAGGCCGCCATCATCGTGGTGAACAAATGGGACGCCGTGGCCGACAAGGAAACCAACACCATGCGGGATATGGAGAACGACGTACGCCAGGGCCTGAGCTATATGCTCTACGCCCCCGTGGTGTTCCTCTCCGCCCTGACGGGCCAGCGGGTGGACAAGCTGTTCCAGGTGATCCAGGAGGTCTACGCCCAGAACACCAGCCGCATCACCACCGGCGCGCTGAACAGCGTCCTGGCCGATGCCACCGCCCGGGTGCAGCCCCCCACGGACAAGGGCCGTCGGCTGAAGATCTATTATATGACCCAGGCCAGCACCAAGCCGCCTCATTTCGTCATCTTCTGCAATGACGCCCGGCTTTTCCACTTCTCCTATCAGAGGTATCTGGAAAATCAGATCCGGGAGGTCTTTGGCCTGAAGGGCACCCCCGTCCGCATCACCATCCGCCAGAAGGGCGACAAGGAGGAAACGTAATGGTTCTGTCTGTGATTCTCACTGCCGTCATTGCCTACCTGCTGGGCAATCTGAACGGCGCCGTGATCATCAGCCATCTGGTGGCCCACGAGGACGTGCGCTCCAAAGGCAGCGGCAACGCCGGTCTGACCAACTTCACCCGGAACTACGGTGCGTCCACCTCCGTGTTTGTGATTCTCATTGATGTGGGCAAGGCCGCGGCTGCCTGCCTGGTGGGCGGGCTGCTGCTGGGGCGCTTCGGCCACTACATCGACGGCGTCGCCCTGGGCGGCCTGTTCGTCATTGTGGGCCATGACTTCCCTGCCCTGCTGGGCTTCAAGGGGGGCAAGGGCATCCTCAGCGGCGTCACCGTGGCGCTGATGCTGGATTGGCGCATCGGCCTGTTTGTATTCGGTATTTTCCTGGTGGCCTATTTCCTGACGCATTACGTGTCCCTGGGCAGCGTGCTGTCCTCCGGCTCCTTCGGCTTCCTTTATGCCTGGGTCCACCGGGGCGAAAATCTCTTCCCCATCCTGGTGGGCTTCTTCCTCAGTGCCCTGATTGTGTGGATGCACCGGAGCAACATTGTCCGCCTGGTGAAGGGGGAAGAGCGCAAGACCAACCTCTTCGGGAAAGGAACAAAGCAATGAAAGCAGCAGTTGTCGGGGCCGGCGCCTGGGGTACCGCCCTTTCCATCCTTCTTTGCAAAAACGGCCACGACACCACCCTCTGGTGCAGAAGCGCCGCCCGGGCTGCTCAGATTCAAAGCACCCGCATCAATCCCCGGCTCCCCAATGGGGTTCTGCCGGAAAACCTCACCGTCACCGCCGACCCCGCCTGCGTGGCGGACTGCCGGATGGTGGTCATCGCCAGCCCCTCCTTCCCCATCCGCCAGGTGCTGGCCGCCGTTGCCCCCTACCTGAAGCCGGATACCCTGCTGGTATCCGTGACCAAAGGCATTGAAGACGGCACATTGCTTCGCATGAGCCAGGTGGTATCCCAGGTCACCGGTCACGAAACCGTGGTGGCCCTCACCGGCCCCTGCCATGCAGAGGAAGTGGCTGTGGGCATCCCCACCGGTTGCCTGGCCGCCTGTGAGGACAGGGAAAGCGCCGAGCTGGTCCAGGATGCCTTCATGTCCGATACCTTCCGGGTCTACACCAGCCCGGATGTGGTGGGCGCGGAGCTGGGCGGCGCCCTGAAAAACGTGATTGCCCTGTGCACCGGTGTGGTGACGGGTCTGGGCTTCGGGGACAACACCAAGGCCATGCTCATGACCCGGGGCCTCACCGAAATCGCCCGGCTGGGGGTTTCCCTGGGGGCCCAGCAGAGCACCCTGGCGGGGCTCTCCGGCATCGGTGATTTAATCGTCACCTGCACCTCCCAGCACTCCCGGAACAACCGGGCCGGCAACCTCATCGGTCAGGGCTGCACCCCTCAGCAGGCCATGGAGCAGGTGGGGGCCGTGGTGGAAGGCTATTATGCCGCCAAATCCGCCTGGGAGCTGTGCCGGAAGCAGCAGGTTGAAATGCCCATCATCCGCGCCGCCTACCAGGTTCTCTACGAAGGCGCGGACCCCCGTCAGGCTGTGACCCAGCTGCTGCTGCGCCGGCGGAAGGCGGAATCGGAGGATGCAGGATGGGCGTAAAGCATTCCGGCAAAAAAGCCAAAAAGAGAAGATTGCCCTCCATTCGGCCCCTCTTCGGTAAAATCAAAAGGGGGTTTGTGTCCCTTTTCCGCCGGATGGGGCTGGGGGAGCTGAAGCAGCTGCGCTGGCAGAATTTCCTGCTGCTCATCGCCGCCGGCTGCATCAACGCCGTGGGCGTGACCATGTTCCTTGCCCCGGTGAACCTGTATGACAGCGGCATCTCCGGCACCTCCATGCTGCTCTGGCAGGCGACCCCGCCGGAATATACCCTGTCATTGTTTCTGGTGGTGCTGAACATCCCCCTGTTTCTCTTCGGTCTGAAAAAGCAGGGCTGGTGCTTCACCCTGTATTCCATCTGGGCGGTGCTGGTGTACTCCGGGGCATCCTTCCTGATCACCAACGTGCTGCCCGTGGATGTATCCGCCGCCTCCCCCTTTGCCGGGCAGGATTTGCTGCTGTGCGCCATTTTCGGCGGACTGGTCTCCGGTGCGGGCAGCGGCCTGACCATCCGCTTCGGCGGAGCCATCGACGGCATGGAGGTGCTGGGCGTTACCTTTGCCAAGGGCCTGGGGCTTACCGTGGGCACCTTCGTGATGATCTACAACGTGATTCTCTACATCCTCATCGGCATCATCTGGGGCAGCTGGATTCTGCCGCTTTACTCCATCATTACTTATTTTGTGGGCAACAAGACCATCGACTTCATTGTGGAAGGTCTGGACAAAGCCAAGGCCGTGATGATTGTGACGGAGCGGGAGCAGGAAATCTGCCAGGCACTCTCCAATGAATTCGGCCGGGGCATCACCCAGATCAATGCCCGGGGGTATTTTTCCGGAACAGAGAAATGCGTAATCTACTTCGTGGTGAACCGGTTCCAGATCCCCAGGGTCAAAAAAATGGTCACCGCCATGGATACGAACGCCTTTATCACCATCACCGAAATCTCCGACGTGATGGGCTCCAGTGTGAAACAGAAATAAAAAGCGCTGCCGTTTTTTCGGCAGCGTTTCCGTTCATACGGAGATTGGGATTATGGGATTAAAACAGAAAACTGTAATTTGAAGCGCAGGGCGCTTCATCCCAATGCGCACCGGGGTGGTGTGATATCCGGGACTCCTGGGTACCGCCCGGTAACGCTTTTGCAGGCTAAATTGTTGTTTGGCGTACCGAAACCGACGCGCCCCTTGGCTCCC
>JALFGI010000220.1 GCA_022777455.1 Clostridiales bacterium | reverse complement strand
TCGCCCAAATCGGCACTTCGGAACCGATTTGGGTGACTGATGAGGAACGGCGAAAAGTAAAATATTCCTATGCACTCCGTAAAAATGGTTGAAACCGAAACCTTTATCCGTTTTATTTGGGTGCATTCCCTGTCCTACTGCATCGCCGTTCCTCATCCGCCCCGGCTTACGCCGGGCCACCTTCCCCCCGGGGGAAGGTATTTCGCCGTTCCGTTGATGCTTCAAACAACATTCTCACGGCCTGCTTATTAAAGCCGATAACCTAAAATCATATAAAGAACGCCTCCGAACAGATCAGGAACCTGTTCGGAGGCATTCTATGTTACTACTAATTTGTAATTTGCTTAATAGTTGCTGCGCATCATGCGGCGGCGGGCAATGTTGATGGGCCCTTCCTGCATACGGTTAATCCAGGCAAGGCTCTTTCCGCAGCCGTAGGCAGTGCAGGAGTCCGGATCATCCGCCAGAATGCAGGAAATACCCGTACGCTCAATAAGCAGTTCACAAAATCCCCAAACCTGACTGCATCCGCCGGTAAGGGTAATACCACTTTCGGAAATATCACTGACCAACTCAGGGCTTGTCTGCTCCAGGACAGCGAGCACCTCATCGGCAATCTGCCGTGCAGGACGGCGGAGCACCTCATAAATTTCCGTGGATGTCAAGGTAACCGTCTTGGGCATGCCGGTCTTGGAATCTCTGCCCTTGACATTCATGCTCATCTCTTCCTGTCGGGGATACACCTGACCGATTTGAATTTTAACCTCTTCGGCTGTGACCTGTCCGATCACCACGCCGTACTGACGACGGACATAACGGGCAATGGCTTCATCAAAGAAATCACCAGCTACCTTCAGAGAGGACGATACCGCGACACTGTTCATACTCAGAACAGCAATATCCGTTGTACCGCCGCCAATATCCACAACCATATGTCCGGTGGCATCCTTCAGGTCCAAACCGGCACCCAATCCGGCAGCCAGCGGCTCTTCAATCAGGAACACCCGTCGGGCACCAGCCTCGATGGCAGCGTTGATGACGCTGCGCTCTTCCACTTCACTGACGCCGCTGGGAACACTGATAACAACACGAGGCTTTAGTGTGAACACGGAAGCCTTCGTGGCCGTCTTAAACATCTCCTGAAGCATACGAACAGTCATCTCGTGGTCGGAGATGATGCCTTCCCGCAGTGGCCGCATGGCCACAACATTACCAGGCGTACGGTTCAGCATATTCCGTGCCGCTGCGCCAACCTGCAGAATCTTGCCGGTGTTGCGGTCCAACGCAACCACCGCAGGCTCACGAACAACAAGGCCTTTGCCGTCCGCATAAATCAAAACATTGGATGTACCCAGGTCAACACCCAGGTCATTGGAAAACAACTGCATATCATTCACCCACTTGGTTATTTTTTCTGATGTCGAACCACCGCAATGGCAGCTCCGTGTACTTCCTTCGCTCCCGCAGTCAGCAGCACTCGGGCACATTCGTTCATGGTCGCCCCGGTAGTGTAGATATCATCCAGCAGCAGAACACGCTTTCCCTGAAGATCAATATTCTTAACTACTTTGTAAGCGCCCAGAACATTTGCTTTCCGGGCTGAAACGGACGTAAGGCCGGACTGAGGCGGGTTGTTGCGAATCTTCCGCAATGCTTTCTTCTGCGGAACACCCAACTCCTCCCCTACAGCCTTTGCCAAAAGCTCGCATTGGTCATATCCTCGACGTAACCGACGAAGGGTACTTACCGGAACCCAGGTCAGCACATCAATCTGTTCGGGCCCCTGCTCCAGCAGCTTCATCGCAAGAAGCGCACCGAATTTTGGTGCCAGATGCACCGCTTTTCGGAACTTATACCGCAGTATGCTTCTGCGGACATCTTCCTCATAGTACCAGACAGCGGTGAAACTGTCAAGAAAATGACGGTCATTTTTTCCTGCAGGATCTGGCTTTCGCGCCCCAAAGGGGTATTCCGGTGCCGATGTGCGGCAGTGATGGCACATATTGGCCTCCTGTTTTACCAGAAAACGACGGCAGAGCATACAACGCCTGGGAAAGAGGATACTCCTGACCCAATACAGTACCCTTCTCATGTGGTTCTTTCCTGGAGCCGCAGCTTCAAACCGGTGTACCGCCGGTTTCTTTTTGCGTTTTCGGTCATCACAGCAATTGTTTCCTCCCTGCCGACAATAATCAGCAATTCTCTTGCCCTTGTGATCGCGGTATACAGAATACTCCTGCTCAGGAGATATTGCGAACCATTCCATGCGGTGAGAATCACAGCTCTGTATTCGCTGCCCTGACTCTTATGTACCGTGATGGCATAGGCCGGTTCAAGTTCACCGAGCTGCGTAAAATCATACTCCGCCTCCCGATCATCGAACACCACCCGGATCATTTCTTCATTGAGGTCAATCTTTGCAATAGTACCCACATCTCCGTTGAAAATGCCGGTACCTACCGCACTCCCGTCGGTTTTCTTCCACATTATATCATAGTTGTTTCTGATTTGCATCACCCGGTCGCCTTCCCGGAAAATAATCTCTCCATAAGCCTTCTCCTTTTTCTCCGGTGCTGCAGGGTTCAGTGCGGCTTGAAGCATTTTATTCAGCGCTGCCGTCCCGACACCACCCTTTCGGGTAGGCGAAAGTACCTGGATTTCAGAAGGCTGGATGCCCATATTCTTGGGAAGCCGGGTAGTACACAGGTCCCGGATCAACTGCGTGACACTCTCCTCGGTATTTCTGCGCATAAAAAAGAAATCACTGGTGACGGTTTTCAATTCCGGCATCTGACCGCCATTGACCCGGTGTGCATTCATAACGATCAGGCTCTGCTGTGCCTGCCTGAAAATTTCAGTCAACCGTACCGTGGGAAGAACTCCACTGCGGAGCATATCACTGAAAGGAAATCCCGGGCCAACCGGCGGAAGCTGATCCGGATCACCCACAAGAATCAATCGCTTTCCGCTGGGAATTGCCCTCATCAGACTGGAAAGCAGCAGAACATCCACCATGGACATTTCATCCACAATGACTGCATCACATTTCAGAAGGTTGTCCTCATCCTTGGCAAAAACCATTTTCCCGGTTGCCTGGTCAATTCCCGCCTCAAGAAGGCGATGAATGGTGGAAGCTTCCTCCCCTGTTACCTCCGTCAACCGTTTTGCTGCACGTCCGGTAGGAGCCGCCAAAAGAACCCGCAGCTGCATTTCACCCAGCAGGTTCAGAATCCCCCGCAGTACCGTCGTCTTGCCGGTACCGGGGCCTCCGGTGATAATCAGCAAGCCGGAGGTAACCGCTTCCCGAATGGCTTGCTCCTGCTGCCCGGAGTAATTCAATCCACTCTCGGAAGCCACCCGGCGCAACAGGACATCCAAATCTTTTCTCTCCGGAAAAGAGCTGGATGCAAACTCCAAAAGTCTTCTGGCGCAGTAACACTCTGCCTCACGAAGCTGCGGCAGATAATCCACCCGGATCCCGGCCAGAGAATCCGGGATAATCCGTTCGGCTTCCTGCGCCCGAATAATCCCCTGTTGAACTGTTTCTGCATCCACGGAGAGAAGTTGGGCCGTCGCTGCTTTCAGTTTTTCCTCCGGCAGGAAGCTATGACCCGCAGACAGATTGTAAGTCAGCTCAAACAGCAGCCCCGCTTCCACGCGTCTGGGATCATCTCCGGCCACGCCCAGCTCAATGGCGAATCGGTCCACCGCACCAAAGGAGGCGTCCAGCCCCTCGTCCATCAGAAGATACGGATCCTCGTAAAGTAAATCCAATGTACTGTCACCGTAAATCTTATAGGTTCGCACCGCCAGCTCCGCCGGCAGATGATGTGCGGCAAAAAACTCCATTAGCTGGCGCATTCCAACCTGAAGTCGGAATTCCTCTCCAATGGTGAGTGCCTTTTCCCGGGAAATACCTGGAACCTCTGCCAGGCGCTGGGGTTCCCGCTCCATCACAAGCAGCGTTTCATCACCAAAATGCTGCACAATCCTGGCAGCTGTTTTTGGCCCGATGCCTTTAATAATCCTGCTGGACAGGTATGCAAGTATTTCCGAAGAGGATTGGGGCATCATCCGTTCCAAAAATTCCGCCTCAAACTGCTTGCCATAGCTGGAGTGGTTACTCCAGCGCCCTGTAACCATCAGCTGTTCTCCAACTGCAGGTAAGGGGATGGTTCCAACCACCGTGACAGACTGTCCTCCTCCCACTGCCAGCCGAAGGACGGAATACCCGTTTTCATAATTCTGATACACCACCGCGCTGATGGTGCCCTGAAGAATCTCCATTTCCTGCTCTGTCAATTTCTTCCGCTCCTGTTCCGGGTCGGGCATTTGAATCCCACCGTGTAATTTCTTTTCCGCTCTTTTCAAGCATATTCCATAGCTCCCGGGACTCCACTTCCAGAATTTTGCATTTCAGAATTCCCAGAGATTTCAGCCAAAGATAAAACATGGCTTCATCCCCGCTGCAAACCGGCGTAATCAGACAAATCCCGATTCCACGGTACGTGCGATGCAGCAGAGCACCATACAGCGTTAAAACAGTGCACAAAGCACCGAACGCTGTTAAGAAACCAACGATAATCCACCACCCCATCGGATCACCCCAAAGCAGTTTATGCATGAAGGCCATGTTATGTTCGTATTTTACTACATTTCCATCCAAAAAGGAAGTAGTCATATGATTTTTTATCAATCAATTATTTCCAGTAGACCGGGGCCCTCCTACTGATCAAATGGAACCGATTGATAATTTGAACTTTTTGATTTCACCCGGGTTTTTTAATTATTTATTCTTGAATCTTCGCGCAAAATAATGTATACTAAGATTTGATTATGGGTACTGTGCACTTTTAGGGAGGCATCTGTTGAAATGAAAGAATGGAGCTTGCTGATTTGGCTTCCCCAGTTTGGAATTTCTGTTGTGTTTCCCCTGATTGGCTTTGTCATGCTGGCCGTCTGGCTCCGGGATCATTGGGGCTGGGGACAGTGGGTCATCTGGGTCGGTATTTTGTTTGGCCTGATAACTGCTGCTGTTGGTGTACGGGATACGGTAAAGGCCATGGCCCTGATCGACAAAAAAGGAAAAGATAAGGATGAAAATCCACCGGTTTCCTTTAATGATCACGACTGATTATTCTCAGCTTTTCCAGGAGGGCTATGCTCCATGAAATTACAACCCGCATCCAAAAAACAGTTGTCCCGGATTGCCGCCGGAAGCAGCATCTGTGCAGTCATCGAAATCGCCGCTTTCGTGGTGCTGCATTTTTGCGGCATCGGCCAGTTCAGCTATCGGATTATTCTTGGAACCCTGGGCGGCACGCTGATTGCCATTCTGAACTTTGCACTGATGTGCCTGATGGTACAGACTGCTGCGGCAACCCAGGATCAAAAGCTTCGCAAAGCCAAAGTCCAGGCAAGCTACAATCTTCGACTTTTTGTCCAGGCCGCCTGGGTTGTAGCCGCGTTTTTCATCCCCTTTATCAACGTCATAGCAGCTGCTGTTCCCCTGCTCTTCCCCACTGCTGTAATCTACTTTCTGCAGATTACCGGCCGCCTGATGCCTAAGGAAGAAACGTCCGCTTCCACCCGGGAACCTGTTCCGGAGGAAGAGAATCCCGAAGACAATCTGAATTCGTTTGAAGTATAATTTCCCCGCATTATATTCTGAGGTGATATTTATGGAACTGTCTATCAATGGCGCAAAATATTTGGCAGAGTTCGAGCTTCCCATTCTGGGAACTGTCCATCTGACCCAAACGGTTGTGGTCAGCTGGCTTGTGATGATCATCATCTCTGCCCTGTGCATCTGGCTTGGTTCCGGACTGAAGGTAACCAAAATCAGTCGGAAACAGGCAGTGGCAGAGATGGCCGTTACTTCTCTGGTGAAGTTTGTCCACGACAACATGGGGACCGGGTTTGATCATTACATCCCTTTGGTTGGCGCCATTTTTGCAACCAGCGTTGTTTCCAACCTGATTAGTCTCTTGGGCATTTGGAGCCCCACGGCCGACCTGATGACAGAACTCGGCTGGGCGCTTGTGGTGTTCGTTCTGATCACTTACCACAAAATCAAATCCTCCGGCATTGGCGGTTATCTGAAGGGCTTCCTGGATCCCATCTTTGTCATGGCTCCCATCAATGTGATGTCTGAGCTTTTTACCCCCATCAGTATGGCCTGCCGTCACTTCGGCAACATCCTCTCCGGTACTGTTATCAGCGCTCTGATTTATGGTGCACTCACCGCTGCCAGCTATGGCCTGATGAATCTTCTGGGTTCCAGCCTGTTTGCGGCTATCGGCACCGCTGCCATCGGCTTGGCACTGTTCTTCCTGGGCAGAGCCAAGAAAAAGAAAGCGCTCAAGGTAATCGGAATTATCGTGGGTGTGCTTGGCGTTCTGGCTCTGATCAGCCTGGCTGGGCTCCGGTTCCCCTGGCTGACCATTGGTATTCCTGCCCTCACCAGCTTCTACTTTGACTGGTTCGGTGGCTGCATTCAGGCCTTTATCTTCTGCACCCTGACCACCATTTTCATCAAACAGGCAGCAGGTTGATTTTATCCCGTCAAACAGGCCGAAAGGCCATTTGAATAAAAATGTCATCAATTTTTTAGGAGGCAAATTTTATGGATTTTACCGTTTTGGCAAAAGGTATCGCTTTGTGCGGCTGTGCAATCGGTGCGGGTCTCGCTCTGATTGCCGGTATCGGCCCTGGTATCGGTGAAGGTAACGCCGTTGCCCGCGCCTGTGAGGCCATTGGACGTCAGCCCGAGTGCAAGGGCGATGTCACCAGCACCTTGATCCTTGGTGTTGCTCTTTCCGAGACCACCGGTATCTACGGCTTCGTTACCGGCCTGCTGCTGATTTTCTTCGCTCCCGGCCAGTTCATGAAGTACCTGGGCTAATCCTCCGGCATCATTTTTCATTCTACCCGGAAGGAGGCAACTCAATGGAGACACTTTATCAGTCCCTTGTGGCAGTGGAACCGCTTACCCTGATTGCCACCATCTGCAACCTGTTTGTCCAGATGTTCATTGTAAAGAAGTTCTTCCTGGACAAGATTCTGGCCGTTCTTGACCAGCGCCGGGAAGCAGCGGACAAACAGATCAGCGACGCCCAGGCTGCCCGTGAGGAAGCCCTGGACATCAAGAAAACCTACGAGCAGAATATGCTCCAGGCCACTCAGCAGGCCAACGAAATTCTGGTAAGTGCCCAGAAGACCGCCGCCGAGCGATCCGAAAAGATCATCGGTGAGGCACAGCAGCAGGCCGCTCAGATTAAAAGCAAGGCCTCTGCCGACATTGCCATGGAGAAGAAAAAGGCCATCAACGATGCCAAGAATGAAATCTCCGGCCTGGCCATGGCCATTGCCAGCAAGGTAGTGGAGCGGGAGCTTGGTGAAGAAGATCAATCCGGTCTCATTGACCGCTTTATCGACGAATTGGGTGATCAGGTATGACCCAAATTGGAAGCGTGTACGGCGAGGCCCTCTACGAGCTGGCCTTAAGTGAAAATGTGACTGAAGAAGTAAAAGGACAGATGCAGATCCTGGATGAAAGCTTTCAGGCAGAGCCCGATTTTCTTCGGCTGCTCTGCTCCCCCAATCTGAGCAAGCAGGAGCGCTGCCAGATCCTGGACGACAGCTTTCGCGGAAAAATCCACATCTATCTTTTGAACTTTCTTAAAATCCTCACCGAAAAGGGATACATCAAGCAGTTCTCAAATTGCTGTGAGATGTTCACGCAACTTTATAACCGCGACCATAACATTGTCAGCGTTACCGCCGTCACAGCCGTTGCACTGAGCAGCCGGCAGAGCGAGGCATTGACGCAGAAGCTCAGCCGCATTACGGGCAAGACCATCTTGCTTCGTAATCGGATTAACCCCGCATGTCTTGGCGGTGTCCGCCTGGACTATGACGGTCAGCGCCTGGACGGAACGGTGAAGAACCGTTTGGACAACATCCGGGATTTGCTGAATAACACCGTACTCTGATGAGAAAGCAGGGACAGTATGGAATTAAGACCCGAAGAAATAACGAAGATCATTCGCAATCAGATTAAGAACTATGAAACCAAGATGGAAGTGTCCGAAACCGGCGTTGTCATTCTGGTAGGTGACGGCATCGCCAAGGCTTCCGGTCTGGAAAAGTGCATGTCCGGTGAACTGGTGGAATTCCCCGACGGCTCTTTCGGCATGGCCCAAAACCTGGAAGAGGACACTGTTTCCATCGTTATCCTTGGCTCTGACCAGGGAATTAAGGAAGGAGACATCGTCAAGCGTACCGGTAAGGTGGTGTCTGTGCCCGTTGGCAAAGGACTAATCGGCCGCGTTGTAAATGCTCTGGGTGAGCCCATCGACGGCAAAGGCACAATTGCTGCCGAGGATTACAAAGCAATTGAGTCCCCCGCCCCCGGCATCATTGAACGTCAGCATGTCAATCGTCCCCTGCAGACCGGTATCAAAGCAATCGACTCCATGATTCCCATTGGCCGCGGTCAGCGTGAGCTGATCATCGGCGACCGTCAAACCGGTAAGACCACCATTGCTACCGACACCATTCTGAACCAGAAAGGTAAGAATGTTATCTGTATCTATGTTGCCATCGGTCAGAAGCGTTCCACCGTTGCCCAAGTTGTGGAGAACCTGACCCGGGGTGGTGCTATGGATTACACCATCGTGGTCAGTGCAACCGCTTCCGAACTGGCCCCCATGCAGTATATCGCCCCCTACTCCGGCTGTACCATGGGCGAATTTTTCATGCACCAAGGCAAGGACGTGCTGGTCATCTACGATGACTTGAGCAAGCACGCTGTGGCATACCGTGCCATTTCTCTGCTGATTCGCCGTCCACCCGGACGAGAGGCTTACCCCGGCGACGTGTTCTACCTTCACTCCCGTCTGCTGGAACGTGCTGCTCAGCTGTCTCCCGAATTGGGTGGTGGCAGCCTGACAGCGCTTCCCATTATTGAAACCCAGGCAGGTGACGTTTCTGCCTACATTCCCACCAACGTCATTTCCATCACCGACGGTCAGATCTTCCTGGAAACCGAGCTGTTCAATTCTGGTGTTATGCCCGCAGTGAATCCCGGTATCTCCGTCTCCCGTGTGGGTGGTGACGCCCAGATCAAGGCTATGAAGAAGGTTGCCGGTTCTCTGAAGCTGCTGTATTCCCAGTACCGTGAACTGCAAAGCTTTGCTCAGTTCGGCTCCGACCTGGACGCCGACACCAAGGAACGTCTGGCATTGGGCGAACGGATTGTTGCTGTTCTGAAACAGAAGAACAACTCCCCCAAGGAAGTGGCACAGCAAGTCTGCATCATCTATGCCGTTACTCACGGTTATCTGCACTCCATTCCCGTGGACCAGGTTCCCGAATTTGAGCAGCGTCTGGAAGAGCACATGAATCATTTCCATGCCGATGTTCTGGAAGCAATCCGTTCTTCCGGTAAGCTGGAAAGTGACACCGAGGCCGCGCTGAAGTCTGCGCTGGATGAGCTGGTCAAGCAGTTCGCTCCGATGTAAGGAGGGCTGACTATGGCTGGCGTATCCACCAAGGAGATTAAAAATCGAATCCGAAGCATGGAAAGCACGAAGCAGATCACCAAAGCAATGGAAATGGTGGCTGCTTCCAAGCTGCGCCGTGCCCAGGCCCAGGTTTTGAACTCTCGTCCTTATTTCGAGATTCTCCACCAGACCATTACTGATATCTCCGTCTCCAACCGGGACTTTTCCTC
Organism: Clostridiales bacterium; assembly: GCA_022777455.1. Next base: position 3,466 of record JALFGI010000220.1, on the reverse strand, counting down.
CCAGTATTTGAAGGAACAGCCCAAGTCCAAAGTGATGTATATTGTCATCGCAGGTGACCGCGGTCTGGCCGGCGGCTACAACAGCAATGTACTCAAGTTGGTGGAGCAGCAGATTCAGGGGCAGGATGCCGAGGTTTTGCCCATCGGTAAAAAGGCCGTGGAATTCTTTCGGAGCCGGGGCGTCCGCGCCTTCACCGAGAGCTATGCAGAGGCTGCTGATATTTCCATTGGAGACTGCTTTTCCATTGCGAAACAGCTTTGTAAAGCCTTCCGGAACGGCACTTATAGCGAGATTCACGTAGCGTATACCAATTTTGAATCTATGCTCTCCCAGTCCCCTGAATCCATGAAGCTGCTGCCTCTGGAAAAGCCTCTGGCCGATCCAAACGGCAAATACGGCGGCATTGTTTATGAGCCCAGCAATGAAGAGGTATTTGACGCGATCATTCCTGAGTATTTGGGCGGACAACTTTATGGCGCTCTTTGCGAATCCCGTGCTTCTGAACAAGCAGCCCGTCGCACCGCCATGGACAACGCCACTCAAAATGCCGAGGAAATGATTGCCGACCTGAGCCTGAAATTCAACCGGGCACGTCAGGCCGCCATTACCCAGGAAATCACTGAGATTGTGGCTGGTTCCTAAGGCTTTTCGATTTTGTATTGCATTTTGCATTCTGCATTCTGCATTCTTCTCCCCCATTTTTCACAAAAGGAGTTGAATCCAATGGCAAACAACAAAGGAACAGTTATCCAGGTAATGGGTCCTGTTCTGGATATCCGATTTGCGGATGACCAGCTTCCTAAGCTGCTCAACGCAATCCTTGTTAAAAACGGCGACGCTACCATCACTGCCGAAGTTGCGCAGCACATCGGCGATAATGTGGTTCGCTGCATCGCAATGTCTTCCACCGACGGTCTGCAGCGCGGTACTGAGGCTGAGGACACCGGTGCTCCCATTTCCGTGCCTGTGGGTGACGAATGTCTGGGTCGTGTGTTTAACCTGTTGGGCAACCCAATTGACAATAAGCCCCAGGTTGAGGCTCAGACTCGCTGGCCTATTCACCGCCCTGCTCCCTCTTATGAGGAACAGCAGCCTGCCACCGAGATCTTGGAAACCGGCATTAAGGTTATTGACCTGATCTGCCCGTATGCCAAAGGCGGTAAAATTGGTCTGTTCGGCGGTGCAGGTGTGGGTAAGACCGTTCTGATTCAGGAATTGATCTATAACATCGCAACTGCTCACAATGGCTATTCCGTGTTCACCGGCGTCGGCGAGCGTACCCGTGAGGGCAACGACCTGTACAACGAAATGACCGAATCCGGTGTTATCTCCAAGACCGCCATGGTTTTTGGTCAGATGAATGAACCCCCCGGAGCACGTATGAGAGTTGGCCTGTCCGGTTTGACCATGGCAGAATATTTCCGCGATGTGAAGCATCAGGACGTGCTGCTGTTCATCGACAACATCTTCCGCTTCACCCAGGCTGGCTCTGAGGTTTCCGCACTGTTGGGCCGTATGCCGTCCGCCGTTGGTTATCAGCCTACTCTGGCAACCGAGATGGGCGCTCTGCAGGAGAGAATTACTTCCACCAAGGACGGCTCCATCACCTCTGTTCAGGCCGTCTACGTTCCCGCTGATGACCTGACCGACCCTGCCCCCGCTACAACCTTTGCCCACCTGGATGCCACCACCGTTCTGGACCGTGGTATTGCCTCTCTGGGCATCTATCCTGCCGTTGATCCCCTGGACTCCACCTCCCGTATTCTCTCCCCTGAAATTCTGGGCCAGGAGCACTACGAGACCGCCCGCGCCGTCCAGAGCATCCTCCAGCGCTATAAAGAGCTTCAGGATATCATCGCCATCATGGGTATGGATGAGCTGAGCGAAGAAGATAAGCTCACCGTTAACCGGGCCCGAAAGGTGCAGCGTTTCCTGTCCCAGCCCTTCCACGTGGCGGAACAGTTTACCGGTTACCAGGGTAAGTACGTTCCTCTGAAGGAAACCATTCGCTCCTTCAAGGAGATCATCGAAGGCAAGCATGATGACATTCCCGAATCCTACTTCCTGTTCGCCGGTTCCATCGACGAGGTGGTTGCCAAGTACCGGGGCGGTGAGAAGGCATGACAAGCTTTCCCCTGAAAATTGTCACCCCTGACGGTCTGATCTACGACGGCAGTGCTGAACAAATCATTGTCCGAACCACCAGCGGCGATGTGGCAATTCTGGCCCGTCACATTAATTATGTGGCGCCCCTTGGCATGGGACGAGCCGTAATCATTGCCGGTGGCGTTCGCCGGACAGCAGCCTGTATCGGTGGTATGCTCAGCGTGGTAGATGGCGCTGTCACTCTGGTTCCCACCACCTTTGAGTGGTCCGACAAAATTGATGTCGATCGGGCCAATGCTGCTTACGAGAAAGCGGACAGCGTGCTCAAAAATCCGTCCTCGTCCCAGAATGACCTGAAATTGGCAGAGGCAAAGCTTCGCCGCGCACTTGTGAGAAAGAGCGTTGCCTCCTCCAAATAAAAAACGGACCCTTTGCGATCACGCAATTGGATATGAAATGCCGGACATTCTTTCGAATGTCCGGCAAATTTTATAATGAATTTGCAGAGGCCTTTATTCCTCAACGCTCTTTCGTCCGATTACCTTGCCGCAATCTGCACATCTCGTCACTGCCCAGTGATGCCCTTCGCCATCAACTTCATCCGATACGGCACCGGGGGCATGCGCCACATAATCGACCTTATATTCTTTTCCGCACACAGAACAAGTATGGGTGATGGAATAACAGGATTGATTTTCTACAAGATCCCCATTTCCATTCAGCAAGGGAGTATCCGAATTATACGATTTGGATGTGGATCCTTCTGTATGGGGCAGCATCGGGATCTTTTCCTGCGCCACAAGCACCTTACTGCAAACCCGGCAGGCAGTGCCCTCCGTCCAGCCAACGGATGTGCAGGTAGGAGCAATCCTTGCCAGTCCGCCAACGGTGTGGGGAAGGGCAGGAATCACTTCACAGGGCTCAATTTCGTAGCCGCACACAGCGCATACAACGCCATCCGTTCTTCCTTCCCGGAAGCACATGGCATAAATACCATAAACCTTTTTGGGGGTATGTTCCAGCTTGGGAATCACATTCTGGCGGAGTAGGATCTTTCCACACACCTGACAGCGTTCACCGGCAGTCAGGCCGATGGAAGAACATGTTGCTTCTTTTCCGGTTGTAGCGATCGGTGTATGCTCCAGAAGCGGGATCTCTTCCTGGGGTACCAGAATTTCCCCACAGACGGAGCACTCACTTCCCTCCGTCAGGCCTATTTTCGCGCAAGTTGCTTCTCTTGCCGGAATGACACTTGCGGTGTGACCCAGTGCGGAAATTGTATCAGCCGGTGCCAACACACTGCCACAGACAGAACAAACCTTCGATTCTGTATATCCATCCTGGGTACAGGTTGCGGGA
>JALFGI010000217.1 GCA_022777455.1 Clostridiales bacterium | reverse complement strand
CTGGGCGCTGTAGGGCTCTCCCAGCCAATAGGAGACTTGAAGGGAATTTGCTTTGTAGCGAAGAGAATCCTGTTCAACATAAATCATGCCCACAAAAGCATCCGTATCTTTTCGGGCGATGGCTACATGGAGATCATTGGTCAGGTTGTTACGGATATACTCCTCTGCTTCTTCAGTGGACTGACGCGCCATGGCATTATAGCGGAGCACAAACTCCGAGTTGCGGAATCGCAGATATGCTTGAAGGTCAGTTCCCTTCAGGTTCCGCAGAATCAGCCGCTGGGTTTCAAGATACATTTGGTTTTCTCCTTCAAAACAAAGAATCCCTGACGGAAGTGCCGTCAGGGATCGAAGAACAGTATTAGTTCAGAGCGGCCTTTGCCTTCTCCACCACGGTGGCGAAGGCGGCGGGATCGTGGATGGCCATCTCGGACAGGCTCTTCCGGTTCATGGTGATGCCAGCCTTGTGGACACCGTTCATGAAGGTGGAGTAGTTCATGCCGAAGGGAGCCACGGCGGCGCTCAGGCGGGCGATCCACATGGTGCGGAAGGTGCGCTTCTTCATCTTGCGGCCCGCGAAAGCGTAGTTGCCGGACTTCATCACGGCCTGCTTGGCCATCTTGAAGTGCTTGGACTTGGAACCCCAGTAGCCCTTGGCCAGCTTCAGGGTAGCATTTCTTCTCTTGCGCGTCATCATTGCGCCTTTAACTCTTGCCATTTCTGTATCCTCCTATCCTTATTTGTACGGAATCATCTTTTTGATGGCATCCACATTGGTCTGATCGGCGTATGCGGTTGCGCGCAGATGACGGGTACGCTTGGTGGTCTTCTTGGTGAGGATATGGCTCTTGAAAGCGTGTGCTCTCTTCACCTTACCGTTTTTGGTCAGGTTGAATCTCTTCTTTGCACCGCTATGGGTTTTCAGCTTGGGCATAGGTCGTTCTCCTTCCGTATCTTTCAGTTGTGGTTTTATTTGCTATTTTTGGGGGCCAGGAACATCGCCATGAAGCGTCCCTCCAGCTTGGGGTTCTTCTCCATAGAGGCGATTTCAGAACAGGCTTCGGCAAAGTCCATCAGGAGCTTCTCACCCAAGTTGGTGTGAGCCATCTCACGGCCCCGGAAGCGGACGCTGACCTTCACCCGGTTGCCGTCCTGCAGGAACTTCTGGGCGGCCTTGACCTTGGTGTTCAGGTCGTTGGTGTCGATGCTGGGGCTCATGCGGATCTCCTTGACTTCCACCACGCGCTGATTCTTCTTGGCTTCCTTCTCCCGTTTCTTCTGGTCGAAGCAGAACTTGGAATAGTCCATGATCTTGCAGACGGGAGGGACGGCGTTGGGAGAGATCTTCACCAGATCCATGCCCTGCTCCTCTGCCATGGCGTTGGCCTGGGCAGCGGACACGATACCCAACTGAGCACCGTCGGCACCGATGAGCCGAATTTCTTTATCCCGAATCTCCTCATTCAGCTGATGATCTAACTTTGCGATGGTAAGCACCTCCAAATAAACAACAAAAAAACGGATGCCAAAGCATCCGCGCACACGCATTCCTCCCACCGTGGCGGGAAGAAAAGAAGCGTATCAACCGTTTTGCTTGCTGCTTACGGTGAGGCGGATGTTCAGCCTTCTTGATTACCGGGTTATTCTAACATATGAGCAAGGAAGTGTCAAGCACTTTTTTTCGCCAAATCACTCATTTTTGCGGGAAACAGGGCTCATGCGATCCATTCTTCATAGGAAATGGAATTCCGGTACAGGTATTCCGGTGCAATGTCCACATCCCCGTCCATCCACACAGCAACTCCGTAGTCAATGTAAGCGCCCCGGAATACTGCTTCATCCTTCAGCGGCGCGAAGGCAGGAGAATCCAGCAGTGGCTTGAAGTCAAATACCTTGGCCTCCCCGGTATTGAACCGAATCCAGAGCAGAAAATCATCCATGGGACGAATACCGCTCACCTTTATCTCAGGCTGTTTCTCCCCGGCATATGCAATTCCGTCTTTGATAAACATTAGAAATCCTCCTTACCGAAGCGGTTCGATTCTGCCGAATGGAATGTTCCTTACAGCATTATTCCATGCTGCATACAACTCATCCTCGTGAATAGCGGCCCAGGCTTGAACCAGCTTGAGCTGCTTCACTGGAAGACTGCCTGCCAGCAGTTCCCCGTCAACCCCTACGGATGCCTCGTACTCCGCAAAGTATACATGGAAATGGGGCTTATGATGCTGACCATCATCAGAATAAATCATCTTGATTACAATGTTATAGAATCTGCATAGTTCAGGCATAGCTTCCACGACCTCCCCTATTGATATTCTAATAAAGCAGTCCGGTTTTGTCAACCGAAGCATTTGTAAACAGTATCCCCCGGAGGAATCTTTCCAAAACTGGCATAGAATTCCTTCCGGGGGGTTAGAATGTATCAGGTCAATCTCCCACAATGGTGCCCGGGGCGTCGGTAAAGGTGGAGCGGACCTCCAGCCGGATTCCCTTGTCCCGGGCCAGCTCCACGCAGCGGTCATGGAGCACCTGGGCGCCGCTGCGGGCCATGGCCAGCATTTTGTCATAGCCGACGTGCCCCAGCCGACGGGCATTGGGGCATTTTCTGGGATCGCAGTCGTAGACCCCGTCCACATCGGTGTAGATGCGGCAGACATCCGCGTGTATCGCCGCCGCCAGGGCTACCGCTGTGGTGTCCGACCCGCCCCGGCCCAGGGTGGTCAGGTCTCCTTGATCGTCCACTCCCTGAAAGCCGGCCACCACAGCAATTTTACCGGCCTCCAGGGCATCAAGAACTCGATCCGGGGTCACCTCCCGAATTCTGGCACAGCCGAAGCTTTTGTCGGTATGGATTCCGGCCTGGGTTCCGGTGAAGCTCACCGCCGGGACGCACTGCCGCTGCAGTGCCATGGCCATCAGGGCGGCGGACATCTGCTCCCCGGCGCACAGATAGGCGTCCATCTCCCGGCAGTCCGGGCAGGGGACCAGAGCCTTGGCCTTTGCAATCATCGTGTCGGTGGTATCCCCCTGGGCGGAAACCACTACCGCCACCTGGGCGCCTTTTTTTGCCAGTGCCGCCGCCAGGGAAGCGGCATGATGGACGCGCTGAGGGGTTGCAAGGGACAACCCCCCGAATTTCAGAACCATCCGCATGTTCTATCCCTCCTGCCATCATGTTATGTCAAACCCGGGCGAAAGGTGTAGCCAAAAAATGCCGCCCCCGGGCGGGGGCGGCAAATATCACCAAAGTTAACCGGCCAGTATTTCCGCTTTTACCACACCGCGGGTGGAATTCAGCCGGGCCATCAGCTCCTCGATGGAGATGTTCAGGTCCAGGGTGGAGGCGGAGATGGTGATGACGGCGGTGCCGTTGGTGGGCACGATGGAATTGATGGTCATGATGTTGGCCTGGGCGGCGGCAAAAATGGTGAGAATCTCACTCAGCTGGCCGGGCTCATCGTGGACCAGAAACTGGAAGGTAATGATTCTGCCGGTCATCATGTTCTGGAAGGGGAGCACGGAGTCGCGGTACTTATAAAAAGCGCTGCGGCTGATGTCCGTCATCCGGGTGGCCTCGTTGACGGTGGTTGCCTCACCGGTGGAAAGCAGACGCTTGGTTTCCGCCACTTTGAGAAATACCTCCGGCAGAGCGGATTCCTCCACCAGATAATACCGTGGTTTTGATGTCATTGGGTGACCTCCTGTTGCCTGCGTGTTTGCCTCACGCGCACACACGTTCTTGTAATATGCATTCTAACACATTATTTTGAAATTTCAACCCCTTTTTCATGAGCATACCACCGGCATTCCCAAGACAGGAGGGAAAATTGTAATTTGGCATACCGGAACCGACGCACCACTTGGCTCCCACTATGGGGGAGCCGGCTGCCCCGTAAGGGGCGCCCCTGAGAGGGCAACACGGTTTGATGCGCTGATGCTGCTGTCTCACTGCGGTACCCTCTCAGTCAGCCTGATGGCTGCCAGCTCTCCCAAAGGGAGAGCCAAGGGCGCTGCCGCGCCAGTGCGTTAAACAACAATTTCCACGTGGGATGATACCGGGGTCAGGAATCTGAGAATCATACACAGGAAGAAAGGAGGGAAAACCATGCAGTTGAATTGGAAAAAAATATTGTATATCGCCCTTGCGGTGGCGGCGGTCTGGGTGGCGGTGCGGTATCTGCTGCCGGTTTCCACCCCCTTCCTGCTGGGTGGGCTGATGGCCCTGGCGGCAGAGCCAGGGGTGCGGTTCCTCTCCGGACGGCTACATTTTCCCCGGTCAGCGGCGGCGGGGGTGGGCGTGGGGACGGTGTTTGCCATGCTGTGTACCCTGCTGACGCTGCTGCTGGGACTGCTGCTGCGCCAGCTGCGCACCCTGGCGGGCATCCTGCCCCAGATGGAGCTGGCCGCCCGGGCGGGACTGGACTCCCTGCAAGCTTGGCTCATGGAACTGATCCAGCGCACCTCCCCGGGGGTGCGCACGGTGCTCCAACGGAACGTGGCCCAGATTTTCTCCGGCGGGGCGGAGCTGCTGGACAAGCTCACCGGCTATGCCCTCACGCTTGCGGGGAACCTGATCAGCCGCCTGCCGAACAGCGCCCTGGGCGTGGGCACGGCTGTGCTGTCCGCCTTCCTTATTTCGGCGGAGCTGCCCCGAATTCGCAGCTGGCTGGACACCCATGTGCCCCAGGGGCGCTTTGATACGTTGCTCCTGTTTTTTCGGAAGCTGAAATCCACGGCGGGGCAGTGGCTCATTGCCCAGCTGAAGCTGGTGGGCATTACCTATCTGCTGCTCACGGTGGGCTTTTTTCTGCTGCGGGTGGAGTTTGCCCCGGTGTGGGCTCTGGCGGTGGCGGCGGTGGACGCCTTCCCCATTCTGGGCACCGGCACCATCCTGGTGCCCTGGAGCCTGGTGTGCCTGCTGCAGCACGACACCGGCAAAGCCCTGGGGCTGCTGGTGCTTTACGGCGCCTGTGCCCTGGTCCGCTCCACCCTGGAGCCAAAGCTGGTGGGCCGCCAGCTGGGCCTGGACCCTCTGGTGACCCTGATCGCCCTGTACACCGGCTTCCGCCTATGGGGCATCCTGGGGATGTTTCTCATGCCCATGCTGGCCATCACCGTGATTTCCATGATCCCGGAAACCCGGAAACCGGGCAAATAGTCATTTGGCGGGCAGATACGGCAGCACCCCTTGGCTCTCCCATTGTGAGAGCTGTCAGCCGAACAGGCTGACTGAGAGGTTTCTGAATTTGAGAATTAGGAGCGTCTTATTGGGTGCGGTGCCCTCTCAGTCTGCCCCTATGGGGCAGCCAGCTCCCCCATAGGGGGAGCCAAGGGAACTGTCCGCTTAATTACAATTTGTATTTATAAAAATTCCCAGGAGCCGAAGCTCCTGGGAATCATTTTGTTATTCAGGAATCACACAAACCGT
>JALFGI010000214.1 GCA_022777455.1 Clostridiales bacterium | reverse complement strand
GGATATCGTCCACAATGGGGGCGGCCTGGGCGCAGTAGCGGCTGACGGAGAAGTCCTCGTCGGGCTCCGCCACATCGATCATATGATGAACGATGCCCTGCATCTCCTCTTGGGTGGGCTTGGCGGTGCCGATGTCCATGCGGCGATACACCTGCATGGAGTCGCAGGAAACCACCTCGCCGTTTAATTCTTTTGCCAGCTCCACCGCCAGAACGGTTTTCCCGGAGGCAGTGGGCCCGGCGATGCAGATGATGTTGTTCATGGGGTCAATGCCTCCCGGTAGATTTGTTGATGTTAGTTATGAAATCGTCAAATTGTAATTTAGCGCATTAGAACCGGCGCTCCCCTTGGCTCCCCCTCTGGGGGAGCTGGCTGCCCTGTCAGGGGCAGACTGAGAGGGCAGCATGGTTTGATTTTGGCTACAATGATTTTACTGCGGTACCCTCTCAGTCAGCCTGTTCGGCTGACAGCTCTCCCAAAGGGAGAGCCAAGGGGCGCAGCCGTATCTGCCCGCCAAATTCCAATTTGTCAGGTTCTCTTAAACTGCTTTTCCAGCTGCTTTTTGCTTAAGGAGACACAGATGGGTCTTCCGTGGGGGCAGTATTTCAGATCTTCCCGGGCCATTACCTCTCTGGCGATGGCCAAAAGCTCCTGCTCGTCGCTGACCCAACCGGCCTTGATGGCGGCTTTGCAGGCCACGGTGTGCAATAGCTCATCCCGGACGGTGTCCTTGTGCTCCCGGCGGCCATTGAGCAGATCGGCAGCCAGGCTTTCCACTGCCTGGGCGGCATCCTCCGGGCTTAAATCCATGGGAATTTGCCGCAGAAGCAGGGTGTTATCCCCGAATTCCTCGATTTCAAAGCCCAATTCCTCCAGCATGTCCCTATTTGCCAGCAGCTCGGCAGCGGCGGCGGGATTCAGCCGCACCGGGATGGGGGAGAGCAGCTGCTGACCGGAGATGGCTTCCTGGTTGGATTTTAATTTTTCAAAGAGAATCCGCTCGTGGGCGGCGTGCTTGTCGATGAGGAAGGCGTCCTCTCCCTGCTCCACCAGAATGTAGCTGCGGTACAGCTCCCCCACCATCCGCCAGTCCTGCCGGGCGGGCAGGGGCAGTTCCTCCTGTACGGGTTCCGGCTCCTGCTCCGGGGCAGACTGCGGTTCCGGTGCTTTGGGCAGGGGAGCGGTCTTGGAGGGCTCCGGGGGAAATTCCGGCAGCGGGGGCAGAGGCTCCTGCTTGGGCATTTCCGGTTTGGCGGGCGGGGTTTTGGGCGCCGTCACCGGGGAGCGAAGCACGGGCTGCTCCTTTGCGGCCTTTTGCACCAGCGCAGCGGCAGCGGCGGCGGCCTCCTGCTTTGGCCGCGGGGCAGCCTCCAGGGCGGCGGAGAAGGTTCTGAATTCCTCCGGGGTCATGGTGCGGTAGAAGTCCTGCCTGGGGGCGGATTTTGTGGGGGTTGGCTGCTGGGCAGCGGGCTTTGGGCCGCTGGCTGTCTGGGGGGCCGGGGCGCTCTGGGGAAACTGGACGGCGGGCCGGTCGGCGGTTTTGTTCAGGGCGGCCAGGACGCCATAGTGCACGCAGTCGAATACCGCTTTTTCGTTTAAGAATTTCACCTCGGTTTTCGCCGGATGGACGTTCACGTCCACGGCGGTGGCGGGCAGCTCCAGGTGGAGGACGCAGGCGGGGAATTTGCCCACCATCAGCTGGTTGCGGTAGGCCTCCTCAAAGGCGGAGACCAGCAGCCGGGATTTCACCGGGCGGTTGTTGACGAAGAAGGTCTGCAGGTTCCGGCTGGGCCGGGCCTGGGTGGGCTTGGAGACGTAGCCGGACAGGCGATAGTCGTCCCACTTGCTCTGAACCTGGGCCATGGCGGCAAACTCCCGGCCATACACGCAGTACACCGCCGCCTGCAGGGAGCCGCCCCCGGGGGTGGAGAGCGCCTGCTTTCCGTCCCGGAGGAACTGGATAGCCACCTGGGGATGTGCCAGGGCCTGCAGCTGCACCGCGGCGGTGACCCGTCCGGCCTCCACGGTGTCGGATTTCATGAATTTCATCCGGGCGGGGGTGTTGAAGAACAGGTCACGAATGATGATGGTGGTGCCCTCCGGGCAGCCGGTTTCCGTTTCCTCCGTGATCACGCCGGCTTCCAGATGCAGCGAGGTACCGCTGAGGCTGCCCTTCTGCTTGGTCATCAGGTCGATGCGGCTGACGGAGGCGATGGCGGCCAGCGCCTCTCCCCGGAAGCCCATGGTGGAGATGGCGGCCAGATCCTCGGCGGTGCGCAGCTTGGAGGTGGCATGGCGGAGGAAGGCGGTGCGGGCATCCTGGGGACTCATGCCGCAGCCGTCGTCCGTCACCCGGAGAAAGGTCATTCCGCCGTCACGGATTTCCACGGTGATTTTGGCGGCACCGGCATCCACGGCGTTTTCCAGCAGCTCCTTGACCACGCTGGCCGGACGCTCCACCACCTCACCGGCGGCAATCAGGTTGGCAATATGGGTGGGAAGCTGAATGATGGATGGCATGAAATCACCTCGAATGGAGTTTTTATATGTTTGGTTGAATGGAACCAGCCCTCGATGATTGCCCAGCCACTGTAGGGGAGGCTCGTAGCCTCCCGCTTTTGTTCCGAGCCCGAGTGTTCAGTTGAATGGTATCACGTTCGACATGGTACGAATTCGCCCGACCTGGGTTTTGATCGTGGGGGTTGTACTGCGCGGGAGGCTGAGAGCCTCCCCTACAGTGGGTGCGGCTAAATGATCTGTACCATACTGATGGCGTTGATGATCATGTGAATCAGAATGGGGACGGCGATGGTGCCGGCTTTTTCGTAGCTCCAGGCGAGAATCAGTCCGGCGGGGAGGTACTGCACCAGGCTCAGCACCAATTGCAAAGGGGTGTAGGTGCCAAGATAGCCCATGACATGAATCAGGGCAAAGCAGGCTGCCGACAAAACATAGGCGCCCAGGCGGCTTTTTTTCAGCGTCTGACCGAACATCAGGCCCCGAAACAGGCACTCCTCACTGAGGGGGGCAAGGAAAATGGTGGAAATGGCCGTCAGGACCAATCCATCCCGGCGCAGGAGGAGGACTGCTGCATCGTTCCGGTTGGAAAAGGCAGACTCCAGCTGCCGAATTGCTGCCGTGACCGCCCAGGCGGCGGCGTAGTAAACCATGAGAGAAAGAACGCAGACCAAAACGCAGCGCTTGGGATGGGCGGCAGCCCGGCGGAAAGCGTTCAGCAGAGATTCGCCCAGAATCAGGAAAACCCCCAGAAAGCTGAGAAGATGATAGACAAAATTCACCAGCGCATCGGAGCAGATTACGCCCAGGGTAACGGAAACCAGCTGGGGCAGCAGCAGGTACTGGAAGGCCATCCAGCACCAGAGCAGCTTTGTCTTGCTTTGGGGGAGAAGGAGGGGTTCGTGTTCCATATCAGTCCAGCAGCTTGCGCAGCTTGTACAGCTCGTTCATGGCTTCGATGGGGGTCAGGGTTTCCACGGAGATGCCCCTGAGGGCGGCAACGATCTGCTGCCCGGCCAGGTCCATCATGCTCACCTGGTCGTCCTCCGGCAGCTTTTCCCTGGGGGCGGGTGTGGGAGCGGCACCGGCTTCCAGCTCCGAAAGAATTTCCCTGGCCCGGGTAACCACGGCGGCGGGGAGCCCCGCCAGCTTGGCAACCTCGATGCCGTAGCTGTCGTCGGTGGCGCCGGGGACGATTTTCCGCAGGAAGATCATTTGCTCTCCCCGCTTTTTCACGGCGATGTTGTAGTTTTTCACATTGGGAAGCTTTTCTTCCATGGTGGAAAGCTCGTGGTAATGGGTGGCAAACAGGGCCTTTGCCCCCAGCCGTTTGGGATTGGCCACAAATTCCAGCACCGCCCGGGCGATGGCCATGCCATCGTAGGTGGAGGTGCCCCGGCCGATCTCGTCCAGAATCAGCAGACTGCGGCTGGTGGCATATTTCAGAATGGAGGCCACCTCTGCCATTTCCACCATGAAGGTGGACTGGCCGGAGGCCAAATCGTCGCTGGCGCCGATGCGGGTGAACACCCGGTCCACCAGGCCGATTCTTGCGCTTTTTGCCGGGACGAAGGAGCCCATCTGGGCCATGAGGACGATGAGGGCCACCTGGCGCATATAGGTGGATTTACCGGCCATGTTGGGGCCGGTGATGATGCACACCTGATTATCCAGGCTGCCCAGCGCCGTGTCGTTGGGGACGAACAGGGATTCCTTCAGCATGGCCTCCACCACCGGGTGGCGGCCGTCGGTGATGGAAATCTCCTGGCCCAGGGTGATTTCCGGGCGGCAGTAGCCCCGCTGCACCGCCACGGCGGCCAGGGAGCACAGGCAGTCCACGGCGGCTACGGCAGCGGCGGTGCGCTGCACCCGTTCCGCGCCTCCGGCCAGATCATTTCTCAGGCGGGTGAAGAGTTCGTATTCCAGGGCGGTGAGCCGGTCCTTGGCGGTGAGTACCTGGTTTTCCAGCTCTTTTAATTCCTGGGTGATGTAGCGTTCGCAGTTGGCCAGAGTCTGCTTGCGGATGTAGGAATCCGGCACCTGACTGGTAAAGGATTTGGATACTTCAATATAATAGCCGAACACCCGGTTGAAGCCCACCTTCAGGGTGCGGATGCCGGTTTTCTCCCGCTCCTGGGCCTCAATGGCGGCAATGGTTCCGGAGCCGCCCTCCATGATGTCCCGGAGGCGGTCCGCCTCAGCATTGGCACCCCGGCGGATGATGCCGCCCTCCCGGACGGTGAGGGGAGGGTCGTCCACAATGGTATTTTCAATCAGCGCGGCCAGGTCCTCCAGGGGGTCCATGGCGGCGTTGAGCTTTTGTAAAAGCGGGGAGGTGGCGCTTTCCAGCTGCTGCTTTACCAGGGGCAGGCCACGGAAGCCCCGGGCCAGGCCCAGCAGGTCCCGGCAGTTGACGGTGCCGGTGACCACCCGGGTCATGACCCGCTCCAGGTCCGTCACCTGTTTCAGGGCCTCTTCCAGCTCGCCGCGGATGATGGGATTTTCCACCAGCTCCTCCACGGCGGCCTGGCGGCGGGTGATTTCCCCGGCGTCCAGCAGCGGCTTTTCCAGCCAGCTGCGCAGCAGCCGCCCGCCCATGGGTGTGTGGGTCTTGTCCAGCACCCACAGAAGGGAGCCCCGCTTTTCTTTGGAGCGCATGGTTTCCGTCAGCTCCAGATTTCTCCGGGCGTCCATGTCCAGCTCCATGAATTTGCCGCCGGTGTAGTACTGCAGCTGGCGGATGTGGGACAGGTCATTTTTCTGCAGGGTCAGCAGGGTCTGCAGCAGGGCGCCGCTGGCGATGACGGCGGCGGGGAAGGAGGCAAGGCCCAACTGCTCCAGCGTGGCACCAAAATGGGACTGAAGCAGCTCGGTGCAGGGCTCCAGCCGGAACAGGCTCCCTTCTCCCTCGTCCACGCAGCAGCTTAAGCGGTGGAACAGGGCATCCTGCAGGAGCTCCCCATCCACGCCGGGGCCGAAGCGCAGCACCTCGCTGGGGGAAAACCGGCCCAGCTCCGAGGCGACGGCGGCATCGTCGGGGCACTGGGTGGCATAGAATGCGCCGGTGGAAATGTCGCAGAAGGCCAGGCCGAATTTGCCCCGGTCCCCATAGACACAGGCCATGTAGTTGTTCTTATTTTCATCCAGCATGCAGCTTTCCGTCACGGTGCCGGGGGTGACGATGCGGGTGATGTCCCGCTCCACCAGGCCCTTGGCGGTGGCGGGGTCCTCCATCTGTTCGCAGATGGCAACCTTGTAGCCCTTCTGCACCATCCGGGCAATGTAGGCATCCACACTGTGGTAGGGCACGCCGCACATGGGGGTCTGCTCCTCCTTGGGCTTGCTCCGGTCCCGGGTGGTCAGGGTCAGGTCCAGCTCCCGGGCCGCCAGGGTGGCATCCTCGTTGAACATTTCGTAGAAGTCACCCAGGCGGAAAAACAGCACGCTGTCCTTGTTCTTTTCCTTCAGCGCCCGGTACTGCCGCTGCATGGGGGTGAGCTCTTGATTGGGTGAAGCCATAGGTTCTCCTTTTCTATTCTGTCCGGATGAACGGTGGAATGTGCGTCCATATTGTAGGGAACGGCCTGTGTGCCGTTCCTTTGCGGATACGGGGGGAAATTTGGAACGGCACATAGGCCGTTCCCTACGTGATCATTTTGGGGTTATGGGGTCAGGCCAATTCGCCGGTCAAACTCCAGGTGGTGGCGCCGGTGATGCGCAGGTCCAGGAAGCTTCCGATGAGCGTTTCATCCCCGGCGAAACGCACCAGGCGGCCGCCTTCGGTGCGGGCGGTGAGAAGCTCGCCGTCCTTGCCGTCCACCAGGCAGCGCTGGGTCGTGCCGATGTAGCCCCGGTGAATCTCCTCGGAGATACCGTTTTGGACGGCGCACAGCCGGTCGAACCGGCGGTTCTTTTCCTCCTTGGGAGTGGGGTCCTCCATTTTGGCGGCGGGGGTGCCGGCCCGGGGGGAGAAAATGAAGGTGAACAGGCTGTCGTAGTGCACCTGCTGGATGAGGGACACGGTTTCCTCGAATTCCTCCTCCGTCTCCCCGGGAAAGCCCACAATCACGTCGCTGGTCAGCACAAGGTCCGACATCACGGCTTTGGCGTAGTTTACTTTCTCCAGATAGACTGCCCGGTCATAGTGCCGGTTCATGGCCTTCAGCACCCGGCTGGAGCCGGACTGGAAGGGCAGGTGGAGCTGCTTGGCAATTTTCGGGTAGCGCGCCATGGTGTCAAAGAGCTTGGCTGATGCGTCCCGGGGGTGGCTGGTCATGAAGCGAATGAGAAACTGGCCCGGAAGCTGGGCAATCTGGGCCAGCAGGTCGGCAAAGTCCACCCCACGGTCCAAATCCTTGCCGTAGGAATTCACGTTCTGGCCCAGGAGGGTAATGTCCTTCACACCGCTTTCGATGAGGGTGCGGCATTCTTCCAGAATGCACTCCGGCTGGCGGCTGCGCTCCCGGCCCCGGACATAGGGCACGATGCAGTAGGTGCAGAAATTGTTGCAGCCGTACATGATGGACACCCAGGCTTTTAAGCCGGAGGAGCGGATCTGGGGGATGCCCTCGGCAATGGAGCCGGGCTCGTCGTCCACGAAGAACTGCCGCTTGCGCTTACTCAGCACATTCCACAAAATCTCCGGGAACTGCCACAGGTGGTGGGTGGAGAACACCCCGTCCACATGAGGGAAGCTCCCCTTGATCCGGGTGACCACCTTTTCCTCACCGGCCATGCAGCCGCACAGGAAGATTTTCTGCCCCGGGTGGCGGCGCTTGGTGTGGGTCAGGGCGCCCAAGTTACCGAAAACACGCTGCTCGGCGTGCTCCCGGATGGCGCAGGTATTCATCACCACCACGTCCGCCCCTTCGGCCTCCTGGGCGATGGAGTAGCCGCACTGGGCCAGTAACCCCCGGAGCTTTTCGGAGTCCGCCTCGTTCTGCTGGCAGCCGTAGGTTTCCACGTATGCCTTGGGAGTCAGCCCCTGCTGGGCCCAGAAGGCGGCGATACGATCGCAATATCCGAACTGGCGGTCCAGCTCTTCCTGGGAAATAATGGTGGTTTTTGTATTCATGGCGAATCTCCTGAAATAGAAAGCTTTTCAACGATAAATGATATCATTTATTTCGCCGTTTTTCAAGGAGAATCTTTTGGTATCCTCATTGCGGGCAGAAAGACAAATTGTAATTTGGCGGGGGATTTCTCGATATATTTTGCCTCCGGCAAAATGCGATATTGCCTGCGGCATCGATATATGCAGCGTTGCCGCATTCGATAGGATATCCATTCCCCTCGCGCCGCAGCGCATCTCGAGTGGTTACACATATCGAACGCCCG
>JALFGI010000206.1 GCA_022777455.1 Clostridiales bacterium | reverse complement strand
ATGGGCGGCATTGGCAAAAGCACCCTAGTCAGCCACTGCATCCGGCAAAGTGACAGCATGGATTCCGTGCTGTATCTTGATTACCTCGGCTCGATTGAAAAGACGATCTGCGACGACTATGCCGTACATATCAACGCGGTTCAGAAGGATGCCAGCGAAACGGATGCGGCATATTTTGACAGGAAACTCGGCGTACTGCGGGAGCGTGGCAGGGATAAAAATTGCGTCCTCGTCATCGACAACTATACCGGCGATGGAAGTTCTGCCTTTCCGAAGCTGATGCAGCTCGGGTGGTGCGTCCTCTTTCTTACCAGAGATCGTTCCCTTGCAGAGGGCTATGACACGCTGGAAATCGGCCCGATTTCTGAGGATGATCTGCTTACCCTGTTTTGCAAAAACATTGGGCACGAACTGAATGCCGAAGAACGCCGCAGCGCCGCTTCCATCATCCGCGATGTGGGCGGTCATACGCTGGTGATCGAGCTGATTGCCAAGCAGATCGGCAGCCCGGTTTGCAGCCTATCCATCCGTCAGGCCGCTAAAATCGCTGCAAACAGCGGCTTTTCCAACATTGCCTCGGAAAAGGTCGGCTATCAAAGGGACAACATTCTCTATCAGAACACCATAAAACAAATCATTTCCGGCCTGTTCAGCGCAGAAACGCTGTCGGAACCCCAGCGCACGATCCTGAAAACCCTGTCGCTGTTTGGACGAACCGGCGTTTCGGTGGATGGGCTTTGTGAAATGCTGGCAATGAAAAACCGGGAGGATATCCGCGTACTGTATCATCAGGGCTGGATCTATGTGGACGATGCGGTGATCACCATGCACCCGGTTATTGAGGAAGTCGTTTCCAATTGGGAACTGTCCGATATGGCGCGGGATGCTGCAGAAAAGATGCTTCAGTATCTGACTGTCAAGCTGAAGGTGGAGGCCCAAAAGGAGGAGTATCCGAAAAACCTTCTCCCATATCTCAAGGAAGCGCACAGTTGGTATGAACGCAGAATTCAGAATGTGACGAACAAAAACGGCCCCGCAAGGGAAGCCTATTTGGGCCGGATCAACAGCTATGCGGACAGCACCGTCACCGATCACGGGAAAGTCGCCCAATACCTCCGTTTGGCTGTGGCTATCCTGGAGGGCGGCAGACGGGAGCCTGAAATCTATGCTTTCGACAGTTACAGGGAGCTGCTCTTTTATACAATCCAGAACACGCCCTACGAAAACGAAGGCTTTATTCAGGAGAAATCGGAAGAATTCATCGCGCTGTTCGATCATGGCAACGAACGGATGCTATTGAAAATCTACCAAGGGCTGCTGGAAGTTCTGTATGACCACGGCGAGTTTGAGGAAGCGAAGCGGAGAATCCGGCAGGTGCGAACCACAATCTCCGGCAATCTCAGTCCGGAAATTTGGGGACGGTATTCCTACATTCTGGCGGGCTATTACGATGCCGTATTGGGCGGCGCTTATGACGCGGAAACGCCTGAGGAAGCGCGGCTTGTCCGCCAGCTTCTGAAATCCGTGGACAAAGCCATCTGGTGGCTGACAGTTTCAAATGCCGGTGATTCCGGGATTTTCCTCGGGGAATGCTGCCGGCTGAAAGCACTGGTGCTCATCCGCAGCGGCATCGGAAAGAAAAAGCAGGTCCGCGCTATTCTCGGAAAGGTTCAACAACTGATTGACAAATATGCCCAGCCCAATTCCAAGCTGGTGAGGGACTATGCTATGACGCTTGCGTGGTATCACACCTACATGGACAAGGACTACCGGCTGACCTGCTCGTATCTGTTCAAGGCCTACGATATCACCGGCGTGATCAGCACATCGGAGCTTGCGATGATTGATGACCAGCTCTGCCCGATGGCCAATATCATGCTCGAGTGGCGGCAATACGACAAGGCGGAGCTGTATCTGATCCGCTGCGTTTTGACCTGTGCCAAGCATTTGGAGATCAGAGCCTTCGCAAGAAGACAGGTCGAATTGCTGGGGCATTTGCTTCAGGTGTATTTTCTTGCCGGGGAATACGGCAAGTGCCAGGCAGTCATTGACAAGCTGGACGAAAAGGTTGAAAAAATTGGTACGCTGGACATTGGGGATTATGTGCCGGAGGAAATGCGAAAAACAGTTCTAACTGCCAATCAAAACAGAGGCTGATGATAATGTCCGGGGCAAAAATGTCTGTGCCCTTGGCAATTTTATATACGCGAAAGGAAATCGTTACGGAACAGAACAAAAATGAAACAACCTCCGTAGCATTGGAGACGATTATCGCAAATGCTGTTAAATTACCCGGTGTGAAGGTCAATC
>JALFGI010000186.1 GCA_022777455.1 Clostridiales bacterium | reverse complement strand
TAACGTTTCTGCGCAGTAAAATCATTGCCCAGCCACTATATGGCGTGCAAAAACGAACCGAGCGGTACCCAGGAGTGTATCGATGACACACCAGCCGAGCACGCATTGGGATGAAGCGCCCTGCGCTTCAAATTACAATTTCCCGCTCTGCCCTGTAAAACTGATATGAACGAAACGAGCCATCCCATGATCCGGGATGGCTCTGTATTTATCAATGGATATCCTTCCGGCGATATTCCCAGAAGGCGGCCAGAATGCCGATGGCGGTAAAGACCGCACCCACGGCCAGGTAGCTGAGGTTCAACGCGCCGTCGGAAAGGATGTCCGCGCCCTCCGCGTAGCCGAAGGGGGTGATGTACTTCAGGAATTTGGCCTGCTCGGTCAGATTGGCGACAATATTCAGGAAATACATGCCGATGGCGATCCCCATGCCGATGCCCAGGCCGCCCCGGCGAAGGAAGGCGGAAATGCCGAAGCAGATGCCCTCCAGCTCCACCTGCACCAGGAAACAGGACAGATGCAGCAGAGAAAGCTCCTTCCAAGGAACTTCATACCCAATGGCGACAATGGATACCACAGCCATCAGGAATACCACAGCGTTCATCACTACCGTCTGCACCAGCATGGCCAGCAGCTTTCCGGCCACCACCTGGCTGCGCCGGACGGGATGGGTGAGCAGGTATTCCGCGGTGCGTTCCTTCTCCTCTTTGCACAGCAGATTGGACGAGAGCATGGCCGCGAACAGCGCGCCGCCGATGCCCAGGATATTGCCGCACTCAATGGCATAAAACCCGGTAAGGGTACCGAAATTAAGTCGATCCATGCCAAAGGCGGCGGTAAAAGCCCCCATAGAGGCAAACATATCGCTCACGCTTGACATCTGCCCCGCCATTTCCGGGAACAGGAATATACAGCAGACAATGAAACCCCCAATGGCCGCCGTCCAGATGGCCAGGGCTTTGCGGCCCATGCGCAATTCATGCTTCAGCAGTGTCATTTCTCTTCCTCCGTCTCATAGTAGTGCAGGAAAATCTCCTCCAGGTCCGGCTCGGCAATGGTCAGATCCTGCACCTCGCTCTGGGAAAGCCGCGCCAGCAGGGGCTGGAGCGCACCGCTGTAGAGGAAGCTCAGGCTGCCGCCGGCCTGGGACAGGTCCCGGATTCCGGTGAGTCCGGTCAAATCCAGTTCTCCCCGCAGCTGCACCCGGCGGGCGGAGGACCGGGCCAGCTCGCTCACCGCGCCGCTGGTAATGACTTTTCCACCCCGGATGATGGCCGCCCGGGTGCAGTTGCGCTGAATCTCCGAGAGCACATGGCTGGACAGGAATACCGTAACTCCCGCCTTGTTCCGCTCCTGCAAGATCTCAAAAAACGCCCGCTGCATCAGCGGGTCCAGGCCGCTGGTGGCCTCGTCCAGAATCAGAAGCTCCGGATTATGCTGCAGCGCGCAGACGATGCCCACCTTCTTCCGGTTGCCCAGGGACAGGTCCTCCACCCGCCGGCTTTGATCCAGCTGGAGCCGCCGGCAGAGTGCTTCCGCCTCCCGGTCGCAGTTCTGCCGCCGCAGCCCGGCGGACAGACGCAGCACATCCTTCACCTTCATGCCGGGGTAGAAGGTAATCTCCGAGGGAAGATACCCCACCCGGGTCAGAATCTCCGTTTTGTCCTTCCGGATGTCCAGCCCCAGCACCTTGGCATCTCCGGAGGTGGGGGAAATCAACCCCAGCAGGGTGCGGATAGTGGTACTTTTTCCGGCGCCGTTGGGACCGATGAAGCCGAAGAAATCCCCCTGCTCCACGGTCAGCTCCAAATCCTCAATGCCCCGGGCGGAGCCGTAAAATTTGGTCAGATGATTGGTTTCAATGGCATTCATGCTTTTTCTCCTCACTGTAGTAGGTTGATTTCCAGAATTCCAGCAGTTTTCCAAAATCCTGACGCAGCCGCTCCCGGTTCAGTCCTCCCTGCTGCATCATTTCCCACAGGTAGCCCTCCGCAGCCAAAAACATCTGCCGGTACATCATCTTCAGATCCAGACCGGGAATAAAGTCCTCCGGCTTCAGCAGGGACAGAACCTGGGAAGCCTTCTGAGAAAATGCCTTGCGGTAGCTGGTCTGAATATCCCGGGACACCTCCACGTCCTTTTCCAGGAAGGCCCGGATAGCGAAATTGGCGATGTAAGGGTATTGCTCCATCAGGGCCAGCTTGGCATCCATGCCCCGCTCCATCATCTGGAACAGGTCCCCCGGCTCGTAGCAGTGATAGGCCGTGAGATAGTCCATCGTCAGCGTGCAGGCCTGATCCCATAAAAACAGGTACAGCTCCCGCTTGTTCCGGAAATAGAAGAACAGCAGGGATTTGCTGATCTGGGCCTGCTGGGCAATTTCGTTCATGGAGCTTTTCTTGTAGGAATTCTGGGAAAACACATAGAACCCGGCGCTGAGAATCCGCTGCTGCTTCTCAGCGGGAAGGGAAAAATATTTTTCGTTCATACTGTCCCTCCGTTGACCGCTTTGTTCAATTCCCATTATATCCCATTGACCGTTTTTGGGAAGACCCAAAATAATTAATGTGCATATCGTCTGTTATGAAATGGCCTCCGTCAAGAGGTAACATCGCACAAATTAGTGGAT
>JALFGI010000089.1 GCA_022777455.1 Clostridiales bacterium | reverse complement strand
CTCCACGGTGATGGGGCACTCATACAGGCCTTCGCCGTAGGCAGCCACGATGTTCTTGCGGCGCTGGGTGGAAAGGGCGATGGGGAAGCAGTCACGGGACACGGCAATGATGCCCAGCTTTACTTCAGGAATGTTGTTCATTGGTATCAATCTCCTTTTCTGTGTATTTTATTTCAGATGGAATCGGCGATGTCGATGTTCTCGCCCGTAAGGCCCACATAGGCGCCCTGGGCGGCTTCGGTGGATTCGGGATGGGCCAGCAGCCACTTGTTCCGGGCCCAGAGCAGCTTGTCTTCAGGGGACAGTTCCTTGATGGCGGGCTTATCGGTGTTGGTCAGCCAGGGCAGGGCAATGAGCACCCGGAAGCCCTTGGAAGCGTCGCAGTGGCAGGGGGCATAGTGCAGGGTGGTGGCGTAGCACTCTACCAGGGTGCCGGCAGGAGCCCGGAAGGCCTTGACCTTGGCGGTGTCCAGCTTGCCGTCGTCGCCGATGTCCTCCATCTTGGCGATCAGCAGGATGAAGTCCTGGGTGCCCAGGTTGAATTCGGAATCCCGGTGGTATTCCAGGCAGTTCAGCTTGGTGTTGTGGCCGTTGCACCAGCCCAGCTGGACGGGCATGCCGCCGTACAGGTTTTCGGAAACTTCTTTGGCTGCGGGCAGCTCCTGGAGGATGGGTTCGGTGGGAACGTAGCCAACCCCCTCGGGCAGGGGGGTGCTCTCCAGCGCCTTCAGGATTTCGGCACAAGTCTGCTCCATGCCGGTGACCACCTTGCCATAGGGCTTGAATTCGGGATCAAAGACAGAAAGAATTTTCATGTTCGTTCACTCCTTTTTGATTTGCGGAAAAATGCAGGTTTGATGGTTTCATTGTAATCCATTTATCAGCGGTTCTCAATGTCCACCTGAGGCCATTTTATTAGACTAATTTGCGATTTGCAGAATTTTGGAGGATTGCATATTTTTGGTGCACCCCATTCGTGCAAAATACCCACCGAAAAGAATCCCCCCATCGGGCAATGCCGCAGCCCGATGGGGGAGATATTCTCAGTAGTTGTTATAGCCGTTTTTCCGGGTGTTGGCGGCGATTTCAGCGGTGTTTTCCACCAGCTCACCGAAGCCCACCATCATAAAGCTGCCCACCCAGCTGAACAGGGAACCCAGCACCGCCGTGAGAATGCCGGCCACAATTCCTGCAGCGGGAGCGTAGCTGGAAAAGCTGGTGGCAATCATCACCAAGCCGGCCACCACGCTGGCAATGATGCCGATCCAGCACATCACCTTGGCAAAGGTTTTGATCTTGCTTCCGATATTGTTGAACATGATTCTTTCCTCCGTTCTCTTTCTATCCCCTGGGGGATATTCCATTTTTATCATATTATCATTGGTTTGTAAAGGACTTTTTGGGAAAGGCCTATGGGTGGATTCATACAAAAAAATTTCTTTGTTTTTTCTTATGGCTATTGATGATGCTGAAATTTCATGATAGAATAAAGCGGAATATACACAAATCCATCGAAGTCAGCCTGTGTATCTTCCGCCCTTCGGGGCACCCAACAACAAAGGAGGGCCCTTTTATGAAATTACTTTCAAACATGCACCCCGTCAGCGTGCTGGTTATTCTGTTGATCCTGGCATTGTTTGCCGTTGCCGTTGTAATGCTGTTTGTCGTCTGCAGGACCTACCGCCGTCAGGCCAAATTGGCCCAGACCGGTGACACCTATCAAAGCCGGGTGCTGCACGACGCCCTGGAGGATTTCACCGTCGCCTACAAAACCTTTGGTGCCGAGACCAACACCCCCGCCATTATCAGCAGCGCCATCCGCAACAACATGAGCTTCTGCCTGCTCTGCGAGCGGTTTTTGAACAATGCCGTTTCCCTGTTTGTCACCATGGGCCTGCTGGGTACCTTCCTGGGCCTGAGTCTGTCCGTCTCCTCCCTGTCCGAGCTGCTGGGCAGCACCGCCGACTGGGAAAACGCCCTGAACAATATGGGCAGCGGTCTGCTTTCCGCCCTGTCCGGCATGGGTGTTGCTTTCTACACCTCCCTGTTCGGCGTGGCCTGCTCCATCATTCTGACCATCCTGCGCTCCATCTTCAATCCGGAAAGCATCCGCCTGGGCCTGGAAAACGAGATGGAGCTGTGGCTGGACCACCGCACCGCGCCCCGGCTGAGCTCCAACCAGGTAAAGGGCGATTCCGAGCTGGTCCAGCAGCTGGCCAACGGGATGAACAACGCCGCCGATGCCATGAGCACCAGTCTGGCCGAATCCACCGAAGCACTGCTGAAAACCATGGACGGCTTCAATGCCACCGTGGAATCCTTCAACCAGGGCGTACGGGACTTTTCCGAATTTGACTACAACCTCCGGGGCACCGTGGAACGTCTGGATCTTGCGGTGCGGGAGCTGTCCGGTGCAATCCGCCGGGTGACCCGTGGCCCTGAAAGGAGCGACAAGCAATGAAAAAGTCCCACAAACCCAGCGCCAGCCGGGATACCGGGGGTG
This sequence comes from Clostridiales bacterium, assembly GCA_022777455.1. The sequence continues at coordinate 5,375 of JALFGI010000089.1, read as the reverse complement.
AACAGGGGTTCTGGCCATCGTATACGGACATGATGTCCGCCGTGGCGCTGATTCTGTTCTTCCTCATGCTGCTGGCCTACATCCAGAATATCATCACCAACAATAACCTTGCCAAAAAGGAGCAGCTGCTGAAAGAAACCGTGGAGCAGCTGACCCTCACCAGCCTCCAGGTGGAGGATAAGGAGAAGCTGCTGCAGTCCCTGTCCGATTCCCTGGAAAGTGCCCAGCTGGATCTGGACATTCAGCAGATGGCCATGGATGCCCAGCAGTCCCTTCTGCTGGAGCAGGAGGCCCAGCTTGCCCAGCAGCAGGCCGATATCGAAGCCCAGAAGGCCACCATCGAAGCCCAGCAGGCCCAGATGGAGCGCCAGAAGGTCTACCTGAGCGACACCCAGGCAGAACTGTCCCAAGCCCGGGCGCAGATGGAGGAAGTAGCCTTCCTTCGCCTGGAAATTGTGCAGACCATCAAAAAGAACATGGAAGAGGTCATGGGCAACGCCAACTCCATCACTATCAGCGATACCGGTAATCTGATTCTCAGCGAGAGCGTGCTGTTCTCCCGGGGCAAAGCGGACCTGAAGGTGGAAAGCCGGCAGGTGCTGGACCACCTTGCGGTGGGTCTTGCCAGCTTCATGGGCACCAGCGAAAGTGCGAAGTATGTGGACACCATCGTCATCGGCGGCCATGCCGACAGCACCGGCACCGACACCATCAACCGCACCCTTTCCTGCAGCCGGGCCAATGCGGTGCTCAACTATCTGATGGTCACCGGGAACGGCTGCCTTGCTCCCTATGCCGAGTACTTCTGTGCCGCCGGCTACGGCTCCACCCGTCCCGTGGCGGACAACTCCACGCCGGAGGGCCAGGCCCTGAACCGACGCATTGAAATTTCCGTCATTTTGAAGGACGAAAGCGTCCTGGATGCCCTGGACAAGTACCTTGCCATCGAAATTCCCGAAGCCGGCTAGGAAACCCAGGCGGTTGCGGCAACGGAAGCTGCCACCAATTCAATTCATTACGGTGCCGCCAGCCTGGCGGCACCGTTTTTAAAAAGCAGGTGAAAAAAATGCCCTTTGCAATCGTCAGAAACGACATTACCAAGATGCAGGTGGATGCCATTGTGAACACCGCCAATCCCAAACCGGTGATCGGCTACGGTGTGGACGCAGGCATCCACCGGGCGGCAGGCCCGAAGCTGCTGGAAGCCCGGCAGAAAATCGGCAATATCCGGGTGGGAGACGCGGCCATCACCCCCGGCTTTGACCTGAACGCAAAATATGTCATTCATGCTGTCGGTTCGGTGTGGCTGGACGGCAGTCACGATGAAGAAAAGCTCCTGCGTTCCTGTTACCGGCAAAGCCTGAAGCTGGCCAGGCGGTACCGCTGTCGGTCCGTAGCCTTTCCGCTGATTTCGGCGGGCAATCACGGATTTCCCAAGCCCCTGGCCCTGCAGATTGCCATGAACGCCATCAGCGAATTTCTGATGGAACATGAGATGCAGGTCTACCTGGTGGTATTCAGCCGGGACGCCTTCCAGCTGTCCGAAAAGCTGTTCCAGGGGGTATCCAGCTTCATCGACGAAAACTACATCCTGGAAAAAACTCTCCAGCAGTATGGTCTGGCGGACAAATGCGGTGTCCGGGGGATGGAGCAAAAGCTTATTCTTCAGGAGCAGATGCGCCGCCGTCAGGCAGAGGAAACCGCCTGTTTTGACGCCGCGCCCTGTGCCCCAATGGCAGTTCAGCCGGAAGCAAAACCAAAGAAGGCTGCCGGCAGAGGCTTTTCCCTTCCTTTCCCCAAAGCAAAGCCCAGCCTTGCGGATTTGCTGGCGGAGACGGATGCCGGCTTTTCCGAAACCCTGCTGAAGCTCATTGATCAAACCGGGAAGAAGGATTCCGAAATCTATACCAAAGCCAACCTTTCCCGGCAGCATTTCTCCAAAATTCGCAAAAACCCCCACTATCAGCCCACCAAGCCCACCGCGATTGCCCTTGCGCTGGCATTGGAACTGAATCTGGAGCAGACCCGGGATCTCATTGGCCGGGCAGGCTACGCCCTGACGAGCAGCAGCAAATTCGACGTGATTATCATGTACTTCATCCGGGAGGGAAATTACAACCTGTTCGACATCAACGCGGCTCTGTTTGAATTTGACCAGAGCTTGTTGGGAGGATAAATGTCCCCTGGCAGTTGACCACGGCGTGCAAAAAAACTCCTATACTGTGGGTGTAAACAAAAACACCACAATCTAGGAGGAAAACAATATGAAAAAGAATCTGACGGAACTGGTATTCATTCTCGACCGCAGCGGCTCCATGGCGGGGCTGGAAAAAGACACCATCGGCGGCTTCAACGCCATGATTGAAAAGCAGCGGGGTGAACCGGGAGAGGCCCTGATCTCCACGGTGCTGTTTGACAATGAAACAGAGGTCATTCACGACCGGATTCCCCTGGACCGGGTTCCTGCCCTGACGGAGAAGGAATATTTCGTCCGGGGCTGCACCGCTTTGCTCGACGCGGTGGGCGGAGCCATCCACCACATCGGCAACGTCCACAAATATGCCCGGGAAGAGGATCGTCCCGAGAAGACCCTATTCGTCATCACCACCGACGGTATGGAAAATGCCAGCCATTTCTACACCTATGACCAGGTGAAAGCCATGATTCAGCGGCAGCAGGAAAAATACGGCTGGGAATTTCTGTTCCTGGGCGCCAACATCGACGCCGCCCGGGAAGCCGCCCGGTTCGGCATCCGGGCCGACCGTGCCGCCAACTACTACGCCGACAGCGTGGGCACGGAAGTGGTCTACGAGGCCGTCAACGAGGCGGTATGCCAGGTGCGCCGCACCGCGCCGATGAACAACAGCTGGAGGCAGAGAATCGACGAGGATTTCAAAAGAAGGAGGAAATAAAAATGTACGGCGCAATTTTAGGAGATATCATCGGCAGCCCCTATGAATTTGATCAGGGGGACAAAACCAAGGATTTTCCCCTTTTTTCTGCCGAATCCACCTATACCGACGACAGCGTGATGACCCTTGCGGTAGCGGACGCCTTTCTATCGCTCCCACCCAATGCGGATGATGCAGACGTTCGCCGGCAGCTGATTCAGTCCATGCGGCGCTTCGGTCGGGCATTTCCCCACGCGGGATACGGCGGAATGTTCCGCAGCTGGTTGAGAAGCCGCTTCCCGGAGCCCTACGGCAGCTACGGAAACGGCTCCGCCATGCGGGTATCCTCCGCTGCGTGGCTCTTTGACGATCTGGAAACGGTTCGCCGGATGGCACGGCTGTCCGCGGAAGTCACCCACAACCACCCGGAGGGCATCAAGGGCGCGGAAGCCACCGCCTGTGCAATTTTCTTTGCCAGAACCGGTTACACCAAAGAAGAAATCAAAGACTACATCCAAACCCTGTTTGACTATGATCTGAGCAGAACCTGCGACGAGATCCGCCCCACCTACCATCATATGGAAAGCTGTCAGGAAACCGTTCCGGAAGCCATCACCGCTTTCCTGGAGGGCAAGAGCTTTGAAGATGTGATCCGCACCGCCGTTTCCCTGGGCGGCGACTGCGATACCCTCACCTGCATTGCGGGCTCCATGGCCGAGGGCTTCTACGGCGTCCCGGAGGACCTGAAACGACAGTGCCGGCAGCGGCTGCCCGAAGAACTGCTGGCAGTCCTGCAGCGATTCGACGCATTCCGCGAATCCGCGGCAGCACAAACCAAGTAATGATAAGAAATCCGAACCCGTTTTCCACCCACGGAATTCAGGTTCGGATTTTTTCACAGGCGGAGCTGCCGCTTTGCTGCCAGCTCCGCCCGGGCAATCTGCTGAAGCCGGGGCAGGGCGTGATCCAGCAATTCCCGGAAGGAGGCGCAGAAATAGTTGTGGGAGCCGGTCTCATCCGTGTACCAGTCGTTTTTGCAGCCGCCGTTGCAGATGACGCCATAGGGGCAGGCGGCGCATTCCACCGGCTTGACACTGCCCCAATGCAAAAACGCAGCGGTCTTTTCGCTGGCTGCCATATCAGCAATGGTCATCTCCCCGATGCTGCCGATTTTCCAGTGGTCCAGCACAAAGAAATCGCAGGGATAGGCGGAGCCGTCCCCTTCCAGCACCAGATAAGCGCCACATTTTCCGCAGGTGGCGCAGGTGCTGGCGCCGTCTCCCAGCAGGACATGGACATAGTCCTCAAACAGCCGGATGCTATGGTAATTTCCCTGGACCCAGTCCCGGTACCATAGGTCAAACACCCGGCACAGAAACCGGCCATAACGCTCCGGTGTCAGCGACCAGGGTTCCTGCCCCCGGTCATGGCCGATGGGGTCCAGGCAGGCGATGAACTGGATATACCGGAAGCCCAGGTTTTTCAGGCTCCCGTATGCCTTTTCGGGATGCCGGGCACAGTGCCCGGTGACCACGCACAGGGCATTGTAGTCCACGGCGTATTGATCCAGAAGGGCTTTGGCGGTGAGCACCCGCTTCCAGGTGCCGTTTCCCTCCGCATCCACCCGGTGGGCCTCATGAGCCTCCCGGAAGCCATCCACCGAAAGGCCCACCAGGAAGCCTTCCGCTTTCAGAAATTGTGCCCAATCCTCATTGAGCAGCGTGCCGTTGGTTTGAATGGCAAAGCTGATCCGCACTCTGGGCGGGCGGCACTGTTTTACTTTTTCCGCAAAATGCCGAAAAAAAGGAAGGCCGGCCACGGTGGGCTCCCCGCCCTGAAAGGCAAAGCTGACTGCACCATCGGGATCCACCGCCTCAAAAACCTGCCGGATCAGCTCGTCCGCCAGTTCTTCCTTCATAACACCCATGCTGCGCTGTGTTCGGTTCTGGGCTTCATCCTCATAAAAGCAGTATTCACACCGGAGATTACACAGACTGGAAGCCGGTTTGATCAGCAAATTTACATTTTTCACTTGAAAATCCTCCTTCCGGCTCTGTTTTCTGCCCCGGAAAATTGTTATTTAGAGGGCAGATGCGGCAACACCCCTTGGCTCTCCCTTTGGGAGAGCTGTCAGCCGAACAGGCTGACTGAGAGGGTACCGAAGTAAGAGAATAGGACTCGAAGCCCTCTCAGTCTGCCCCTTACGGGGCAGCCAGCTCCCCCAGAGGGGGAGCCAAGGGGACGTCGGTTCCGGTACGCCAAATTACAATTTATCTTTTACCGCGTAAGGGCAGCAAGCACATCATACAACCTATTCTCTGCAAAGGAGCACGCATCATGGGACGGGAATTTGAACTGAAATACCGGGCAACCGAAGAACAACTGAAAAACATCGAAGCCATTTATGGGGGATTCCGGGAAATCCGAATGGAAACCACCTACTATGATGCTCCCGATGGAGTTTTCTCCCGGCTCCACTGGACC
>JALFGI010000036.1 GCA_022777455.1 Clostridiales bacterium | reverse complement strand
TTACCGCTCCCGGGCCAGCGACATGGCGACCTTTTCCGGGGTGATGGGCAGCTCCCGGTGCCAGACGCCGGTGGCCCGGGCGATGGCATGGGCAATGGCGGGGGCAGGGGTGTTGATGACGATCTCGCCGATGGACTTGGCACCGAAGGGGCCGGTGGGCTCGTGGCTGTGCTCAAACTCCACCTTCAGCTTGCCCATGTCCAGCCGGGTGGGCAGCTTGTACTGCAGGAAGGAGCTTTCCCCGGGACGGCCATGGCTGTCGTAGGTCACGTTCTCCATGAGCGTGTGGCCGATGCCCTGGACGATGCCGCCCTCGGTCTGAATCCGGGCCAGGGCGGGGTTGATGGGAATGCCGCAGTCCACCACCGCCATGTAGTCCAGAATGGTGACCAGGCCCGTCCTCTTGTCCAGCTCGATTTCCACCATGCCCACCATGTAGGGCGGCGGAGAGACGGGAGAGGAATGGGTTGCGGTAGCTTCCGCTGCCGTATTGCAGCCCACCTGAGTGCGGTAGGCGATATCCGTCAAAGAAACGGTTTGATCGGTGCCCATTTTGCGCACCTTCCCCCGCTCCATGACCACGGCTTCGGGCTCGCAGCCCAGCAGCTCGGCGCCGATGGCGCAGATTTTGGCTTTCAGCTCCGTACAGGCCTTTTCCACGGCCTTGCCGGTGATGTAGGTGGTGGAGGAAGCGTAGGAGCCGGAATCGTAAGGGGAGGCATCGGTGTCCGCGCCGAACACGGCTACGTCATCCAAGTCGCAGTCCATCATTTCCGCCACCATCTGAGCCAGAATGGTGTCGCAGCCGGTGCCCATATCCGCCGCACCGATGAGCAGGTTGTAGGTGCCGTCCTCGCTGAGCTTCACGGTGGCGGAGCCCACGTCCACATTGGAAATGCAGCTGCCCTGCATGGCCATGGCCACGCCGGCGGCCCGAACCTTCCCATTGCCCATGTCCCGCACCGGGTACTTTTCCTCCCAGCCGAACATCTCCCGGCAGTGGGCCATGCAGCGATCCAGAGCGCAGGCGTTGGCGGTCTCGCCATAGTAGGCGGGCATGACCATGCCCTCCCTCACCATATTCCGGTCCCGGAGGACGGTGGGGTCCATGCCCAGCGTTTCCGCCAGTTCGTTGACCACGGATTCCACGGCGAAAATGCCCTGGGTGGCACCGTAGCCCCGGTAGGCACCGGCGGCCTGGAGGTTGGTGTACACCACATCGTAGCCGAACCGGAAGGCTTCCAGGGAGCCTGTGTACAGGGGGATACTCTTGTGACCGGACAGGCCCACGGTGGTGGGTCCGTGCTCACCGTAGGCACCGGTGTTGGACAGGGTGTACAGGTCCAGGGCCCGGATTTTTCCGTCTTGATTCGCACCCAGCCGTACCCGGATTTCCATTTCGTGCCGGGGAGAACCGGCGATCTGGCACTCGGTGCGGGTGTAGGTGATCCGGGAGGGACGGCCGGTTTTCAGGGTGACAAAGGCGGGATATACATCGCACACCGCCGTCTGCTTGGCGCCGAAGCCGCCGCCGATGCGGGGCTTTTCCACCCGGATGCGGCTCTTGGGAATCCCCAGGGCCCGGGACAGGATACGGCGGGTGTGGAATACGATCTGGGTGGAGGAGATCAGGTGGAGCCGCCCGTAGCGGTCCATTTCGGCGTAGGCGGTGAAGGGCTCCATCATGGCCTGCTGGAAGGCCCTGGTGTGGAAGGTACGGTCCAGGACGATGTCGCAGCTTTTCAGAACACCCTCCACATCTCCCTCGGCATCCACGCCGCTGGCTACCAGATTTCGCTTGTTGGTGCCGCCCACCTCACAGGGGGGCAGCCAATCCTCCTCCGGGTGCACCAGAATGGGATTGTCCAGAGCGGTGTGGTAATCCAGCACCGGCTCCAGCACATCGTAGGTTACCTTGATGAGCTTCATGGCCTTGGCGGCGGCCTTTTCGGTTTCCGCGGCAATGATGGCCACGGCATCCCCGGCAAAGCGCACATGGCGGTCCAGAATCAGCCGGTCATAGGGGGAGGGCTCCGGATAGGTCTGTCCGGCAATGGCAAACCGGGTCTGGGGCACGTCCATCCAAGTGTAGATGTCCACCACCCCCGGCACCAGCCGGGCGGCCTTGACGTCAATTTCCTGCACCATGGCGTTGGGGTGGGGGCTCCTGAGAATTTTCACTACCAGGGCGTCCGGGGTCACATCCTCCACATAGACGGGTTTTCCCAGCAGGAGCTGCATGGAATCCTTTTTGCGGAAGGGCTTGCCCACCACGTTGTATTCTTTCTGTTCCATAGCGTCCTCCTTATCCCTTGCGGCTGTTTAAGTAGTTACGGATACCCCGGAGCTGTCCGTCGTAGCCGGAGCAGCGGCACAGGTTGCCTGCCAGGAAGGCCCGAATCTCATCGTCGGTGGGGTCGGGATTTTCCCGGAGCAGGGCGATGGTGTTCATCACGAAGCCGGGATTGCAGAAGCCGCACTGGTCGGCACCCTGATCGGCGATGAAGCCCACAAAGTCGGCGGCCTCCTCCTGCAGGCCCTCCAATGTCTGGATGCTGTGCCCGTCCGCCCGGGCGGCCAGCATGGAGCAGGAGAGGATGGGCTTCCCGTCCAGGAGAACGGTGCACAGTCCACAGTTGGAGGTATCACAGCCCCGCTTGACGCTGCAGCAGCCGTGATCACGAAGGAAATCCAGCAGCACCGTGTCCGCTTCAATCTGGGCGGCAATGGGCTTTCCGTTGAGTTTCAGCTTGATGTCCATGTCACATTCCTCCCAATTCCAGTGCGGCCCGCTCCGTCAGCACCCGGATCAGGTGGGTGCGGTAGGCGGCGCTGGCGCGGATATTGCTGTCGGTGGGGGCGGTGCCCGCCACAAATTCGGCAAAGGACCTGGCGCTGTCTTCCGTAATGCCCCCATCCAGCAGTCCCTCCTCGTCCCGGATGACCATGGCCTTGGCAGGCCGGGCACCGATGACGGCCCGGCAGGTGCCATTCACCTGAGACAATGCGCAGGCCAGCACCGGGAAATCCGTGCGCTGGTTGCGCATGGCGGTGTAGACGAATTTGCCGGGAGTTTTCTTCACGATCAGCCGCACCAGAATGTCGTTGTCCTTCTTCCTGCCTGCGAATTCCTCCAGGGGGACGATGCCGCCCTTGTACAGCTCCACATAGCAGTCCATGGCAAGGAACATCGTCAGCACATCGGAAAAACCGAACCGGCCCCAGATGCTGCCGCCCAGGGTGGCCATGTTCCGGAACTGGACGCCCACAATGTCCTTCACCGCGTTTTTCACGGCACCGCAGGTGTAGGCGTTTAGCCCGGCATGGAGCTCCAGCTGCCGCAGGGAAACCATGGCTCCCATGGAAAACTGCTCATGGGTTTCTTCAATCGTGTTAAGCCCCAGGTCGCACAGGTCGATGGCGGTGCCCACGCTGCCCCGCCCCAGCCGCATCCACATCATGCCGCCCACAATGCGGTTTCGCTTGCTCTGATTCAGCTGGTAGGCTTCCTCCAGGCTCTGGGCCCGGACGTATTTCTGTATGGTAATCATCGAAAAAGCTCCTTTTCGGTTGTATCACCATTCCATTATAGCAGTATCGGTTGATTTTGGGAAGCGGATTTGTTATACTGGCGTTATACTTTTCAAACTACAACGAGGATGGAGCCGATGATTCAGAAAAGGGAAAAGGTAGTTATCACCTTCCACACCACCACCGATGCCATGGCCATGGAAAGCCTGTGCATCACCCGGCAGCTTCCGGGGCGGATGATCCCGGTGCCCGGGGCAATCACCGCCGACTGCGGCCTGGCCTGGTGCGCCGAGCCGAAGACGGAGGAAACCTTGCTGGAAGGGGCGAAAAGTGCCGGAATCCCCATCCAGGGTGTCTATTTTCTGATGATTTGACAGAAACAGATTATGATTTATTTTGACAATGCCGCAACCACACTGCAAAAGCCTCCCGCCGTTATAGAGGCGGTAACCCGGGCACTGACTTCCTTCGGCAATCCCGGCCGGGGGGTCCATGAGCCCTCACTCCTTGCCTCCCGGGCGGTGTATGAAGCCCGGTGCGCGGTGGCACAGCTTTTTGGCGCGGAGGACCCTGCCCGGATTGCCTTTACCGCCAACGCAACGGAGAGCCTGAATGTTGCCATCAAAGGGACTGTGCATCCCGGCGACCATGTGATTACCACGGTGCTGGAACACAATTCCGTCCTGCGCCCCCTGTACGAGCTGGAAGCCCAGGGGGCGGCGCTGACGATCGTGCCTGCCGACCACCTGGGGCGGGTGCGCCTTGAAGATTTTGAAGCCGCCATACGCCCCAATACCCGGGCCATTGTCTGTACTCACGGCTCCAACCTGACGGGCAATCTTTTGGACATTGGCCGCATTGGTGCCATTGCCAAAGCCCATGGGCTATTATTTTTGGTGGATGCCTCCCAGACGGCAGGGGTGTTCCCCATCGATGTGCAAAAAATGGGCATTGATATCCTCTGCTTTACCGGGCACAAGAGCCTCCTGGGCCCCCAGGGAACCGGCGGGCTGTATGTCCGGGAGGGGGTGACGGTTCGCCCCCTGCTCACCGGCGGCAGCGGGATCCAGTCCCACAGCCGGGCCCATCCCGCCCGGATGCCTACCGCCCTGGAGGCGGGCACCCTGAACGCCCACGGCCTGGCGGGCCTGAACGCCGGGGTGCGCTATTTGCTGGAAACGGGAATTCACACCCTCCGGGAAAAAGAGCTGGAACGGATGTGGGCGTTTTACGAAGGGGTACGAAACATCCCCGGAATTACTCTGTACGGCGACTTTTCCCAACAGAACCGCTGTCCCATCGTGGCGTTAAACGTCCGGGATTACGATTCCGCCCAGGTCAGCGACGTGCTGTTTTCTGACTATGGCATTGCCACCCGCCCCGGCGCCCACTGCGCTCCCCTGCTGCACGATGCATTGGGAACCGGAAAGCAGGGCGCCGTCCGATTCAGCTTTTCCCACTACAATACAATGGAAGAAATAAACATCGCAATTTCCGCCCTACAGGAAATTGCCCGGGAGGAATAAATATGGAAAAAATCTTGGATGCCCGGGGCATGGCCTGCCCCCTGCCTGTGGTTAACGCGAAAAAAGCCGCCGAAGCCCTGAACCCTGGGGATACCCTCATCGTCCGGGTGGACAATGAAATCGCCGTGCAGAATTTGCAGCGATTCGCCCAGCACATGGGCTTTTCCGCTGTGGGAGAAAAGCAGAGCGACGCGGAATACACCGTCACCATGCACATCGGCGGCGAGGGCAAGCAGGAAGAGGAAGTGTCCTGCGCCGTGGATGCCCGGAAGAAGGGACTGCTGGTGGTGCTCTCCGCCAACACCATGGGCTCCGGAGAGGAAAAACTGGGAAAGGCATTGATGAAAGCCTTTGTGTTCGCCCTGACCAAGCAGGATGTGCTGCCCGAAACCATCCTGTGCTACAACACCGGGGCTTATCTGACCTGTGAAGGGGCCGACACCCTGGAGGATCTGAAGCTGCTGGAATCCGAGGGGGTCACCGTACTCACCTGCGGCACCTGCCTGGACTTTTACGGTCTGAAGGAAAAGCTGGCAGTGGGCGGCGTGACCAATATGTACGACATTGTGCAGCGCATGGAATCTGCCGCTGCCATTGTAAGACCCTGATATGGAAACAGAAGTGAAGCTGACCAAGCTGGCAAACTGTGCCGGCTGCGGGGCCAAGCTGGGGGCCGGAACCCTCGCCAAAATGCTGGAGGGCTTTCAGGCCCATTCTGACCCCCGCCTGATTGTGGGCTATGACAAAAGCGACGATGCCAGCGTGTATGTGCTGGACGAGAACACCGCCCTGATTCAGACTACCGACTTTTTTCCGCCCATTGTGGACGACCCCTTCCTCTATGGAAGGATCGCCGCCGTCAATGCCATGAGCGATGTATACGCCATGGGCGGCGAGCCAAAGCTGGCGCTGAACATTCTCTGTGCCGCCGAGGGAATGCCGGAGGAAGCCATTCGGGAAATCCTTCGCGGCGGCTATGACGCCGCCTATGAAGCAGGGGCCATCATCACCGGCGGGCACACCATCCGCGGCGCTGAGCCCATCTATGGCCTGGCGGTGTCCGGCTTTGTGCACCCGGAAAAGGTGCTGACCAACAGCAATGCCAAACCCGGGGATGTGCTGATCCTCACCAAGCCCCTGGGCATTGGCATCCTCACCACGGCGGCCAAGGCGGATATGGTGGACGGCACCGTTCTGAACCGAATTCATGCCCAGATGGCCACCCTGAACAAGACCGCCCGGGATGTTATGGTGAGATTCCCGGTGCACAGCTGCACCGATGTCACCGGCTTTTCCCTGCTGGGCCATGGGTATGAAATGGCCCAGGGGAGCAATTGCACCCTGCACATTATGGTGGACTGCGTTCCCTTCCACCCCGAAGCCCTGGAGTTTGCCTCCATGGGCCTGGTCCCCGCCGGGGCCTATCGGAACCGGCAGTATGCCGGGGGCGGTGTGAAACGCTGTCGGGATATTCCTCTTGCCATGCAGGACATCCTCTATGACCCCCAGACCAGCGGCGGACTCTTATTTTCCCTGCCGGAAAAGGATGCGGAAAGCTGCTTGCGGGAGCTGCAGGACAAAATTCCCCAGGCAGCGATGGTAGGCTATGTCACAGAAAAGGAAGATTCCTTCATATGTCTGGAATAAACGATAATTTGATCATTGTCCGGGGCGGCGGCGACCTGGCCACCGGTACGATTTACAAGCTCCATCAGTGCGGCTTTGACCTGCTGGTCCTGGAAGCAGAGAACCCCTCCGCCATTCGCAGAAATGTGGCCTTTTCGGAGGCTGTGTACCAGGGCAGTCAGACCGTGGAGGGCGTGACCTGCCTGCTTGCAAATTCCGCAGAGCAGGCACAGTCCTACCTGAAGGAGGGAACGCTCACCATGCTGATTGACCCGGAAGGGGACTGCATGGATGCGTTTCAGCCCCTTGCGGTTGTGGATGCCATTCTTGCCAAGAAAAATCTCGGCACCCATCGGGACATGGCCCCCATCACCGTGGCCCTGGGTCCCGGCTTCACAGCGGGGGTGGATGTAGATGCCGTGGTGGAAACCAAGCGGGGCCACAATCTGGGCAAGGTCCTCTATTCCGGCTCCGCTGCCCCCAACACCGGCGTTCCCGGCATCATCGCAGGCTTCGGAAAAGAACGGGTCATCCACAGCCCGGCGGCAGGAATTCTGCGAAATGTTGCGAAAATAACGGACACGGTGACTCAGGGACAGACCATTGCCTTTGTGGAAACAGCGGATGGGCGACTTCCGGTGCAGGCTTCTCTCACGGGCTTGCTCCGGGGGCTGATCCGGGACGGCTATCCCGTGACCAAAGGCTTCAAAATCGCGGACATCGATCCTCGGACGGAAGAGTACGACAATTGCTTCACCATATCCGACAAAGCCCGGTGCATTGCCGGAGGCGTGCTGGAGGCCATCCTCCACCTGAAAGGAAACCTATGATCAGAGCCTTTGTGGGAGCCGGTGGAAAGACCACCCTGATTCACCGGCAGGCAGAACAGTATCGGGGGGCGGGGAAAACCGTGTTCGTCACTACCTCCACCCATATGTTCATTGAGCCGGATACCCTGCTGACCGACGACCCGGAGGAGATTATCCGTCAGCTTCACCGGACGGGCTATGCCATGGCGGGCATCCCGGAGGGAGAGAAAATCCGTGCCCTCTCCCCGGAAACCTATGCCCGGGTCTGCCGCCATGGGGATGTGGTGCTGGTGGAGGCGGACGGCTCCGCCCGAAAGCCCATCAAATTTCCCAAAGCGTCCGAGCCGGTGATTGATGATAATGTGGAGGAAATTGTGGTGGTCTGCGGTCTGCAGGCCATTGGCAAGCCTCTGAAAGAGGTGGCCCACCGCCCGGAGCTGGTGATGGCCTGCCTGGGGGCATGGGAGGATACCCCCATCACCCTGGAGCACATTGCAAAGCTGGTCCGGGAGGGATATCTGCGCCCGCTGCGAAAAAAATATCACCATGTTGCCCTCACGGTGTACCCCGCCGGGGGCAGCCGGGAGGAACAATGCAGAATTCTTTCCCTGCTGGAGGAGGAATACGGATGAAGCAGGTGACAAAAATTCAGCTTTTGGACGAAAACGGAGAGAAATTCTTCGGGGAAGGCCCCTGCCGCCTGATGCGTCTGGTGGAGGAAACCGGCTCCCTGCGCAGTGCGGCTGCTTCCATGGAGATGGCCTACAGCAAGGCGCTGAAGCTCATCAAACAGGCGGAATCCGCCCTGGGTTATTCCTTGACGCAGCGGAGTGCAGGCGGCAAGGACGGTGGCGGCAGCACCCTGACGGCGGCGGGCAGAGCCTTTTTGGGACAGTACGAAGCCTACCGGAATGCCTGCATTCAGGCGAACCGGGAATTATTTGATCGGTATTTCCCCCCAAAAATCCTGGGCTGTGTCATTATGGCCTCCGGACTGGGGAAGCGGTTCGGGGGCAACAAGCTGATGGCGGATTTTCATGGGCAGCCCATGATTGCCCGGGCCCTCTCTGCGACGGAAGATCTGTTTGCCCGCCGGGTGGTGGTGACCCGCCACGCCGATGTGGCTGACTTTTGCCGCAAACAGGGCGTGGAGGCGGTGCTTCACGGGGAGCCTTATCGCAGCGACACCGTCCGCCTGGGCTTGGAAGCAATCGGTACTGTGAGCGGCTGCCTCTTCTGCCCCGGGGACCAGCCCCTGCTGCGCCGGGAAACTGTGGCGGCGCTCATTTCCGCCTGGGAAGGTGAACCCGATGCCATCTGGCGTCCCGGGATTGCGGGACAGCCCGGCGCCCCCATCCTGTTTCCCCACTGGGCTTTTGAGGAGCTGCGATGCCTCCCGGAGGGAAAGGGCGGCGGCTTTCTGGCAAAAAAATATCCCGAACGGGTGCGTGTGCTCCCCGTCCGGGATGAATATGAACTTGCGGATGTGGACACCAGGGAAACCCTGGTGGAATTGCTGGAGCGGTAATGAATTACTGCTCCGCTTTTTCTTTGGGCAGCAGGATGTTCAGCAGGATTGCCACCATGGCAGCGGGCACGATGCCGGAGCCGCCGAAGATCAGCTGAACCGCCTGGGGTGCCTGGGCCAGAATGCCGCTGTTGGCGCCCATGCCGTAGCCCACGCCCAGGGCCACGGAGACGATGGACAGATTCCGGGCGGAAAGCGGTTCCTTGGTGATCAGCTGAATGCCGCTGATGACAATGGAGGAGAACATCATCACCGCTGCGCCGCCCAGCACGGACTGGGGCATGATGGACACCAGAGCGCCCAGCTTGGGGCACAGGCCGCACAGGATCAGGAAGATGGCGCCGGTGGCCAGGGCAAAGCGGTTGACCACCTTGGTCATGGCAACAAGGCCCACGTTCTGGCTGAAGGAGGTGTTGGGCAGCACGCCGAAGAGGGCGGCGAAGGAGGAACCAAGCCCATCGCAGATGACGCCGCCGGAGAGCTCCTTGTCCGTGGCTTCTCTGCCCAGGCCGCCTTCCATCACGCCGGAAATGTCGCCCACGGTCTCCACGGCGGTGACCACGAACATGATGAGCACCGGCACAATGGCCCGCAGGTCAAACACGGGTTTCACCGGCAGCAGCTTGGGAATTTCAAACCAGGCGGCATTCGCCACCTTGCTCCAGTTCAGTACCCAGGCCTTGGTGTACTCCACCCCCTCGGCGGTGATGCCGGTGGTGGGCAGGACAAAGCCCATGATAAAGGCTGCCGCATAGCCGCAGATAATGCCCAACAGGATGGCGGAGGAGCTGACAAAGCCCGTAAAGCCATGCTTGAAGATCAGAATCATCACCAGCACGAAAATCGCCAGCAGCAGATTTTCCATGGAGCCGAAGTCCTTGGCGGAATTGCCGCCGCCGAAGGAATTGATGCCCACGGAGATCAGGCTCAGACCGATGGACATGACCACGGTGCCGGTGACCACCGAGGGGAAGAATTTCCGCAGAGGCTTCAGGAAGAAGCCCAGCACGCCTTCAAACAGGCCGCCGATGATGGAGGCACCCATAATCGCGCCATAGGCCAGCACACCGCCGCCCATGGTGGCGGCAACGCTGTTGAACACCCCGATGAAGCCGGAGGAAGTACCCATGATGATGGGCACTCTGCCGCCGATGGGGCCCACGGAGAACAGCTGTACCAACGTGACGATGCCCGCCACCAGCATGGCGTTTTGCAGCAGGTGCAGCTGCAGACCGGCGAATTCACCCCCGGCAAGGCCGCAGGCGCCGGTGATGATCAGCAGGGGGGTCAGATTGCCCACGAACATGGCCAGCACATGCTGCAGTCCCAGGGGGATGGCCTGCTTCAGCGGCATCCTGCCATCCAGCTGGAAGGCGGTTTCGGACAGACGGTAGGTTGTTTTCATGAAGGAACCTCTCTTTCTCTTTCTGCCCACAGTATATCATCTCAAGCACCAAATGTAAATTGTGGAAAAGGAGAATATTCCCGATGAACGACCACCCCCACTGTAGGGGCGGCTCGCAGCCGCCCGCCAGGTAACGAACGTGAGCGTTTCGTTGAATGGCACCATGTCGGGTATGGTACGAATTCGCCCGAACTGGTGTATTCCGCAAGTTGGTTCCGCGCGGGC
>JALFGI010000325.1 GCA_022777455.1 Clostridiales bacterium | reverse complement strand
GATTTTGGTTGCCATTGTCTTACTGCGGTACCCTCTCAGTCAGCCTGACGGCTGCCAGCTCTCCCAAAGGGAGAGCCAAGAGGGGCTTTGCCGTATCTGCCCGCCAAATTACAATTTACATGTCTGCGGAATTTGGAGAATATGTGCATCATTTGTCCGCGTTTTGGAAACAGTTGTTCTTTTTGCAAGTTCGAGGTGTATTCAAAACCATTTTGTGTTTTTCCTTCAAAAACATCCGTCCTAGGGAGAAGTTTTCCAGATTATTCCTAGGCTATGATGTATAATTTCTTACCTTTCCCATCATTTTCCTTGTGCAGTTTGCACATCTTCTTTTCATAAATTTGCAACGAAACTTTCATTTTCGTTTCCATTCCTCTCGATTTTCCCATTTAATTTCCAAAAAATGAATT
This sequence comes from Clostridiales bacterium, assembly GCA_022777455.1. The sequence goes on along the minus strand of JALFGI010000325.1, from coordinate 26,696 downwards.
TTTGCAAGTTGGCAAAGGAGGTTGGCAATTGGCATTCTGCATTTTTCGCCTTGAAAAAATTCATGCTTTATTATATAATGTGCCCTGTAAGTTTTTTCTAATGATAAGGAGGAAAACACAATGAAACTGAAAAGAATCCTGGCTCTGGTGCTGGGTGCCGTGATGGTTCTGTCCCTGGCTGCCTGCGCATCCACTCCCAAGACCGAAGAAACCACCGCTCCCGCAACCGAAGCTACCGCAGAAGCTACCACGGAAGCTACCACCGAGGCTACCACGGAAGCGCCCAAGAGCAGCACCAAGATGACCATGGGCACCGGCGGTTCCGCCGGCACCTACTATGCCTACGGCAACATCCTGAGCCGCTACATGAAGGATAAGGCCGGCGTGGATGTGACCGTCGTCTCCACCGACGGCTCCAAGGCCAACATCCAGGGTATCCAGGCCGGTGACTACCAGCTTGCCACCGTCCAGTCCGACGTCATGGCCTACGGCTGGGAAGGCACCCGCGCCTTTGAATCCGCCGGTAAGGTGGACTCCTTCCGGGTTGTTGCCGGTCTGTATGCCGAAGCTGTGCAGCTGATCACCATGGACCCCGAAATCAAGTCCGTCGCCGACCTGAAGGGCAAGACTGTTTCCATCGGCGCCCCCAACTCCGGCGTGTACTTCAATGCTGTGGACGTGCTGGCCGCTGCCGGTATGACCGAGGATGACATCAAGCCCCAGTATCAGAGCTTCGCTGACAGCACCGACGCTCTGAAGGACGGTAAGATCGACGCTGCCTTTATCGTGGCCGGCGCTCCCACCCCCGCCATCACTGAGCTGTGCACCACCAACTCCGCATACCTGGTGCCCATCGACGGCGATGTGGCCGCTGCCATGATGGAAGCATCCCCCTTCTACACTGTCTACACCATTCCCGCCGGCACCTACAACGGCCAGACTGAGGATGTGAACACCGTCACCGTGAAGGCAACCCTGATTGTGGACGCCAATGCCAGCGAGGATGATGTGTATAACATCACCAAGGCCATCTTCGACAACGCCGCCGACATCGCCAAGGAGCACGGCAAGGGCGCTGAGCTGAGCATTGAGAACGCAACCAGCGGCATGACCGCTCCCTTCCACAAGGGCGCTGCCAAGTACTTTGCCGAGCAGGGCGTGACCGTGGAAGCACAGTAATCATTCGCCATTCCAAACGGCTTCGGTGATCTCACCGAGGCCGTTTTTGGATACACAACCGCAGCAGCCAAGGAGGAAAGAATGAATCTGTTCAAGAAAAAGACCTCGGATTCCGCCCCCGTCCATGACAATCTGGAATCCGTCATGAAAAAATATGACAAAGAATCCAACACCCGCGTCTGGGAAGGAACTCCCAAAATCGTGGTCACCTGCATTCTCGCAGCTTTTTCCCTGTTCTGCCTGTATGTGACCCTGTTCGCCAGCTGGCTGGAGGAGATCCGCCTGACCTCCTTTGTTGCGTTCATTGTTTTTCTGGGATACCTGATTTTCCCCGCCCGGAAGGGGCATCAGCGGACGAATTACATCCCCTGGTATGACATCATTCTGATGCTGGTGGGTACGGGCTCCTTCCTGTACTTCACCTTCAACGCCGTGAGCATCATCCACCAGGGTGCCCTGTTCAAAACCTATCAGATCGTCATCGGCATCATCGGCATTCTGTCCCTGGCAGAGGTCTGCCGCAGAAGCGTGGGTCTGCCTATTTTGCTGGTGGCCTCCGCGTTCCTGATCTACGCCCTGACGGTGGGCCTGTCCAACCCTGATTTCTTCCGCCGGGTCAGCTATGCCGTGCGCCAGCTGTTCTACAGCAAGGAGGGCATTTTCTCCACCCCCGTGAACGTCTGCTCCAAATTCATCGTGGTGTTCATCATCTTCGGTGCCTTCCTGGAGCGTACCGGCATTGCCGAATACTTCATCCAGATCGCCAACACCGTGGTGGGTAGCTTCTCCGGCGGCCCGGCCAAGGTTGCCGTTGTTGCCAGTGCCCTGATGGGCATTGTTTCCGGCTCCTCCGTGGCCAACACCGTGGGCTCCGGCTCTGTAACCATCCCCCTGATGAAGAAGACCGGCTATAAATCCGAATTTGCCGCCGCCACCGAGGCAGCCGCCTCCACCGGCGGACAGATCATGCCCCCCATCATGGGCGCCGCCGCCTTCCTGATGGCGGAATATGTGCAGGAACCCTACAGCCGCATCGTGCTCCGGGCCATTCTCCCCGCGGTGCTGTATTTTACCGGTATTTTCATCTCCGTCCATCTGGAGGCAAAGAAACTGGGCCTGGAGGGCCTGAAAAAAGAAGACCTTCCCAAGGTACTGCCCCTGCTGAAAAAGAGCTATCTGCTCTTCCCTTTGTTCCTGCTGATTTACCTGGTGGTCACCAGTTCCCGTTCCATCCAGTATGCCGCCGCCATCTCCATCGTGGCCTGCATCGTGGTTTCCATGTTCAATAAGGACAGCCGCATCACCCCCAAGCGTCTGCTGGAAGCTCTGGCTGCCGGTGGTCAGGGTACCATCACCGTGGCCGCAGCCTGCGGCATCGCCGGCATCATTGCCGGTACCATCACCATGACAGGTCTGGCCAGCAACATCATCAGCGGTGTGGTGGCTCTGGCCGGCGGTTCCGTGTTCCTGGCCCTGCTGCTGACCATGGTATGCTGCATTGTACTGGGCATGGGTGTACCCACCACCGCCACCTACTGCATCATGGCCGCCACCTGCGCTCCCATTCTGGTGCAGATGGGTGTGCCCACCGTGGCTGCCCACTTTTTCGTGTTCTATTTCGGCATTGTGGCTGACCTGACACCTCCCGTGGCGCTGGCTGCCTACGCCGGTGCGGCCATTGCCAAGGCCAGCCCCATGAAAACCGCCGTCACCGCCACCAAGCTGGCCATCGGCGCCTTCATCGTGCCCTACGCCTTCGCTATGAGCCCCGCCATGCTGCTCATCGACACCAACGTTCTGGAAGTCATCCTCATCTGCATCACCGCCTTCATCGGCATCTGCTGTATCTCCGCCTCCCTGGAAGGCTACCTGCTGGAGCATATGCCCTGGTATGAGCGCCTCCTCTGCCTGGTTGGTGGTCTGATGCTGATCTTACCCGGCACCGTCACTGACCTCGGCGGCATTGCTCTGGCTTTCATTGTGGCGGCCCTGCAGTTCGTCGCCCGCCGCCGCGCCCCCGCTGCCGCCTGAAGCAGAAATCGGTAAATTGTAATTTGGCGGGCAGTGCCCGCGGACAATGGCGCACCGGGGTGGTGCATTCTCCGGGACTCCCGGGCAGTGCACGGTAACGTTTTTGCGTACCAGACTGAGACAATTGCTCAGCCGCCGTAGGGGCGGCGTGTACGATAAACAACAATTCCACGCTGCGTTTCCCCCTGAATACAGCGACCCCCATCTGCTCCTTACGGGACAGATGGGGGATTTTTTAGATGCGATATTCCCGATATGGTGGTTGAATGTAACGTTCATGACTCAGCGACTGTGGTCGCGCGTAGGCACCGGACACAAGTCCCAGCATGGCGTAAATGGTCACCACCGAGGAGCCGCCATAGCTGATCAGCGGCAGCGTCAGGCCGATAACGGGCATAACGCCGATGCACATGCCCACGTTGATCAGCACCTGGAACATCATAGCGGAGGCAGCGCCGAAGCAGATCAGCCGGCGCATATAGTCCGGGCAACGGGCGCCCACCTGAATACACCGGGCAATGATGGCAATCTCCAGGAGCATGACCGCCACACAGCCGAAGAAGCCCAACTCCTCGCCAATGGAGGAGAAGATGTAGTCCGTGTGCTGGGCAAACAGGTTGCCATCCTGGGTTCGGGTGCCATTGAACAGGCCCTGTCCCGTCAGGCCGCCGCCGGTAAGGGACTGCAGGTTGATCTTACTGTGATACCGGGCACCGATTCCCAGCTTGTCGAATTCCGGGTCGATCAAAACCAGAATTCGCTCCTGCTGGTAGGTACCCAAAAACTGCCATAGCACCGGAACCGCCGCCGCAATGGCACCAATGGCCAAAATAAACCACCAGATACTCACGCCCCCGGCAAAGGTCATGCCGGCGAAGATAAACACGAAAATCAGCGACACGCCCGCGTCACCGGACAGCACCATGTTCAGTCCAACCAGGATGGCCAAATGGAACACCATGTGCATTACCGAAGTGAAGCTGGAAATATTATTCTGGTGTGACGCCATTACCGACGCCATAATGATAATATAGGCGATTTTGCAGATCTCAGCAGGCTGGATGCTGACGGGCACCAGAGGGATGGTAAGCCAGCTCTTGTTGCCGGTGCTGTGGTCATCGCCGAAGGGAATCAGCAGCAGCAGCATAAAGATGTTAAAGGCAACCAGCAATCCCCGATGCTCGGACATGAAATCCACATCAATGGAAGATACAATGGCATACATCATAATGCCCAGCATGGTGGCCACCAGCTGAATCAGGATGTATTTGGTGTTGCTTCCGAATTTCGCGGCGTTGGTGGCACTGGCCACACAGATACAGCCCACACCGGAGGTGACCAGGCAGAGAATCAGCAGAACCCAGTCGCCCTTTTGGGAAAAATCTTTTAATTCTTCAATAAATCGACGCAAGCGGTCTCCTCCCTTCCGCGTGTGACAACGGAACTGTTTTTCAAAAAAGGATTTAAAAAAGCAGGATAATTGAACACGAACACGGGTATTGTATCATTCTTTCGGGAAAAAGTAAATAGACGAAATATGAACGTTTCAGGGGGCCGCTCACCCCGGTGAACAGCCCCCTTTGTACTTATCAGGTAATCCGGACAGCAGCGACCACGAACCGGCCATTGTCGATGGTGTACTCGCAGGTGGACAGGCACAGCAGCTTGTCGCCATAGACGGGGGTAATGCCGGTATCGTAGAAGGCCAGCTCCTTGCAGGTGGCAACGAACTGGTTGAACTCCTCCTCGTTTTCCGCATCCGCCATCAGGTGGTAGGCGAAGCCCACGCCGTCGGTGCCGGAGGTCTTAAACACGGCAAAGATCTTGTAGACATGGGACTCGGTAAGGGTATCGAAGAAAATCAGAGGATTCTCTTCCCAGGTGGACTTGTTGTAGTAGTTGCCCAGGTAGGCGAACATACTGCCGTCCTTCATGTTGTGGCCAAACAGGGTGATGTTGTCGCTGGGCTTGAAGACGTCGCATTCCTCCCGGGCATAGATGCAGCCGCGGTAGGATTCATTCTTGTCGAAGTCCCGGTACAGATAGTAGTTGGGGTTGTCCAACGAGGTCTGCATCACGGGGTAGTTGATTTTGGAATCCTGAATCTCCAGCCAGCCGATCATATCCGGATTCTCATTGTGGAGCTCCTGATACCAGGGCAGCAGATCGCTTCCGCTCTGGAGCACCGGACGTTCCGGAATATTTTCCGGCTCCAGCTCATCGGGAGTAAAGTACTCATCCTCGTATCCGCTGACACCGGGGGTGCCATAGGGATTGAAGGAAGTCTCCGTGGGGTCTGCGCCTGCGGTGGCCTGGGGCTCAGTGGTCTCTGTTGCCTGGGTGGTCTGGCTTTCGGTGTATTCCTGGCGCATCTGGCTGACTTTGTCCGCCCGGTCGTTATCCGCCATCTGGCTCTTGGCGCTGTCCGTAAAATATGCCGCCAGATAAATCGCACTGGCAGCAAACGCAACAGCCAAAACCAGAACTAATACTACAAATAGTCCTTTTTTCATGGCATTCCCTCCAATTTTTGGTTTTTCTTTCCTTTGGAAATCGATATCACCCATTATAGACCACCCCTCACAATCTGTCAAGCAATACCTGCTGCCCAATTCTTGTCTTTTTATTAAGGCGCACTCGAAACTTTTCTCTTGCATTTCCCCCGCAGTTATGGTATATTATCACGGTAAAAGCCGGTGTGATGGAATGGTAGACGTAGTGGACTCAAAATCCACCGCTGGCGACAGCGTACCGGTTCGAGTCCGGTCACCGGCACCAACAAGAAAAGCACCCCCCGTGGGGGGTGCTTTTTCGTTGGTAAAGAGCTCGGACTCGAACCTATCTAAATGGGACAGTCCGGTGGACTGTCTCTCGGCGTCGGCTTGACGACGCTGGCACCATAATGTAATCGAGTCCGGTCACCGGCACCATTTTCCCCCTGTCTCTTACGGGACGGGGGATTTTTTTGCACCGGCGAAAGGTAATTTCATGTATTCCGGAACGCAGGCAAACTGGCATATCTGTTCCGAAGATCACAAAACCGTATCTTTTCATCATCTTCTTCAGACAGGGATACATTGCTCCAATACTTCCCGCAAATCCGTCAATCTCCTTTTTATACTAGGGCAACACCGCACAATGGGAGCGGCGGGCTTCGGCGGATCTTTTGCCCCAATCGTGCAGTATGAAAAATGGGAAATTCATCCAGTATTCCCACATTTTCCATACTTTCGCTCGGGTCAAAATCTCTCGCCGAATCTCCTTGCCCCATTATGCGGTGTTGCCTTAAACCTCTCCGCTGAATTCGCCTCAAAAACTTCATAATTGACAACTGCGGATTATCTGTCATAATAAGTCGTATAAACGGGTGACCCCGCCACCGTGAAAAACTGAGATTGAGAGGTCTTTTTCATGACAGAAGCGCTAGCAGGACTTTATCTGGATATCCTTGCCGAAGAGTTGGTTCCCGCCATGGGATGTACCGAGCCCATCGCCATCTCCTATTGCGCCGCAAAGGTACGCAGCGTGCTGGGCGGTCTGCCGGAGCGAATCACCGTGGGCTGCAGCGGCAACATTATTAAAAATGTAAAAAGTGTGATCGTCCCCCACACCGGCGGGCTGAAGGGCATTGAGGCCGCCGCTGCCGCCGGCGTGGTTGCGGGCCGGGAGGATCGGGAGCTGGAAGTGATCTCCGAAGTCACTCCGGAGGAGATTGGGAAAATCCGGGAATATATGGACTGTACCCCCATCCGGGTGGTTCCCATGCGGGACTGTGACAAGCTGGACATCCTCATCACCGCCCAACGGGGAAAGGATTCTGCAGCCGTCCGGATTTCCCGCCACCATACCAACGTCTCTTACATCGAACGCAACGGCCAGGTGCTCTTCTCCGAGGAAAAGATTCTGGAAGAAGGCGGCACCCGCAGAACGGACACCGGCAAACTCACCGTGGCGGACATCATCGAATTTGCGGACACGGTGGACGTCAGCCGGGTATCTGCGCTGCTGGACCGTCAGATCGAATACAACATGGCCATCGCCCAGGAGGGACTGCGGGGCAACTGGGGTGCCAATGTGGGCAGCGTGATTCTGGCCTCCGGACATACGGACGTGCGCTCCAGAGCAAAAGCCATGGCCGCCGCCGGCAGCGATGCCCGTATGAGCGGCTGTGAACTGCCCGTGGTGATCAACTCCGGCAGCGGAAACCAGGGCATCACCGTCAGCGTCCCCGTGGTGGAATACGCCCGGTCCATCGGCGCGGACCGGGAGCAAGTGTACCGGGCGCTGCTGGTATCCAACCTGCTGGCCATCCACATCAAAACCGGCATCGGTCCCCTCTCCGCCTACTGCGGCGCCATCAGCGCCGGCTGTGCCGCCGGCTGTGGCATCGCCTACCTGGAGGGCGGCCGGATCGACGTGATCGCCCACACTCTGGTCAACTCCCTGGCCACCATTTCCGGCGTGGTCTGCGACGGCGCCAAGCCTTCCTGCGCAGCCAAAATTGCCGCCGCCCTGGACGCAGCCTTCCTGGGCTACGATATGTACTGCAACGGCCAGCAGTTTTACGGCGGCGACGGCATCGTTTCCAAGGGCGTGGAAAATACCATCCGCAATATCGCCCGGCTGGGTTCCGACGGCATGATGGAAACCGATCAGGAAATTCTGCGCATCATGACCGAGTGAAATTCGACACATAAATACATTTTCCCCGGTTTTGGATTGACAAGATCTTCATACAATGTTAAAATATGTTTGACTTTGTCGAAAATACATATGGCTTTGTCGGAAACACAAGGAGGTTATTTCATGAAAAAATTCGTATCCCTCGTTCTGGCTCTTCTGATGATTGTCGGCTGCATGAGCATGGCCGCTTTCGCTGAGCAGAACGTCAACGTCCGTACCACAGCCTTCGGCAACAACTACGATGTCCAGGACATGGGTTGGCGCTGGATGATGGCTGCCTGCTACGACGGCCTGTACCGCAACGTGGCCGACTCCGAAGGTGAGCACTTCATCCTGGCCGGCGCCGAGAGCGTTGACGTGTCCGAGGACGGCACCGTCTACACCTACCACCTGCGTCAGAACGCCTGCTGGTCCGATGGCGTGCCCGTCACCGCCAAGGACTATGTCTACGGCTGGACCCGCCTGCTGACCCCCTCTTACAACTATGACTACGCCTCCTTCCTGTTCGGCGTTGTGGGTGCCGAAGAGTACTACAACGGCGAAGGCTCCGTGGAAGACGTGGGCGTCGTTGCTCTGGATGACTACACCCTGCAGATCACGCTGAAGGTCGCCGATCCCACCTTCGAGAGCAAGCTGGTCGCCACTCCCACCTACCCCACCCGTCAGGACCTGGCTGAGGCCGCCGGCGAAGCCTGGGGCACCGACTGGAAGCTGTGCGTCTACAACGGCCCCTTCTGCATGAGCGAGCTGGTGGAAGACAACTCCATGGTCTGGACCAAGAACCCCTACTACTGGGATGCCGAGAACGTACATCTGGATACCGTCACCTGGCTGATCGTTCCCCAGGAGTCCACCGCTGCCACCATGTTTGAAAACGGCGAGCTGGATCAGTACCAGCCCACCGGCGATTACGCCATCAAATTCGCCAAGGAAGCTGCCGAGGGCAAGTACCAGTACCTGGTCACCGACTATCCCGGCACCCAGGGTCTGCGGTTCAACCGTCTGAACAACGGTCCCTCCGGCCTGATGGGCAATGCCAAGATCTGCAAGGCCATCTCCTACGCCATCGACCGTGAAGAGATGATCGATGCCGTTTACGGCGCTTACAAGCCCGCTTACAGCTATGTTGCTCCTGCCATCACCTTCAATGGCACTTCCTTCCGCAGCCAGGTGGGCGAAATCATCCAGGAAGAGGCTTCCGCCTACACCGGTGACTACGAGGCTCTGCGCGCTCTGTTCCAGGAGGGCCTGGACGAGCTGGGCGTCACCACCCCCATGAGCGACATCACTCTGAGCTTCCTGACCAACGGTTCCACCACCGCCGCCGTGGCCGAGCGTGAGTACCTGCAGCAGTCTCTGGAAGAGGCTCTGGGCATCAAGGTTGAGCTGAACATCGCCGGCGACAGCAAGCTGTTCATTGCCGAGCGCAACGAAGGCAACTACGACTTCTTCATGAGCGGCTGGTATGCCGACTACAACGATCCCATGGACTTCCTGTACACCGTGTACACCAATGCTTACGGCACCTCCATGGCCGGTTACAGCAACGCGAAGTTCGATGAGCTGTGCGACTCCCTCACCGGTGAGACCGATATGGCCAAGCGTCTGGCCGTCTACACCGAGATGGAAGAGATTTACCTGCTGGAGGACTGCGGTTTCGCTCCCATCTACTACGCCACCAAGCAGGTGCTGCTGCAGAATCGGGTGAAGGATTACCGCACCTCTTCCTTCGGCGCCAGCGCGGAATTCACCATCTGCTACGTGGAAGAGTAAGCATCCGTTCGAACGGATCTCGTGATTAAAAGAAAGGGGCTGTTCCTACAGCCCCTTTCTTGCCATAGGAGGGACAAGGAATGCTACGATACACGATCCGGCGGTTTTTTGAACTGCTGCTCACACTCTTTCTGATCGCAACTGCCACATTCTTTCTGCTGGAAGCCGTCCCCGGCGATCCGCTGACCGAGCGGGCAGACCATCTGCCGGAAGCCAGCCGTACCGCGCTGTATCAGCGCTACGGCCTTGACAAGCCGATTATGGAACGCTATGCCCTGACCATGAAGAAAATGTGCATGGGCGATTTCGGCGAATCCTTCGTCTATGCCGGTCAGACAGTCACCGGCCTGCTGAAGACCCGTCTGCCGGTATCGGCTCGCCTGGGTATCCAGCAGATGCTGCTGGGCGTTTCCGTGGGACTGCTGCTGGGCATTGCCGCCGCCATGAAGCGGGGCACCTGGGTGGATTACTTTGTGGTCACGCTATCGGTGCTGTTCATCTCCATTCCCCATTTGATCTTCGGCCTGATGCTCCAGAAGATTTTTGCCGGTACCCTGCGTTGGCTGCCCACCATCGGCTGGCCCAGCGGCTCGGAGCTGTGGTTTGGCGGCTGGAAATACACCGTGCTGCCCACCCTCACCGGCTGCTTCTCCTACATTGCCACCTATGCCCGTCTTCTGAAGACCTCCATGCTGGATGTGGTCAATCAGGAGTATGTGCTCACCGCAGAGTCCAAGGGATTGTCCCAGGGGCAGATCATCCGCCGGCATATCCTGCGCAATGCCTTCATCCCCGTGATGACCCAGCTGCCTATGTCCGTAGCCATGTGCATCACCGGTTCGTTCTTCATTGAGAGCATCTATGCCATCCCCGGCATCGGCCAGTACTATGTCACCGCCGTGAACAACCAGGACCTTTCCATTGTTCTGGGTGAGACGGTGCTGATTTCCATTTTGTATATTTTGGTGCTGTTTGTCACCGACATTCTTTATGTGGTGGTGGATCCCCGGATTCAGCTGCCCAGCAAAAAACGCCGCTGAGAAAGGAGATGCTGCTCTATGTATAAACCCGAAGATTTTCAGGTCGTAGGCTACACGCTGGAAGAAGCCAACCGCATCGACCGGCCCACCATCTCCTACTGGCAGGACGCCTGGCGAAGACTGAAAAAGAATCCCGTCGCCATGGCCTCTCTGGTGGTTCTGGTGATTCTGATCATCATGTGCATCATCGGGCCCTATATCCGGGGCTATGACTTCATCACCAAGAACGTGAAAATGAAGAACCGGGGCTGCAGCGCGGAGTACTGGTTCGGCACCGATTACCTGGGCCGTGACCTGTTCTCCCGCGTTTGGATGGGTGCCCGGGCTTCCATCATCATCGCCCTGGTGGCCACCGCACTGAAGCTTGTGGTGGGAACCATCTACGGCGCCATCATGGCCCATTTCGGCGGCTGGGTAGATGATTTGATGATGCGAATCATCGAGGTGATCAATTCCCTTCCCAGTCTGCTGCTCACCATTCTGATCATGATGATCCTTGGCAACAACCTGTTCGCCCTGCTGGTTGCCCTGAGCATCACCGCCTGGTGCTCCACAGCCCGGCAGGTGCGGGGCATGATCAAGCAGCTGAAGGAAACCGAGTACGTCTATGCTGCCGAAGTGCTGGGTGCCAGCCCCATGCGCATCATCTCCAAGCACTATGTAACCAACATGCTGGGCATTCTGATTCTGAACGCATCCACCGCCATTCCCGGCTTCATCTTTACGGAGGCCGGCCTGAGCTTCCTGGGCATCGGTCTGACCGCCCCGGAAATCAGCCTTGGCGTTCTCATCTCCCTGGGACAGCAAACCATCGACTTCTATCCCACACAGCTGCTGTTCCCCTGCCTGGTGCTGTGTATCATCGTGATGGCATTCAATCTGCTGGGTGATGGTCTGCGTGACGCGCTGGATCCCAAGCTCCGTCAGTAAGGAAGGAGAAATGAATATGCAGGAACATATCCTTGAGGTTGAAAACCTGAGTGTCTCCTTCAATACCTACGCCGGTGAAGTCAAGGCCGTGCGCGGCGTGTCCTTCACCCTGGACGAGGGCGAGGCGCTGGCCATTGTGGGCGAATCCGGCTGCGGCAAATCCGTCACCGCCAAAGCAGTGATGGGCCTGGTGCAGCGCACCAACGGCGTGGTAAAGCCCGGCAGTAAGATATTCTACCACGGCGAGAACATTCTGGATTACGACAAAAAACAGTGGCGGGCCTACAAGGGAGGTCAGTGCGCCATTATCTTCCAGGATGCACTGGTCTCCCTGAACCCCACCATGCGGGTGGGCAAGCAGATCATGGAAAACCTGATGGCCCATAAGAACATGGACCGGAAGCAGGCCCATGAGGAGGCCATCCGGATGCTTCGCATCGTCGGCATCCCCGAGCCGGAGCGCCGGGTGGACCAGTATCCCCACGAATTCTCCGGCGGTATGCGCCAGCGTGTGATGATCGCCATTGCCTTCGCCTGCGACCCCAAGGTGCTGATTTGCGACGAACCCACCACTGCCCTGGACGTGACCATCCAGGGCCAGATCCTGGACATTATCAAGCAGCTCCAGAAGGAGCGGAACACCGCCGTGATCATGATCACCCACGATCTTGGCGTGGTGGCCAACATGGCTCAGAAAATCGCCGTGATGTACTCCGGAAAGATTGTGGAGCGGGGCACCAGCGAGGACATCTTCTATCGCCCCCGCCATCCCTACACCTGGGCCCTGATCCGCAGCGTGCCCCGGTTGGACCTGAACAACAAGCAGACCCTGGCCTCCATTCCCGGCACGCCTCCGGATCTGCTGAATCCCCCCGCAGGCTGCCCCTTCTGCACCCGCTGCGAGCACTGCATGAAGATCTGCAAGGAGCAGATGCCCGAATACACGGACTTCGGCAACGGCCACCAGGCCGCCTGCTGGCTCCACCATCCCATGGCCCCGAAGGTAGAAATGCCGGAAAAAGGAGATGAAATCCATGCCTGAAAACAAGGAAGTTCTGGTTCATGTGAGCCACCTGAAGAAATACTTCAATGTCAGCGGCGGCACCCTGAAAGCCGTGGATGATGTCTCCTTCGACATCTACAAGGGTGAGACCCTGGGCATGGTGGGCGAATCCGGCTGCGGCAAAACCACCTGCGGCCGCACCTGCATCGGTCTGTACTCCCGCACCTCCGGCGAGGTCCTCTTCAAGGGCGTCGACCCGGAGACTTTGAAGGGAAAGGACCGACTGGCATACAAGAAGTCCGTGCAAATGGTCTTCCAGGACCCCTGCAGCTCCCTGGACCCCCGCATGACCGTTGCCGAGATCATCGGCGAAGGCATCGACATCCACCATCTGGCCAAGAACAAAAAAGAGCGGGCCGAGATGATCTACAAGCATCTGGAGATGGTTGGTCTGAACCGGGAGCACGCCAACCGGTTCGTCCATGAGTTCTCCGGCGGCCAGCGTCAGCGCATCGGCATTGCCCGGGCTCTGGCTGTGAACCCGGAATTCATTGTTCTCGACGAGCCCATCTCTGCGCTGGACGTGTCCATCCAGGCCCAGGTGGTCAATCTGCTCATCGATCTGCAGAAGAAAATGGGCCTGACCTATCTGTTCGTGGCCCACGACCTGTCCATGGTCAAGCACATCTCCGACCGGGTGGCCGTGCTGTATCTTGGCTCCCTGGTGGAGCTCACCACCTCCCAGGAGCTGTATGACAATCCCCTGCACCCCTACACCCAGGCGCTGATGTCCGCCATTCCCATCCCCGACCCGGAGGTGGAGCGGAAACGTGACCAGGAAAAAATCCGGCTGGAGGGCGAGGTGCCCAGTCCCATCAATCCGCCTCCCGGCTGCCGTTTCCGGATGCGCTGCAAATACGCAACCGAGCAGTGCGCGGCGGAAATGCCCCCCCTGCGGGATGTGGGCAACGGCCACTGGGTTGCCTGCCACTGCGTGAAGTGATGAAACAGTTCTCTCAAAAGGCCGCGGCCCTGCTCCTGGATGTATGCAAGGCCGCAGCCATTGGAATCGGAATCGCCGCTGTGCTGGGACTGGTACTGGCCGGCGCAGGAGCACTGTTCGGCAGCAACGGCATCCATTCTGCCGTGGAAGCCGCCAAGGACGGTTTGCTTCTGGTGTTCGCCGTACTGCTGCTGATCGTGGCCGGAATGCTCCTCATCAAAGGCAAAAAACAGGAAAACATCCGGCTGGACGAAAACTGGCGGAAGCATTTCCCGGTCATCGGCCCCAAGACCATGCTGCTGGCCCTTGCCGCAGGAATGCTGGTGGTGATTTACGGGGTGGATGCTTTTCAGATGGCAATGGGCTAACTCCACATCCGCTGCTTCAACCAATCCCCCCAAGGTGTGCCTTGGGGGGATTTTCTCTCATTACAAAACGGGAGGCAGCCACAGCCGGCTGTCTCCCGTTTTGCAGAGAAAAACAGAGGATACATGAAGAATTATTCATATTGTCTAATTCTTGATAAAAAGATTTAATTAGCAGCGCAGGGATATTGGTGCAAGACAAGGCAGAGGAACGCCGCCATACTGTATGTATGGCAAGTGACGATAACGCAGTATTGCGCCAATAGACCAAGCTGATATGAAAGATTTTAATCAAGAATGAGTATCACACAGTTTTTTTGCCAGGCGGATGGCCGGACGCTGGACGAGCAGGCTGACCACGAAGCAGCAGGCCCACACTGGGAGGATCATCTCCGCAAAGCCGCGGGGAACGACGCTCAGAGGCGCGCCGCCCATCAGGCAGGCGGTAAACCACCCCATCACCGCCGTCATAATGACGCAGAAAACGGTGTTCACCACCAGATTCACCCAGATGTCAAAGGTCCAGGTGCCCTGTTTGGCCTTCATTCGGTTCGCCAGGGTGAAGCCCAGCTTTTCCGTGGGGATAAACCAGAAAATCAGGAAGGCGAGAAAGTAGGAAAAGCAGAAGCTGATGGCCATGCTCCCCCATTGGAAGCCATCCAAATGGCCCAGGAGAATGTTCATGGTCTGGGCCACAAAGCTCATGGTTAATGAGATGGGGGCATTCATCAGCAGGGATTTGACGGCACGGAAACGATTCACGGTCTTGTCCTCCTTGCTTTTCAGAGATACAGCATTTCTGCATTGGTGCAAAGGATTTTTTGGGTTTCCTCCGGGGTCAGGCCCAGAGACCGCACAAAATCGGGGCCGCCGGTCATCCAGTCCGCTTTTACCGGGTAGGAAGATCCATAAACGATGTGATCCGCCCCCAGAATGGTTGCGGCAGCTTTCAGATTCACCTCTCCCCAGGGCTGGGCATGGGACATTTCAAAATAGAGATTGTTCTGAAGATGCTTACGCATACTGTCCGGCGTGGCGGTGAAGCGGCCGGAATTGTCCGGCTGGGCAGGGCCGTGGGGCATGAGCATATCCTTGTAGGTAAAGAAACCGCCGCCCAGCATGGAGTGGGCAATCTTCACATGGGGATATTTTTCAAACATGCCGCTGAACAGTTCCCGGCTCACGGCGGTCATCTGATCCACGCAGCGGCCGTAGGAGCGGCGCAGGTTGTTGTAGTCCTTCAGGCTGTTATACTCCACAGGCACCGGGGTGTGGTGCACATAGGCATTCATGCCCAGCTCCTCCAGCTTTTGAAACAGAGGCGCAAAGGCCGGATCGTCCAGATAAAGCTCCCCATAATGGGCGCTGAGCTGAACGGCTTTCATCCCCAGTTCCCTGCGGCAGCGTTCCAGCTCTTTCAAGGCCGCCGGTTCACCCCAGGGCGGAATGACGGCAAGGGCGGTGAAGAAGCCGTCGGAGCGGCGGGCAAAGTCAGCCATGCCGTCGTTGAAATAGCGGCACATTTCCAGGCTCATCCATTCATTCACGCAGGGCACCTTCAAGACCGCATGGCTGATTCCCGCGGCTTTCAGCTTTGCCATCTGGTCTTCCAGAATGTAATCCCCTTCCATGTAATCCACACCGGGACATCCCACCGGGCGCTCCACCACGATCTGTTTCCTGCCGCCGTTGTCTTTCATATAAATCTTTGTTCCGTAACCTCTGGGGGCATCGGAAACGAACCGGGAGAACAACGTCTCGTCCGTGAACATTGCCTCCGGGAACCAGTACACATTTCCATCGATGACCATGGAACCTACCTCCTGATTTATGCGTTTTCGTTATGTTCCGTGCGATACTCAATCCTGCTTTCTGTCAGTCCAATTCCGGCCTCACAGAGACTGCCCAGCGCAAAAAGCAGCGGGGCGAACCCGATTCCGTCCCCCAGCAGCCCTGCAAGCAGCGCCAGCACTGCGGTCAGGGCCATAACTCCGGCGGTGATGCGGGACCAGAGAATGCAGGTTTTGGAGCCGGAGCGGTACTGATAGACCGTCTGCCGCGCCTTTCCGAAGGCACACCCCACCAGTGGGATTACCTGGATCAGCAGGGCGAACAGGCTCACGCCGGTGGCAAGGCCCACATAGGAAGTGCTGTTGGCAATCTCCCGCCGGGATGCACCGGCCAGGAAAAACGCCGCGCCGGCGGCATAAAGCGCCAGGTAGCCCGCGCACCGCAGCACCCGCTGGGGCCCGGACAGCGCCGGGGCATACCAGAAGCCCCGGTAGGTGCGTACCGTGTGCATTCTGCCATCGTCCCCGGGACGTTTTTCCTCAGAGTAGCCTTCAAAATACCGGCTGAAAAAGCCCATGTGGATGCCTCCTGAATCAGTCGTTGATGTGGCGAATGTCGTAGGTAATGGAAGTACCTGCGTATTTCATTTCCCGCTTGCATTCCAATCCGGCGTTAATGTCCTTGGGGCCGTCCCCGGGATGGGGAATGCGCCGCTTCCAAATGCGGCGGCCCTGGTCATCAATCCGCTCCTCGCCGGGGAACCGACCGGGGCCAACCGGGGTTCCCTCATGGCCCGCCAGGATGTATCTCGCGCAGGCCAGCTGCTTTTCTGCTATGGAGGCATCCACCTCTCCCCCGCCGGCGAACATCCGGTCAAACCGGTCCCGGACGGCCATGACCTTTTCCAACATGGCTGCCCAATGGGCTACACCGCCGTGGAGCATCTTTCCCCAGGGCATGAACTCGTCGCCGGAGAAAAGGATACGCTGCTTCTCGTCCAAAAATACCAGGCTGCCCACTGCATGATCGGGGATTTTGATGACTTTCAGGTCCCGGCCGGTGAGCGGAATCACATCTCCGTCATCCACGATCTCCACCGGGTAATCCCGGGGGAACGCAATGCCCTGGAAGCTGGGGAAGGGACGGGTGGCAAGGGGCCGGGTTTCCGCGGACATATAGGCCAGGTCAAAATAGCAGTTGTTGGCCGTGTGGTCAAAATGGTCGTGGGTATTGCAGATTCTGGAAAGAGGTTTCTCCGTCAGGCTCTGGGCGTATTCCCGGATATTCCCCGCGCCATAGCCGGAGTCGATGAGGATTGCTTCATCGTCCCCTTCCAACAGGTAAGAGAAATCTCCGTCGCTGAGGATTTTCCAGGTGCCTGGGGCAATTTCCCAGGATTTGAAAAACGGCTCATCCATGCGCTGGAGGCTGCCGTCCTCGTCCTCCAGCCAGATATCATGCTTGCAGGAAAAATCGATCATGTTTTCACTCCTATGTCAGGCGCTGTTCAAACAGCCACTCTCTCAGGGCTTTGATGTCGTAGGCCTTGCGCCAGGTGCACACGTGATGGGCCCCCGGGTTCACATCCATCCCATCCGGGACAATGCTGCGGCCTTCAAACCAGGTAAAATTCAAGTTCGCGTCGTGGGCCTTCTGGCTGCGGATGGCGGCATCCAGCCAGGCGGCATCCGCCCGGGCGTCAATATGTCCGGTGCACAGATTGCCTCCTGCCGCCGCCATGTTTCGCATACAGCTGCCCATGATGGGGAAGGCTTTTTTATCTCCGCTGGACACAATGGCCCACAGGTTCTCGTCTTTGGCCGCCGCCATGCGCTCCGGGTCCCACTGCCCCGCCACCAGCAGGCAGCCGGCAAAATAGTGGGGGTGACGAAGGAGCATCTCGCAGAGCATCATGCAGCCCATGGACTGCCCGGTGCCATAAATCCGGCGGCGGTCGATGGCATATATCCGGCACAGCTGATCTAACAGCTCCACCGTTGCCTCCGCCTCCCAGGTCACTTCAAACTCATCGTTGGCACACACATCGGGATAGTGAGGAGCCAGCACGAAACAGGGCCGGCGGCTGTAATAGGACTCAATGGCCCAGACCGTGGCTCCGGTTCCCTGGAGCAGGGGTGCGTGGGGATCGTCGGAGCAGGACCCGGCATCGTGCATGAACAGCACGATGGGGTATTCCTGCCCCGGCACCAGCTGGTCCGGAATATAGAGATTGTATTTCAGCTTCTTGCCAGAGCTGGTTGTAAAATTGGTGGTCAGGAAGCTGTCCGCAATGCCCAGATCCACCCGGGTGGTGGCTTCATGGGTAAAGGGCGGCACGCACATACCGTCCGCAGCCGTCAATTCCCGGTTCTGGGTAACGAACAGAACGGGTTTGCGAACCACGGTTCTGGCGTGGGGACCGCGGCCCTCCATGGCGCATAAATTCGTCTCTTCCCCGGTGTTATCCAGAAGCAGCTGGACAAACCGCCCCTGATCCGCCGGTTCTCCCCGCACGGTTTCCGAGGTGCACACATCCACCAGGGTAAAGCCCTCCACCTGGTAATCCTGGGGGGAGAGGTCCCGCCAACTCATCACATCGCTGTACTCCACCGCCACGGAGACGATTTTCTGTCCCCCGCCGGAAGCGGAGGTGACCACGGTGAGGCTCAGCATCTGCACGGTATTTGTTTCAGACATTCCATTCACTTCCTGACATTTTCGGTGTATTACAGGCCGTTGATTTCCCTTGCCCGGCAGCAGGAGACGAAGTGATTGGGCATCAGCTCCTCCAGCTTCTGGGGCTCATGGCACTTGTCGCAGGCATAGGGGCACCGGGCCGCAAAACGGCAGCCGGGTTTGGGATCGATGGGAGAGGTAATTTCGCCCTTCAGGCGGATACGCTCGTGGGGATGGTCGATGTCCGTAGAGGGAATGGCAGACAGCAGCGCCTTGGTGTAGGGATGCAGCGGCGCCTTGAACAGCTCCTTGGAAGGAGAAGTCTCCACCAGCTGACCCAGATACATGACGCAGATGTCGTCGGAGATGTGGCGGACAACGGACAGGTCATGGGTCACGAAAATATAGGTCAGTCCCTGCTGCTCCTGCAGATCCTGCAGCAGGTTCAGCACCTGAGCCTGGATGGACACATCCAGGGCGGAAACCGGCTCATCGCACACGATGAACTCCGGATTCAGCGCCAATGCACGGGCAATGCCCACCCGCTGGCGGCGGCCGCCGTCCAGCTCATGGGGATAGGCATGGCGCAGACGCTCATCAATGCCCACCAGCTTCATCAGCCGGTCGGTTTCGTCCAGCAAGGCCATCCTGGTTTTGAATCGTTTGGAGAGCTTCAGCGGCTCGCTGATGACCTCCTCCACCGTCTGGCGGGGGTTCAGGGAAGAATAGGGGTCCTGGAAGACGATCTGCATCTTCTCGTTGATCTCGTGGATTTCCTTCCGGTTCAGGTGCGTGATATCCCGTCCGTTGAAGATGATTTTGCCGTCGGTGCTTTCCAGCAGATGGATGATGGTGCGGCCCAGGGTGGATTTGCCGCAGCCGGACTCGCCCACCACGCCCATGGTCTTGCCCTTCTCAATTTTGAAGGAGACATCGTCAACCGCATGGAGCACCCCTTTGGGGGTATCGAAATACTTTTTCAGATGCTGAACTTCCAGCAATGGCGTACTCATGGGTCAGTTCTCCTTTCCGGCTTTGATTTCGTTGACGCGGCAGCAGCGGCACAGGTGGCCTTCTCCCAGGTCAACCAGGGGCAGATGCTCCTTGCGGCATTCTTCGGTGGCATGGGGGCAGCGGGGATGGAAGGCACAGCCCTGGGGCAGGTGGCTGGGATCGGGGGGCAGGCCCTCGATGGGAGACAGCCGGTCCACATCGGCGTTCAGGTCCGGCAGGGAGCCGAACAGGCCTACGGTATAGGGGAAGGAAGGATTCTTGAAAATCTGGCGCTTGGTGCCGTACTCCACCACCTCACCGGCGTAGATCACCGCCACCGTGTCGCAAACCTCCGCCACCACGCCCAGGTCATGGGTAATCATGATCATGGAGGTGTTGAATTCCTTCTTCAAATCGTTGATCATATCCAGCACCTGGGCCTGGATGGTCACGTCCAGGGCGGTGGTGGGTTCGTCCGCCAGCAGCAGGTCCGGGTT
Organism: Clostridiales bacterium; assembly: GCA_022777455.1. The sequence continues at coordinate 6,732 of JALFGI010000325.1, read as the reverse complement.
GCAGGCCAAGGCCATGGCGATGACCACACGCTGCTTCATGCCGCCGGAAAACTGATGGGGATACTCGTAGTAACGCTCGCCGGGAATGTTCACCATTTCCAGCATTTTCTTGGCCTTACGCACCGCCTCGGCCTTGCCGCAGTGCTCGTGGAGCTCAATGACCTCGGCGATCTGCTCGCCGATGCGCATGATGGGATTCAACGCGGTCATAGGGTCCTGGAAGATCATGGAGATGTTCTTGCCCCGGATTTTCCGCATCTGATCCTCGGGAAGGCTCAACAGTTCCTTGCCCTCGAATTCAATGGTGCCGCTTTTCACTTTGGCGGGAGGCTCCGGCAGAATGCGCAGGATGGACTTTGCAATGGTGGTCTTGCCCGCGCCGGTTTCGCCCACCAGGCCGATGGTCTTGCCCTTTTCCAGCTCAAAGGACACATTATTTACCGCATGGATCACCTCACCGTCGGAGGTATACTCCACGGTCAGATTTTTGACGGACAACAGCAGTTCTTTCTTTTCCATTTTAGCCCCTCCCTTAGTTCTTCAGCTTGGGGTCCATGGCATCCCGGAGGCCGTCGCCCAGCATATTGAACGACAGCACCACCAGCATGATGCAAAGGCCCGGGAACAGGCACAGGTGGGGATGCTTCATCACCACGGCCTTGCCGGCGGAGAGCATGGCGCCCCATTCCGGCGTGGGAGGCTGAACACCCAGGCCGATGTAGCTCAGGGATGCCGCCTGCAGGATGGTATTGCCGATGCCCATGGTCACGGAGACGATGAGCGGTGCAATGGAGTTGGGCAGGATGTGGGAGGTGATGACCCGGAATTTGCTGCAGTTGATCTTTTCCGCAGCTTCAATGTACTCCTGCTTCCGGACGGTGAGGATAGAACCCCGGAGCAGCCGGACGGTCATGGGCACACCGCCGATGGACAGAGCGATGATGGTGTTAACAAATCCGGGGCCAAGGGCAGCAGAAATGGCGATGGACAGCAGCATACCGGGAATGGCCTGCAGAATGTCCAGCAGCCGCATTACCACGGTATCCACCCAGCCGCCGAAGTAACCCACCAGGGAGCCCAGAACGGTACCCACCAGGGTGGAGATCAGGCAGGCCAGCAGGCCGAGGCTCAGGGAAGCCCGGGCGCCATACAGGCAGCGGGAGAAAATATCCCGCCCCAGCTCATCACAGCCGAAGATGTGCTTCCAGCTGACACCGGCATATTTGTTCATGATGTCCATCTTCGCATAGTCATAGGGCATGATCCACTCCGCGAAGATGGCAGCGAGGACCAGAAGGATAATCAGAAACAGGCCGAACATGGCGGACTTGTTTTTGCTCAGACGCCGCATGACTTGGGTGAACTGTCCTTCCTTGCGGCGGCGGGAGGTCAAATCCTGTTGTTTACGCATTAGACTTTCCTCCTCTTTTTTCCTTCATACTGTGCCTTGATCCGGGGATCCACGAAGGCATACACGATATCCACCAGCAGCATGATCAGGCTGAAAATCAGGCCCAGCATCAAAACGCCGCCCATGACGATGGGGTAATCGCGGCTGTTGATGGCAGTGGTCATATAGCTGCCCACGCCGGGGATGGAGAACACATTTTCAATCACCACGGTGCCGCCCAGCATCATGCCCATGCCGTTGCCCACGATGGTGATGATGGGAATCAGGGCGTTGGGCAGAGCGTGCTTTAACAGCACATCCCGGTTGCTCAGGCCCTTGGCACGGGCGGTGGTGATGTAATCGGAGCGCAGCACCTCCAGCATACTGGAGCGGGTCTGCCGGGCCTGGGAGGCGATGCCCGCCAGGCAGTTGGCAAGGCAGGGCATGATGAAATACTGGATGCCGCCGATGCCGTAGGCCGGAAGCCAGCCCAGGCGGACGGAAAACAGCACCACCATCATCAATGCCAGCCAGAAGGCGGGGACGCTGACGCCCAGCATGGCCACAAACATGCAGATGCGGTCCGCCCAGCCGTTGCGGTGGGTGGCCGCCACAATTCCCAGGGGTGTACCAATCAATATCTGCAACAACATGCACAGCCCCGCAATGACCACCGTATACTGCATCCGTTCCAGCAGGCCGTCAATCACCGGTGTGCCGTACATATAGGAATTTCCCAAGTCAAAGTGGAGGAACACATCCTCCAGGTAATCCAGAAGGCGAACGAGATAGGGCTCGTTCAGGCCCATTTCTTCGCGTTTTGCTTCAATCTGCACCTGGGTTGCGCCGGTTCCCAGAACCGATGCCGCCGGGTCGCCTGGGCAGATATACATGATCGAGAAGATCAGAATCGCAATGCCCAGCATGACTGGAATCATCCACAGGAGTCGTTTTAGAATATACCGGCCCATGTTTCTTTTCTCCTTTTTGTCAGCTTTCCATAAAACCAATGGGGCGCTGCGGCCGGATAAGGGTCGCAGCGCCGCCGTTTCCGTTATTCAGGTGTTTTGCTGTTGCCTTAGTATTCGCAGGCGCCGGGCAGAACCTGACCGCGGAAGCAGGTTGCCATCGCCTTGATGGTATCGGTGTGGGCCACGTTGCTCAGTCTCTGCACCAGGCCAATGCCGTAGCACTGCTCTTTCAGATACTGATGGAAGGCATCCATGGTCTCATCATTGTGAGTGGCTTCGTCGGAAGCGGCGATGAGCAGGGACTGGAGGGTCTCGTCAACCACATAGTTGACAGCACCTTCGTGGACATAGTTGTTGCTGTCCCAGATCATCTTGTAGACGTTGGCCAGGTTGGTGGAGGAAGCCGCTTCGTCCAGCATCAGATCCCACTGATCAGCGCCGTCGAACTTATACTGGTTGAACAGCTGGGAGTCGTAACCGGCCAGCTCCACGCTGATGCCCAGCTCGCCCAGCAGAGCCTGGATAATGGTAGCCATCATGGCGGTCTGGTCGCCGGTGACGTACATCAGCTTCAGGTTCAGACCGGAAGCGCCGGAGGCAGCCAGCAGCTCCTGAGCCTTGGCCAGGTCGTACTCGTAGTATTCTTCGTCGTTCCATTTTTCCACATAGTCGGCATACTTGGTGTTGCCGTAGGTCTTGACGGGCACGGCATCGCCGTCGTAGGCGCCCATGGCCAGCATCTCGGAGTCAATGGCGTAGGCGATGGCCTGACGCAGTTCCTTGTTGCCCGCAAAGGGAGAGTTTTCAGCGCAGTTGAAAATCAGCATTTCGGTGGTGTTCTCGGGCATCTGGCTGACAGTGAAGCCTTCCACGCCTTTGAAGTCGGGAACGTCAGTGGCAGACAGCCACACGGACACGTCGATGGCCTTGGTCTTCAGTGCGTTGGTCAGCTGGGCGGAGTCAGGGATGATGTCAACCTCGATGGTCTGAATGTTGTGCTTGGAGGTCTGGGGCACCAGGCTGTCGTCGGTCTGCCAGTACTTTCCGGTGTTCTCATAGACGATCTTGGAACCGGAAACATACTCGCTCACCTGATAAGCGGAGGTGGTAACGGGGTCGGTGGCCATCTGGTCGGGGCTTGCCTCATAAGCAGCCTGGGTGACAATGGGGCACTCCATCAGCAGGGCGTCCAGGTCGCCGGCAGCCAGAGCGCTGAAGGTGAAGCGGGCCACATAGTCGCCGGTGGCTTCAACGGAGGCGATGGAAGACAGCTTGGGCAGGTTACCGCTGGCAATGCCGGTATTGTAGCTCCAGGCCACATCGGAAGCAGTCAGGTGGTTGCCGGCCTGGTCGTAGATGTAGTCATAGATTTCCACATCATAGGTCAGCTCGTCCACCTGGGTGATTTCCTTGGCCAGGCAGTTGACCCGAACGCCATTGACCTTGGAAACCAGGAATTCATAGGTGGTGAACAGAATGCCGATCCGGCCGGCGCTCATACCCTGGAAGGGGCCGATGTTGCCGGGATCGTGAGCGATGCCAACCACAACCTTGTCGGCTGCGGCAGATGCGGTGGGTGCGGCTGCCATGAAGCCCAGAACCATGGACAGGCACAGCAGGACTGCCAGAAGTTTTTTCATAGTGTGTTCCTCCTTAATCTTTGATCAACATCCGTCTTGGATGTCAATTCTGTTTTCGAGGCGCCAACCTCTTTGGTGACACCATCGTATCATGCAAAATACCGGAAATCAAACCGCTTTGCGGCATCATTTATGCGCAATCTGCAATAATCCATTTGGGCATTGATCGGAAACCCAGGCGGACAATTTGCCGGCATAAACGAAATTCATTTTTGAAATGACAGGAGATCTCTCGCCGCTTCCACCAGGCGTTCCGCTGCGCCGGGATAGAAGGGGGAATTCTGGGATTCATAGGTAATGCGCCGGCAGGATTCCCGGTCGGCCAGGTACTTGGCCCCGCCGTTCCATAGGGTGACGATGCGCACCATAGGGTCATCCCCGGCAATTTCCCGGGCGGTGATACAGTTCAGCTCCGGCTTCACCCCCACCAGCTTGATCTCTCCAATTTGCAGCAGCTCGATGGTCTGTTCGTTGGTACCCTCCGGCACATAGGGCGGCTCTTTGGTGGGATGCAGCTCCCGCAGGTTCCGGTTAATCACCTTTCCGGGCAGGATCACGCTGCAGCTGCGGTGTCGGAGCTCCGTACCGCCCAGGGGGACAGCCCTCTCCAGCGCCTTCTTGGCCGCGTCGGTCATTTCGACGGCCTGTTCCTCCAGCAGAGGGATGGCATCATCCTGCAAATCCGTTTCCCTACGGATTCCCTGTTCAAACCAGTCGGTTTTTGCCTTGGCTCTGGGGGCCTGATCCCCTGCTGCGCCGATGAGAAACAGCACCGGCACATGCAAATCCGTCTCCAGCTGCTCGGCCATTCGTCCCGCCAGGTCGCCGGACACCGCTTTTCCGCCGCTGCGGAGCTGGGATCCATCCAGCACAGAGGACTGAATGGCATAATGAACGAGGACTGCAATGGCTTCTCCCGATTCATCCGTCAGCTGAAGGGCGGTCAGGCGCCGATCTGCTTCTCCCGGGCCGTTGTTGCCTACCCACCAGCCGTCCGGGGTAAGCACATCCCGGGCGGTTGTCACCGGGCAGTCAGCCACACCCATTTTCACGTTGGCTTCCCGCAGGCCCACTGCCGCTTCCCTGGCGGCCTGACGCACCGCGGTGTATACAACCGTTTGCAATGCCTGCTTTTTGCTTCGTTCCTCCCGGTCCTTCAGCAGGTGATCCGGCATGAAATGAGGAGCGGAAAAGGTGTGGGTCGCAAGCACATAGGTGTAAGCGGCGCCGGTTTCCTCCCGCAGTATGGCGGCCATTGCCTCCACCTCCTCCGGTGGAATGGAAGTCATCTCCAGCACCAGCATGGCATGGCGCTCCTGTTCCTCCAGCACCAGCACCCGGGCGTGAAGGGTATCGATTTGTCGTGCAAATCCCTCCGCCGGGAAGAAATCCTCCGGGAATACCAGGGGCTTTGCGGCTGCTCCAGCTCTCATGATTTGCCTCCTCTTGTCATTTTCACTAATTTTCCACTATTTTAACACCTTGCTTGTTGACAATCAATCCAGAATCCGCTATCATTTATGCAGACGGTGCAATAATCCCATCCCCATTGCCCACATTTTCAAAGGAGCGCTGTCCATGGAAATCGGTTATATTGGTGAATTTGTGATTCTTGCTGAAACCTGCAACTATATGGAGGCAGCGGATCAGCTGTTCATCTCTCAATCCTCCCTGTCCCGGCACATCAAAGCGCTGGAAGAGGAGCTGGGAGTCAGCCTGTTTGACCGGAGCACCCGCAAGGTCTCCCTCACCAGTTTCGGTGCGCTGCTGCTCCCCTATGCCCAGCGCATTGCCGCCACCCGGTACGAATTCGACGCGGCGTTGAAAAACGCCTTGAACGCCGAGCACGGAAACATCCGCATCGGCACCATCCCGGTGATGGCCCAGTACCAGATTACCGACCTGATCTCCCGGTTCCGAAAAGAAAATCCCTCCTTCAGTCTGGACATTATTGAAGGGGACTCCCTGCAATTGACGAAGCAGCTCCGCTCCGGCCAGTGCGACCTTGCCTTTTTGCGGGAGGGCGACATGGGCGACGATGAATTCAACAAAATTCACTACACCACCGATACCCTTTGCGCCTTCATGTCCAAAAATCATCCCTTTGCCAAGCGGGATTTCGTCCGCATCGAGCATCTGCGCAACGAGCCGCTGATGCTGCTGGGAAAGGACACCTTCATGTATTCCCTGTGTGTGAAAGCCTGCACCAACGCCGGATTTACCCCCAATGTGGTGCTGACCAACCACCGGGCGGCCAATCTGCTGGACCTGGCCCGGAAGGAGGTGGGCATCGCCCTGCTGACCAAGCGCCCTGCCCTGCCGCTGGTGACCGATGATCTGGTGAGCGTGGAAATCGAGCCACGGATTATCACCAACATCAACCTGGCCTTCCCCAAGGACCGCCCTCTCTCCGCCGGTGCCAAACGCTTCATCGGAATGGTGGGTGCGTTTTTGTAATGAAAAAAACATTCTTTGAAAAAAGGCTGTTGTAGGCTGAAATAATTCCTGGGAGTGATTTTATGGGCGCATTCTTTTCGCCGGATTCCAAATTCATGCAGGCCATGGCCCGGATTGCCGATCTGGTGATTCTGAATCTTTTATTTCTGGTCAGCTGCATTCCCCTGGTCACCATCGGGGCAGCCAGCGCGGCACTGTATACCGTGTGCTTCCGTTTCGGAACGGACCGGGAGCAGGGCGTTTGCCGCAGTTATTTCCGGGCCTTCCGTGAGAA
>JALFGI010000241.1 GCA_022777455.1 Clostridiales bacterium | reverse complement strand
TGTTGGACAATTACTCATTGATTTTTGGATTTTTGATTGTCCACCCGGGCGCATTCCTCATCCGCCCCTGCGGGGCACCTTCCCCCCGGGGGAAGGTATCCTCACCGCACCTGGTTACGTTCAACGCGCCATTCAATAACCAAAACCGGGTCGGCGGGGTCAAGACCCCGCCCTACGAATAGTCTGCTACATAAATTACAATTTGTCCAATTGCTGATGAAAGCCGATGCGCAGTTTATTTCATCTTGTCGGCGGCGATGATCCGCTTCATGGCCTCGATGCCCACCCGGACGGCGCCGGAGGTATCCTCGGTCATTTTCATAAACAGTCCCGCCTTCTCCCGCTCCTGGTTCCACACAGCGTGGAAGCAGCTGCCGCAGCGGACGTGGAGCGCCGATGCCACCACGAACAGAGCCGCGGACTCCATTTCGCTGGCCTTCACCCCCAGGCGCTTCCAGCTCTCCCACTTTTGCAGCAGGTCATAGTACACCGGGGATTTTTCCGGGCTGTGCTGGCCGTAGAAGGAATCCTTGCACTGCACCACGCCCACATGGGTGCGGTAGCCCAGGTCCTCACTGGCCTTCTTCAGCGCGGCGGTGATTTCAAAATCCGGCACGGCAGGAAATTCAATGGGGGCGTATTCCAGGGAGGTATGCTCATAGCGGATGGCACCGGTGGCCACCACCACATCCCCCGGCTCAACCTCCAGGTCGATACCGCCGCAGGTGCCCACCCGGATGAAGGTATCCGCCCCGATGGCTGCCAGCTCCTCCATGGCAATGGAGGCAGAGGGGCCGCCGATGCCGGTAGAACAGACGGAAACCTTCTCCCCCAGCAGGGTACCGGTGTAGACGTTGTATTCCCGGTTCATACCCACATGCACCGGATTGTCAAAATGGGAGGCGATGGACTGACACCGCCCCGGGTCACCGGGCAGAAAAACATAACGCCCCACGTCCCCCGCCACACAATGAATGTGGAACTGCATCCCGATATCCTGCATTTTCATCGCTCCTTTTGAAAGATTTATTTCATTTTATCATAGACGATGGCGTTTTGCAAGCGGTCACTCCGGTTTTTCCTGCTCCCGGAAAAACGACTTTACTGCATTTTCGTACCCCTCCCGATCCCGGAAATAGCTCATGCCGTGGTTGGCACCGGGGACAATCAGCATCTGTTTGGGTGCCCGGCAGGCTTTATAATTCTGCAATGTCATCTCCACCGGCACGAAGGTATCCGCCTCCCCGTGGACAAAGAGGACGGGCACGCGGCAGGTTTTCATGGCATCCAGAGTGGTGTAGGCATCCGAGTCCAGCTCAATGCGCTTGCGGCAAAGGGCATCCACATGCTTGCATCGGCGGTCATAGGGAACGCGCAGATTGTTCTCGCTGATGTATTTCCACTCCGCCTTGGCTGAGGTGAAGCCGCAGTCCGCCAGAACGCCCGCCACATTCTCCGGCAGCTCCGGGAAGCCTGCCGTCATCAGCACGGTGGTAGCCCCCATGGAGATTCCGGCCAGGTAGATTCTGCTGCCGCCAAATCCGTTGGCATTGAGCCACTTCACCCACTCCAGGCAGTCGAACCGCTCGATCATCCCGAAGCCCATATATTCCCCGCCGCTTTCACCCTGGCCCCGCTGCTGGGCATAGAGGACGGTGCAGTCGTTGTCCCGGAAGAAATCCGCCACCGGGCCGAAGTCCCTTGCCCAGCAGGAGCGCCAGCCGTGCATGGCCAGGATCACCCGCTTGGGCCGCTCCACGCAGAACAGATGCCCCGCCAGTTCCGTGCCGTCGTAGCTGGTCATTTGTACCACCTGATGCGGCCTTTTCTCCAACTGATGCTGCAACTCACGGCAAAAAGCCATTATTTCATCGTTGTCACCGCCATCCCCCTTGAGCCGCTCCTTCATTTTCTGCATTGCCCTGGGTTCCTCCCGGTCCAAAGCTGTGCCGACCATGTTGCGGTCAAAGGCCCTGGAAATCTCCTGCCGAATCACCGCCGCCGAAATCACGGCGCCCGCCGCCCCCAGAAGGGTATTCCTGATTTTACCGTTCACGTTGTATGCTCCTTTGAGATTTTTTCACAAAGGTAGCATACCCATTTTCCCCTGCATTGAAAAAGGAAATCACTGTGAAAATAAAAGTGTTTATCGGTTTCACCCAATAGAGCGCCAAATTGTAATTTGAAGCGCAGGGCGCTTCACCCCAATGCGTGCTCAGCTGGTCTGTAGTCGTTACACTCCTGGGTACCGCTCGGTTCGTTTTTGCACGCCGTTATTGAATGGGAAATTCATTTTTCCTGCGCAAAATCGTTACCGGGCGCCGCCCAGGAGTCCCGGAGGACATACACGCCCGGTGCGCC
>JALFGI010000219.1 GCA_022777455.1 Clostridiales bacterium | reverse complement strand
GGCAGACTGAGAGGGCAACACATGGATTTTGGTTGCCATTGTCTTACTGCGGTACCCTCTCAGTCAGCCTGACGGCTGCCAGCTCTCCCAAAGGGAGAGCCAAGAGGGGCTTTGCCGTATCTGCCCGCCAAATTACAATTTCTGGCACTGACGAACAATTGATCCCCCTGGCCAATCTGGTCAGGGGGATTTTTCATGGGTTTATTTCAGAATTTCGCCGTTGCTCTGGATAACCTGGGCATACCAGCGGGCAGAATCCTTGGGGATTCGGTCGCAGGTTTCGTAGTCCACATAGACCATACCGAAGCGCTCGTTGTAGCCGCTGGCCCACTCGAAATTGTCCAGGAAGCTCCACTGCATATAGCCCAGCAGGGGCACGCCCTCTTCCCCGGCCTTGGACAGCTCCCGCAGATACCGGGTGAGGAAATCAATCCGCTCCCCGTCGTGAACCACGCCGTCCAGGTAGACCCGGTCATTGCAGCTCAGGCCGTTCTCCGTGATCATAATGGGCTTGCCATAGCGGCGGTACATATTCATGGGGCCAAAGTGCATCACCTCCGGGGTGACCTTCCACTTGGTGGCGGTACGGGGGAAGCCGGCGGGAATGGGAGAGTAGGTGCCGTCCTCCTCCACCGGGTCGCCCTGGTAGACGTTGATGCCCACAAAATCCGGGGCCTCCATCTTGTCCCAGTCCGACTGGGGGATTCCGGCGGCAAACTCCTCCACCTCCCTGGGAGAGCCCTCCGCAAACCTGCGGAAGAACAGGGGGTCCAGGAAGATGTTCATGGTAAACATCCATTGGGCAGGCTCGAAGGTGGCCTGGTAGGCCGCTTCCCGCCCGGCAGGCGTGTCCACCCGGGGGTAGCACAGCCGGCCGCAGGAGGCAACGCCCACTTTGGCAGTCTCCCCCAGGGCGGCGCGAATCTGGCGGGTGGCCTCGCTGTGGGCCAGGCACAGGTTAAAGTAGCACTTCAGAGCCTCCCGGGCACCCAGCTTCCAGCCGGGGGCGTGAATGCCGGCCACGTAGCCCAGCTCGGTGACGCACTGGGGCTCGTTCAGAGTCATGTAGGTATCCACCCGGCCCTTGAAGTGGTCGGCAATGATCCGGGCATACCGGCCGAAGGCGGCCACAATGTCCCGGTTCAGCCAGCCGCCCTTGTCCTGCAGAGCGCTGGGCAGGTCCCAATGGTACAGGGTGATCATGGGCTTGATGCCGGCGGCGAGCAGCTCGTTCACCAGATTGTCGTAGAATTCCAGGCCCTTTTCGTTCACGGCCCCGTCCCCGTCGGGGATGACCCGGGGCCAGCTGATGGAGAACCGGTAAGCCTGAATGCCAAACTGCTTCATCAGGGCAACATCCTCCGCCCAGCGGTGGTAGCTGTCGCAGGCCCGGTCACCGGTGTCGCCGTTCTGGATATTGCCGGGGGTGTGGGAGAAATCGTCCCAGATGCTCCGGCCCTTCCCGTCCTCGTCCCAGGCGCCCTCGCACTGATAGGAAGCGCAGGCCACGCCCCAGAGAAAATCTTTTGAAAACATCATACTGTCACCTCAACAAAGTATTCGGCCTTGCCGGTATCGGGAATGACCTTACCCTCCACCGCTCCTCCGTCCACGGTCATGCTTGGCACGCCGGTCTGTTTCACGTGAATGTGGTACACGGCACCCCGGAAACGGCGGTGAACGGTGTACTCGTCCAGCTCCTTGGGCAGGCAGGGGTCCACACTCAGACCATTCAAGGTGGGCTTGATGCCCAGGATGTACTGGCTGATGTTGACAAAGGTCCAGGAAGCGGTGCCGGTAAGCCAGCTGTTCCGGGCGGCGCCTTCCTCGTAGGAGGCCCGTGCGGCCACGGTCTGGGCATAGACATAGGGCTCCACCCGGCGGATGTCGCTGTTTTCTTCCTGATAAACAGGAGCGGTGCGGCGGTAGATATCAAAGGCGTTGTCGCCCCGTCCCACCACCGTCTCGGCGATGGAAATCCAGGGGTTATTGTGGCAGAAAATGGAGCCGTTCTCCTTGTATCCGGGAGGATAGGAGGAAATTTCGCCCAGTTCCTTGTGGTAAACGGTATAGCAGGGAGCCAGCAGCTCCACGCCGTACTTGCCCAGCAAATGCTTGCGCACGGAATCCAGCGCCTTCACGGCCTTGCCGTTGTCCCTGCCCACGCCGGCCATGACGCACATGCCCTGGGGCTCGATGAAGATCTTGCCTTCCTCGCAGCTGTTGGAGCCCACGGGGTTGGAGAAGGCATCATAGGCCCGGACGAACCACTCTCCGTCCCAGCCGGCGGTTTCAATGGCCTGTTCCATTTCCGCCACGGCCGCCAGCACGGTGCCGGCTTCCTCCGTCAGGCCGCGGGCGGCGCAAATTTCGGCATACTCCCGGCCATACAGTACAAACATGCCGCCGATGAACACGGACTCGGCCACGGGGCCCTCGGAGGGACCGGAGGTCTGGAAGCTCTCGCCGGGCTCCTCGGAGAAGCAGTTCAGGTTCAGGCAGTCGGTCCAGTCCGCCCGGCCGATGAGGGGCAGATCATGGGGGCCCTTGTGGGTCATGGTGTAACCAACGCTGCGGCGCAGGTGCTCCATCAGAGGCTGCTCGGAGCCGGGCACATTGTCAAAGGGCGTGGGATGATCCAGAATGCTCCAGTCGCCGGTTTCGGCAATGTAAGCATGGGTAGCCGCCACCAGCCACAGGGGATCGTCATTGAAGCCGGAGCCAATGTCGTTGTTGCCCCGCTTGGTCAGGGGCTGGTACTGATGGTAGGTGGAGCCGTCCGCCCACTGGACGGAGGCAATGTCGATGATCCGTTCCCGGGCCCGGTCCGGAGCGATGTGAACGAAGCCCAGCAGGTCCTGGCAGCTGTCCCGGAAGCCCATGCCCCGGCCGGTGCCGGACTCAAAGTAGCTGGCGGAGCGGCTCATGTTGTAGGTGACCATGCACTGGTACTGATGCCAGATGTTCACGGCCCGGTTCAGCTTCTCGTCGGGAGAAACCAGGGTGTAGGTGCTGAGCAGACCGTCCCAATAGGCGGCCAGCTCTGCCATGGCCTTGTCCACGGCCTCATCGGTGGAGAACGCTTGCAGCACCCGGTAGGCACCGTCCTTGCGGATGACGCCGGGGGCAATGAATTTCTGGTCTCTGGGATTCTTGCCGTAGCCCAGTACGAACACGAAGCTTTTCGTCTCCCCGGGAGCCAGGGTCACATCCAGGTGCAGGCCCGCCATGGGGGCGCCGCCGTGGGCCACGAAGTCACCAGGTCTGGTGTTCAAAATGGCCTGGGGGGCGCCGAAATGGCCGAAGGTGCCCAGGAAGGAATCCCGGTCGGTATCGAATCCGGCAATGGGGGCGTTGACGCCGTAGTAGGCGTAGTGGTCCCGGCGCTCCCGGTACTCGGTCTTGTGGTAGATGACACTGCCCTCCACCTCCAGCTCGCCGATGTTCAGGTTCCTCTGGAAATTGGTGGAGTCGTCCACCGCGTTCCACAGGCACCATTCCACTGCGCCGGTGAACCGGAAGGAGCGGGGCGCATCGGTTTTATTCGTCAGCTTCACCTGCTGCACTTCGCAGTTCTCGTCCCCGGGCACCAGGAAGGTGAGCTGGGCCGCGATGCCGTCCTTTTCGGATTCAAAAATGGTGTAGCCCATGCCGTGACGGCAGCGGTAGCTGTCCAACGGGGTATCGCAGGGATGGAAGGTGGGGCTCCAGGGGGCCTTGCCCGCCTCCTTCACATAGAAGAAGCGGCCGCCGATGTCCGCGGGGACATTGTTGTAGCGGTAGCGCAGCAGACGCTGGAGCTTGGCGTCCCGGTAGAAGCAATAGCCGCCGGCGGTATTGCTGATCAGGGAGAAGAAATCCTTGCTGCCCAGATAGTTGATCCAGGGCATGGGGGTCGCGGGGGTCGCGAGTCCGTATTCTTTCTTTGCATCGTCAAAAAAACCGTAGCGCATATCGACTCTCCTTTTTGTATATTTTTCCCTTTGATTTTTTGGGGAATTGGCAGGTGAAATTGTACCAGATGCCAACAACCGCCACGTTCCGGAACTAAGGGGTGGTTGAATGGTACCGGGTGCCATATCGCCCAGCCACTGTAGGGGAGGCTCGTAGCCTCCCGCCAGCTAACGAAATTGAGTGTTTGGTTGAATGGTATTGTGTCGGATGTGGTACGGATTCGCCCAACCTGGATTGTTACTCTAGGCTTGTACTGCGCGGGAGGCCGAGCCTCCCCTACTGTCTCGTTGAAGCGCTGTACGGATTCGCCCAGCCTGGTTTATCATCGTAGGTTGTACCGTGCGGGAGGATGAATCAGCCCCTGCAAAATCATCAGACATTGTCACAGGAAAGAAAACCGGGTTACTTAAACGTTTTCATCTTAACATATCCCCCTGAATAATGCAAGATGTTACGCCATATTTTCGTATTTTCGGGAAAGGGCATTCTTGTAAAAATTCCCCCGGCGAGGGTCGCCGGGGGGTGGAGTTGACTTTAGCCGTTGAGCAGGTCCACGGTGGAAAGGTCCCATTCCTCGTGAATCTTGGGAACGTCGCTGATCAGGCGCTTGGTGTAAGCGGCCCGAGGATTCAGAATGACCTCGTCCGCCTTGCCGTACTCCACGAACTTGCCGTGCTCCATGATGTACACGGTATCGGAGATGTAGTAGGCCAGACCGATGTCATGGGTGATGAAAATGATGGTCATGCCGATCTCATCCCGCAGCTGCAACAGCATATCCAGGATGGTGGCCCGGGAACAGGCGTCCACCATGGAGGTGGGCTCGTCGGCCAGCAGAATCTTGGGCTTCAGCAGGAAGATACGGGCGATCATCAACCGCTGCATCTGACCGCCGGAGAGCTCGAAGGGATACTTATTGGTCAGCTCCGCGAACTTCAGGTTCACGAAGGAGCAGGCCTCGGTCATCATTTCGATTTTCTTCTCCATGGGCAGATTCTTGCCGCCGCGCATGTTGATGCAGTCCAGCAGAACGGAGTCGATCTTGTGGAAGGAGTTGTAGGAGGAGAAGGGGTCCTGGAAAATGGCCTGGATGCCCTTCCAGTACTGGTTTCTCTTCTTGCCGGAGGAAATGTCCCGGGGCTGGCCCTGGAAGAGGATCTCACCCTCGGTGTGGTTCAGAAGGCCCAGCAGAATCTTGGACAGGGTGGTCTTGCCGGAGCCGGACTCGCCCACGATGGAGACGAATTCGCCCTCGTGGAAATCGAAGCTCACATCATTGACGGCGATGGTCTTCCTGTCGCCAAAGCCGAACACCTTCGTCACATGCCGACCGCTGAGGCACAGGGGCGCATTGGAGAAGTCCTTGGAAGCAACAATTCTATCTTCACTCATGGCTGTAGACCTCCTTCAGTTCGTCCAGGCCCAGCAGGCAGCGGTACATCCGGTTGTCCCCGAAGACCTTCTCCGGGACGGTGTAGAATTTGCACTCGGGCTTTGCGTATTTGCAGCGGTCCGCGAACCGGCAGCCGTTGGGCGGGTGCTTCAGGTTGGGCGGAGTGCCGGGGATGGCGGTCAGCTTGTGGCCACGGGTGCCCTCCTCGGGAACCAGGATGGAGCCCATCAGGCCGTGGGAATAGGGATGGGTGGGATCGAACACCATTTCCTTGGCGGTGCCCCGCTCCACGATCTGGCCGGCGTACATGACCATGATGTCGTCGGTGACGTTATACAGCAGGGGCAGCTCGTGGGTGATGAACACCATGGCCTTGATGTGACCCTTCTCCATGAGCTCCCGCATCATCTTGATGACCATCTTCTGGCTGGTCACGTCCAAAGCGGAAGAGGGCTCGTCGGCGATCAGCACCTTGGGGTTCAGGATGGTGGACACGGCGATAACGGTACGCTGCTTCATACCGCCGGACAGCTCCACCGCGTGCTGGTCCAGCACCTTGGCGGGCAGGCCCAGCTCGGCAAAGCGGGCTTCCGCCATGTCCCGGATGACCTTTTTATCCATCTTGGGGTCATGGGCGTGAACCACGTCCTCGATGAAGCGGATGATCTTCTGGGTAGGGTTCAGGGCGTTCATGGCCGCCTGGGGGATGTAGGCAATCTCGGTGCCCAGAATGGTTTTGCGGACGGTGTCGGGATTCATGCCGGAAATATTCTTTCCGTCGATGATGATGTCGCCGCTCATGTAGTGCAGCGGAGGGAAGTAGTAGCCCATCAGGCTCAGGGCCAGGGTGGACTTGCCGCAGCCGGACTCACCGGCAATACCCAAGGACTTGCCCTCTTCGATTTTGAAGGAAACACCGTCCACCGCGTAAACGCTCTCGCCGAAGCGGGTGACGTACTTGGTTTTCAGGTTCCGAACCTCCAGCATCACTTTGCCGGAAGTCTGTTTCTCCATGTTTTCGTTCGCCATAACTGCCTCCTTAGTCTCTCAGGGTGGGGTTGAAGACCTGGTCCAGACCGGTGTTCATCAGGTTCAGAGAGAAGGAGATGAGGGTGATGGTCAGGATCACAGGGAAATAGGCCCACCAGGCGCCGCCGATGTGCGCGGAGAAGCTCATCGCCCAGTTCATCATCAGGCCCAGGGTTGGGGTGACGGTGGTCTTGGGGCCCAGGCCCAGCAAGCTGAGCTGCGCTTCGCTGAGGATGCCGGAGGAAACCTGGAGAATGAACGCCATCACAACATAGGAGGCGATGTAGGGCAGGATATCGGTGACCACGATCCGGACCAGGCTGTGGCCGGAGAGCTTACTGAGATTCACATGGTCCCGGTTGCGCAGGGAGATGACCTGGCTGCGGACAGAACGGGCGGTCCAGGTCCAGCTGGTGAAACCGATGACCACAGCCACGGTGGTGGGACCGCGCAGCTCCGGGCTGATGGAATAGGAAATCAGAATCAGCAGGATGAAGCCGGGAATCACGGTGAACAGGTTGGTGATGAACATGATGATGTCATCCACAATCCCGCCGATGTAGCCCGACAGCAGGCCCATCGTCAGGCCGATGAGGGTGGCAACCACGCCGGCAACCACACCGACCAGCAGTGAGGTCTTTGTCGCGCCCACCAGCTCCTTCAGCACATCCCGTCCAAAGTTGTCTGTGCCCAGGGGCAGGACCTTCACGTTGGTAACGGCACTGACGTTCACATAGTCGGTCTTTTTTATGGTGCTCAGCGTTTCGCCGTCGGATACCACGGTGAGGTTATCCGCGGTTTGCAGGTCCTGCAGCGCCGCGTCCAGCCGCTTATACTTCTTCTGGGCGGCGGAGGTCATGCCCTTTGGCTTGAAGGAGGAGTCATAGTTGGCGTGCCACAATTCCAGCAGGGCCTCGGTATCCTGGTAGTCCACGCCTTCCAGCTCCACGCCGTAAAGGCCCAGCCACTCGATCATCAGCACCCGGTCGGAGTCGCTGAGGGCCTTGGCCAGACGCTTATCATCCGCATCGGCAAGACGCAGCGTTTCCCGCTCCCGGTCGGGATTGGTTTTGGCCGCGTCATACAGAGAGATGTATGTACCGGGCTTGGCAAAGGTACCCACGCCGATCTGTTCCAGGGGGCTGCCGGGGTTGATCAGGGGGTAGACAATGATGGTCACCAGCAGGAACACGAAAATCACGAAACCGGCCACAAACTTTCCGGAATGGAATATATTACGCAGTGTGCTTTTCATTGTAGTCTCCTCCTTCCTTAATCGACCTGCGCGGCTTTGACCCGAGGATCGATCAGGCCATACACAATGTCCAGCAGGAAGTTGGCCAGCAGCACCATGATGGTGATGATCAGGGTACAGGCGGAGATCAGGGGGTAGTCGGCGGCCACAATTGCCTTGTACATGGTGTTGCCCAGGCCGGGATAGGAGAAAATCTTCTCCGCCACCAGGGCGCCGCCCATCATGGTACCCAGACTCATGGCCAGGCCGGTGATCTGGGGCAGCATGGCGTTGCGGAACACATAGCCCACGATCTTGCTGTCCTTAATGCCCAAAAAGCGGCTGTATTTCACATAGTCGGCGTTCAGCTCGTAGATGGACATGGAGCGCATGCCGATGGCCTGACCGCCGATGCTGATGATGACGATGGACCAGAAGGGCAGCTGATAGTGGGAAATCACGCTCTTAATAAAGGGCCAGGATAGATTGGGGATCATATCCGCCGCATAGCCGCCTGCCAGAGGCGCGATCTTCAGGTTGACGCCGAAGACGACCAGCAGCACAACTGCCATAGCAAAGGCAGGAACATTTCCAAAGAAAATGGATACCGGAAGCAGGACTTTATCAAAGCCTTTTCTCAGGTATGCAGCCATTGCGCCAAGAACATTGCCGAGGATCCAGCCGACCAGAATGGCAGGCAGCTGCAGCGCCACAGTCCAGCCGACGGAGGAAGCCAGAATATCACTGACCTCCCGGGGATACTGACTGAAGGATTTGCCGAAATTGCCGTGAAGCATATTCTTCACGAACATGCCGAACTGCACGATCATGGGTTTGTTGGTGCCAAACTCTTCCTGATAGTGTTCGTAGATCTCACGAACGGCAGCGGCGTCGGACATACCGGCTGCCAGCTTGCCAGTGATGGAAGAAACGGGATCGGACGGCATCAGCCGGGGCAGAATAAAGTTCAGAATCACGGCAAAAACCAAGGTGATCAGGAACCATACCAGCTTTTTACCGAAATATTTTCGATAGCCTTTCATTTTCTCTCCCTCCAGGATAAACGATTAAGTAGAAGAGCCATGCTCCGGTTGCCCGGAGCATGGCCAGCGCTTAGATACTAATTAGCCAACAAGCTCCAGCTCGTACAGGGCAGCGATGCCGTAGCCATCGGTGCAGTCCGCGGGAGGAATGTTGCGGCCGTCATCGGCGGAGGGGAAGTTGGTCCAGACGGTCTCGTTGACGGTGTGGAACACATTGGGACGATACATCAGGGAGAAGCTGGGCACGTCGGTCAGGTAGATCTTAACCAGCTCGGTGTACAGTTCCACCAGCTTGTCCTGATCGGTGGTCAGAGGAATCTCAGCCAGGATCTTGTCAGCCTCTTCGTTCACGTACTGACCCCAGTTGCCGCTCCAGTTGTTCTGCAGACCAACGAACTGGCTGGACAGGAACTGGTTGCAGCGGCCCCAAGGCATGGAGGGAGCAGCGGAGTCGGGAGACCACATGAAGATGGCGTAGTCAGTCTGGGAAGGATCGGTGAAGCGGGTCTGCATGATGTCCCACTCGGGGTACTCGGGCTCGATGGAGATGCCGATCTTGTCGCCAGCGGCGGCAACGATCTGCATGGCAGCCTGCCAGTCGGACCAACCGTTGGGGCAGACAGCGTTCAGCGTGATCTTCTCGCCGTTGTACTCGCGGTAGCCGTCGCCGTCGGTATCCACCAGGCCAGCCTCGTCCAGCAGAGCATTGGCGCCTTCGATGTCGTTGCCGGCCCACTGCAGGTCAGCCACGGCCTCGTGGTCGTACAGAGCCTGCTCACCGGCGGTGGGGTTCATCAGGGAGCGGGGGACTTCGGCGAAGGTGGGGGACTGGTTGGTCATGGCGTTGGCGATGATGGCTTCGTAGTCGGTAGCCATGGCGATGGCCTTACGCAGAGCGGGGTTCTCAGCGATCACGGGCAGGTTCATGTTGTACCACGCGGTGGGCATGGTCAGGCAGACGCCATAGGGAGCCTCATCATAGTAGGTGGAGATGGGCAGGTCGTCCTCCAGCCACAGGTTCTGCACGTTGGCGATGAACAGCTGGGCCACGTCAACCTCACCGGCCTTCAGAGCCAGCTCGGAAGCGGCGTTGTCGGCGTACAGGTTATGAGCCAGGTACTTGGGAACAGGCAGCTTGCCCCACATGGACTCGTCCTGGCCCCAGTAGTTGTCGTCACGGATCAGCACGACCTTCTGGTCATCGGCGTAGTACTTGGTGTAGGGGCCGCTCCAGACAACGTCTTCACCGGCATCGTTCAGGATGGCAGTGGGGTCGTTGTTGTTGCGCTCGCACAGGGTGGCAATCCAGGCAGCCTGGGCGATGGGAGTACCGGTCAGGAAGTCCTCAACCTTCAGGGGGTTGACGGGCTGGCCAGCGTCGTTGAGCTTGCAGGTGATAACCAGGGTCTTGTCGCCAGTGGCTTCGATCTTCTCGATGTAAGACTTGAAGCCGGCGCCGGTGCCGTTGTTGGTCAGGATGCCCACATCCCAGGTGGCGACCACGTCAGCGGCGGTGACGGGAGTGCCGTCGGACCACTTGGCAGCGTCCTTGATGGACACGGTCATGGCGGTCAGGTCTTCATTCCACTCGTAAGAGTCAGCCAGCAGGCCCTTCTTCTCACCGGTCATGAAGTCGAACATGAACAGGGTCTCGAACATGGTGGTGCGGTAGCCGCCGGCGTTGCCGCCGATGGTCATGGCGTTATTCTGGTTGACACCCACAGGGTTCCAGCTGTTGACAGCGCCCCACTGCTGACCTGCGAAATACAGGGTCTCGTTACGGGGCAGGGTGACGTCGTCGGCGGAAGCTGCCACTGCGAGCATGCCGCAGATCATGGCAACTGCCATCAGCATTGCGAGGAGCTTGGACAATTTTTTCATGATGTATCCTCCTTTTATTTTGTTAAAGCCCTTCGTGGGCCATAACTACGAAGCAATCCATTCCCCACCAAAAACCATCATTTCATCCATAATTGGATGAAATGAGAAAAGGAGTACTCCTTTTCCGGGGGATATAAACGATCAGATTTTGCGCACCGTTGCGCCCTTAATCAGGGTACAGGGTATCACTTCCGTGCGGGGCAGGTATCCTCTCCCCTCTTCCACGGCCCGGGCCAACTCGTTGGCGGCAGCAATGCCGATGGACTCCGTGTCCTGCTGGATGGTGGTGAGGGAAATGACCTTACCGATGGAGATGCCGTCGTAACCGGCAGCGCTCACGTCCTCCGGAATGGACAGCCCCATGGATTCCAGCTCCCGCTTTCCTCCAAAGAAAGAGAAGTCATCGGGATACAGAATACAGGTAGGGGGATCGGGCAGCTCCATGAGCCTGCGGGTCAACATTGCCGAATCATCACCATCGTGGTAGCGGCCGTAGCAGATGTATTCCTCCGGGATATTCAGCCCCAGCTTGGTGCAGGTGTTGAAAAAGCTGGACATGCGGATCCGGGTGACCACCGTGTCCTCGCCGAAAATCACGGCAATCTTCCGGTGACCCTGACTGTAGACGTACTCCAGAAGGGTACGCATACCGCTGACGTTATCGGACTCGATGCAGCTGCAGTTATCGAAGTGGTAATCCAGGGACACCACCGGCACACCGCTGCGGATCAGCTCCTGGGCAACGGGCGCGGCATTGTCGGCCACCAGAACCGCCACACCGTCGCAGTTGCGGAAGCGAACATGGCTGACATAATCGCTGCCCCAGGGACCGGGCTGACCGCTGATGAGGGTAATATCATAGTTCAGTTCTTCCGCCCGGTGCTTGAAGCTGTTCAGCACATGGGTGAAGTGTTCATGGGTCAATCCGCTGTTGGTACCGTCGCTGAAAATCACACCGATGTTGTGGGATCGGCTGGTTTTCAGGTACCGGGCGGCGGCACAGGGGGTATAGCCCATCTGGGCAGCAGCTCTTTGAATACGCATTGCGGTCTCGGCGCTGATATCAGGGGCTCCGTTGAGGGCTTTACTGACCGTGGCAACGGACACGCCGCACTCCTTCGCCAGCATCTTTAATGTAACCATGAGCGTTTCCCTTTTCTGCCGTACATCGTATTATCGAAAACGTTTACTTGCATTTCGATTATAGTAACCGCCGGGGATTCTGTCAATAGTTATTACGGAATTTTAAATTGAAAATGGTTTTTTTGTGAATTATATCAAAATCGTCCAAATCTTTTTCGTGCAAATCCCCAGTGCCCCCACATTATGTGTTGACTTTTACCAAGAATCGTCGTATAGTTATCTCGCCAACTTGTTTATTCTTTCGAAAACGTATTCGGAGGTATCATCATGGAAGTATTCACCCTGAACGGAGCCTGGGTCCTGGACATTCCCGGCAGCACCTTCCCCCGCGTCAGCGCAACCGTCCCCGGCTCCGTGTATCATGACCTGCTCACCGCCGGTCAGATTCCCGACCCCTTCTATCGGGACAACGAGAACGAAGCCCTGAAAATCATGGACAATGACTTTGTCTACAGCCGCAGCTTCACCGTCCCCGCTTCCCTGCTGGAAAACGACGCCGTGGTGCTCCGCTGTGACGGTCTGGACACCCTGGCCACCATCACAGTCAACGGCACCGTGGTGGGCACCGCCAAAAACATGCATAGGACTTATGAGTTTGATGTGAAGTCCGTACTCCAGGCAGGAGAAAACACCATTTCCGTGAAATTCGACTCCCCCACCCGTTATATTAAGGAGGCCTATGCCCAGAACCGGGCGGACGGCTCCTCCGATGCCATGGTGGGCTTCCCCCTGCTTCGCAAGGCCCACTGCATGTTCGGCTGGGATTGGGGTCCCCGTCTGCCGGATGCCGGCATCTGGCGGGACATCCGCATTCTGGGCATCAAAACCGCCCGGATCCGGGACGTGTATGTGGTACAGCACCACGAAAGCGGCAAGGTCACCCTGGAAGTCAGCACCCACGTCACCGAAATCACCGGCTCCGCCCCGGTATCTGTGAAGGTCACCGCGCCCGACGGCACCGTGTTCACCGCCCAAGGGGAGCACGCCCTGATTGAAATTGAGAATCCCCAGCTCTGGTGGCCCAACGGCCTGGGCCAGCAGCCCCTGTACCAGGTGGAAGTGACCCTGGGCGAGGGCCTGGACAGCTGGTGTAAGCGCGTGGGTCTGCGCACGCTCACTGTCACACGGAAGAAGGATCAGTGGGGCGAGAGCTTCAGCCACTGCGTCAACGGCGTGAACGTGTTCGCCATGGGCGCCGACTACATTCCCGAGGACAATCTGCTGCCCCGGGTGAATCCCCAGCGCACCCGCCGCCTGCTGGAGGACGCCAAGGCCGCCAACATGAACTGCATCCGTGTCTGGGGCGGCGGCTACTACCCCGAGGACTATTTCTACGATACCTGCGACGAGCTGGGTCTGCTGGTCTGGCAGGACTTCATGTTCGCCTGCGCCGTCTATAACCTCACCGAGGACTTTGAAGAGAACATCAGGGCCGAGTTCGTGGACAACATCCGCCGCCTGCGCCACCATGCCTCTCTGGCTCTGTGGTGCGGCAACAACGAGATGGAGCAGTTTGTGGCCGTGGGCGAGTGGGTCAGCTCTTTGCGCCAGAAGGCGGACTACATCAAGATGTACGAGTACATCCTGCCCAAGGTTCTGAAGGAAGAGGACCCCCAGACCTTCTACTGGCCTGCCTCCCCCTCCAGCGGCGGCAGCTTCGACGAGCCCCAGGACCCGAACCGGGGTGACGTGCATTACTGGGATGTGTGGCACGGCCTGAAGCCCTTCACCGACTACCGCAACTACCTGTTCCGCTACGTCTCCGAGTTCGGCTTCCAGAGCTTCCCCTGCATGGAGACCATCGAATCCTTCACCGCCCCCGAGGACCGGAACGTATTCTCCTATGTGATGGAGAAGCACCAGAGAAATGCCTCCGCCAATGGCCGGATCGTGTCCTACCTGTCCCAGATGTACCTGTACCCCAGTGAGCTTACCAACCTGGTGTACGCCTCCCAGCTGCTGCAGGCCCAGGCCATGCAGTACGGCGTGGAGCACTGGCGGCGCAACCGGAACGATGAGCGCTGCATGGGCGCAGTGGTATGGCAGCTCAACGACTGCTGGCCCGTGGCAAGCTGGGCCTCCATCGACTACTACGGCCGCTGGAAAGCCCTGCACTACTATGAAAAGCGGTTCTTCGCTCCCGTTCTGATCTCCTGCCATGAAGAAGGCATCCTGAGCCAGAACACCAACGTCAACGCCGAGCCCTTCGACCTGAAGAAGACCGCCCGTCTGAACGTGAGCAACGAAACGCTGAAGCCCTTCACCGGCAAGGCCAACTGGGCCCTGCGGCGGCCGGATGCCTCCGTCATCGAAAGCGGCAGCTTCGACGTCACCGTCGGCCCCATGAGTGCCGTCTGGATGCCTCAGCAGGACTTCTCCCTGCATGCCACCTACGACTGCTACTACTCCTACGAGCTGGTGGACGAGGCAGGCAGCGTGGTTGGCGAAGGCAGCGTGCTGTTCTGCGCCCCCAAGCACTTCCACTTCGCCGATCCTCAGCTGGAAGTAAGCATCCAGGGCGACGAGATTCTGGTCACCGCCAAGGCCTACGCCCGGAGCGTGGAGCTGATGGCCGGGGCCGACACCCTGCTCTCCGACAACTATTTCGATATGAACGCCGGCACCAAGCGGGTGAAGATTCTCCGGGGCGAAGCCGGGGAGGTCACCGCCAGAAGCGTTTACAACATCCGGTAATCCCGATTCCATATCCAGGCTGCCCCACCCGGGGCAGCCTTTTTGTATGGTGAAAAATTGTTGTTTGCAGGAATGCCTTCGTAGGGGCGGCTATTAGCCGCCCGCAACATAACGGAACCGCGTGCCTGGTTGAATGGTATGCAATTTGTACTGACGCGTAGGGGACGGGTTTCCCGTCCCGATTCTGCTGTATGATTGGAAGGCGCCTCCCCTACGGTCATATTGGAGCATGGTACGGATTCGCCCAGCCTTGCAGGTATCCGCAGGCTGGTACTGCGCGGGCGGCTGGTAGCCGCCCCTACGGTGGCTGCGCAGGAAAGTTACCGGGCTTTGCCCAGGAGTCCCGGAGGATATACACGCCCGGTGCGCCATTGGCCGCGGGCCCTGCCCGCTAAACAACAATTTCCCGTTTCGATACCGGAGGCCCTTGACTGTCCGGGCCATATCATGTATGATAAACGCAAACATTTGAACGGGAGTGTGACGGGCTACGGATACCAACAGAATGAAAATTGCGGCGGAATGGTTTTACGAAAAGGTCTTTTCCGACGAAGCCATCACCCCCAAAAAAGAACCTCCCAGAGAGCGCCTGCCCTCCCTGCTGCGCACTGCCCGCTCTTTGGAGGGTGGGCCCCAGAGCAGCTGGCAGTCCCGGGAGGCAATCTTTCTCAAGCAGGCAAAGCTGCTGGCAAGCTATGAGGATGACTATGAATTTTCAGGGCAGGTCACCCGCTACTACCCCACCTACCAGGCCCTGACGGACCAGGAGCTGCGGGGATATTTTTCCTGGCGCACCCGGGTACGCCGGGGGGATATTCGAAAAACCTCTCTCTCCTTCGCCTTTCTTTACATTTACGAGCTGATCAACCAGGTCGGCGTGGGGGACCCCCTGGAGGGCTACCAGAAGCTGATCCATTTCCGGGTGGTGTACGGCGCTCTGGATGACAGCATTCTCCCCTACCTCAAGCGGTGGATGACGGACTACGTGGTCTACTACGACCTCCCCCCGGCCCTGCTGGCGGACTCCCCCCAGGTGCAGCTGGACGGGAGCATTGCCGTGCTGGAGCGGATGGCGGAGGAATCCCCCGCCGCCATTATGGAGGCCCTGAAGCAGTTGCCCCTGAAATGGCTGAATCGCTCCAAATTCTACCAGAATCACACCCAGGACATGGACACGGTGATCGTCCGGGTTCTGCGCCGCATCGCCGCCCACTACGACAGCCGGTGCAAAAAGGGTTTCGTGGAGCAGTATGTGGCCAGCATCCAAAAGGACCTGACCTGGCTGTTTGAAGCCGCCGTGTTCTGTAACCCGCTGAAGCGGCGCAATTACGAATATTCCCCGGATGAACGCTGCGTCTACCGCTGCCTGAACGGCCGGTGGATGGTGGAAAAATACTTCTTCCAGTCCCGGAAATGCGCCAAGCTGGACGATATTCTCAAGACGGTGGACCGGAAAATGCGGGAGCATTTCGATCCCAAGCATCCCATCAAAAGCCAGCTGGAAACAAAGTGGATTCTGAAAATCATCGACGAGGAGATCCAGGCGCTTCTGGCGGAACGAAAGGCCGCTGAGGCCAAAAAAATCACCATCGACCGCTCCCGGCTGGCAAAAATCCGCCGGGATGCCGCCATCACCCGGGAAAAACTCATTGTGGAGGAGGAGCTGGAGGAAGAAGAACCTGCGCCGCCCCCTGCCCCGGCAGAGCTCGCTCCAGCCGCCGCTGCTGCGGAAGCGCCCGGGCAGGCACCGGCAGATATGCCCCCGGAGTCCCCCCTGAACGATGCCGAATACCGGTTGCTGCAAGCCATCCTGTACGGAAAGGACCGGAGCTGGGTGCGGGCGGAAGGGTATATTATGTCCGTTTTATTGGACAGCATCAATGAGAAACTATATGACGTATTCCAGGACGCGGTTCTGGACGATGCCGGAGCGCCGCTGGAAGACTATATTGACGAACTGAAAGAGATGGTTAAACCGTGAAGATTCCAAAACGAATTGCCCAGACCCTGATGAACGCCCTGAAGGGCGGCGTGGTGCCCCGGGTGGGTCTGCCCTATATCACCGTGGGCCGCAAAGCCGAAATTGACGCCCTGCTCCACGATGTGGACATCATATCGGACGGCGGCGCTTCCTTCCGCTTCATCGTGGGCAAATACGGCAGCGGCAAGAGCTTTCTGCTGCAGACCATCCGCAACTATGTAATGGCGAAAAATTTCGTGGTGGTGGATGCCGACCTCTCCCCGGAGCGGCGGCTCCAGGGAACCCGGGGTCAGGGTCTGGCCACCTACAAAGAGCTGATCCGGAATATGTCCACCAAGACCAGGCCGGAAGGCGGCGCGCTGTCCCTGATCCTGGACCGTTGGATCAGCAATGTACAGCAGCAGGTGATGGATTCCTCCGGCCTGAGCATCACCGACCCGGGCCTCTCCCGCCTGGTGGAAAAAGAAATTTCCGCCGTGATCTACTCCCTGAACGAGATGGTCCACGGCTTTGACTTCGCCCGGCTGCTGACGCTGTACTACCAGGCCCACCTGAATGGCGACGACGAAACCAAGGCCAAGGTGCTCAAATGGTTCCGTGGTGAGTACAACACCAAAACCGAAGCCCGGCAGGAGCTGGGGGTGAACATCGTCATCACCGATGACGATTGGTACGAATACCTGAAGCTCTTCGCCGCCTTCCTGAAGCAGGCGGGCTACGCCGGGATGCTGATCCTCATCGACGAGCTGGTGAACATCTACAAAATTCCCAATGCCATCACCCGGCAGTACAACTACGAGAAAATCCTCACCATGTACAACGATGCCATGCAGGGCAAGGCCCAGTACCTGGGCTTCATCCTCTGCGGCACCCCCCAGTGCATGGAGGACCCCCGACGGGGCGTCTACAGCTACGAAGCCCTCCGCTCCCGGCTGGCGGAAGGCCATTTTGCCGGGGAGCACAAGGATTTGCTCTCCCCGGTCATTCGTCTCCAACCCCTGACCAATGAGGAAATGCTCATCCTCATCGAAAAGCTGGCGGACATCCACGCGGGGCTCTACGAATACCCCCAGATCGTCACCCAGCAGGATATGATCGACTTTATTGAGATCGAGTTTGGCCGTATCGGCGCGGACACCCACATCACCCCCCGGGAGGTCATCCGGGACTTCATCGAGGTGCTGGACATCGTGTACCAAAACCCCGGGGTGAAGGTCCGGCAGCTTTTAGGCAGCGAGGCGTTCACCTACGCCCGGAACGATGTCATCGGCGAAGCCACCGACGACCAATTCGCGGAATTTGACATTTAAGAGGCAAGGCTATGAGTGCATTTGACCGTTACGCTCCCTTTGTTCAGGACTATATCTACCGCAACAACTGGTCAAACCTCCGGGCCATCCAGGTAGCCGCGGCGGATGCCATCTTCAATACCGACGAAAATCTGCTGCTCACCGCCTCCACCGCCTCCGGCAAAACTGAGGCAGCCTTCTTCCCC
>JALFGI010000174.1 GCA_022777455.1 Clostridiales bacterium | reverse complement strand
CAGGCCGTGCCTCTGCTGACCACCGAGCCTCCCGTCGTTGCCACCGGTATCGAGCACAAGGCCGCCGTGGACAGCGAGGTGTGCATCAAGGCCACCAAGCCCGGTGTGATCACCGCGGTTTCCGCCACCGATATTTCTGTCCGCTATGACGACGGCGAGACTGCCACCTACCATCTGACCAAGTTCGCACGTTCCAACGCCGGTACCTGCATCAACCAGCGGCCCAACGTGGTGGTTGGCGAGCGGGTGGACACCGAGCAGATCATTGCCGACGGCCCCAGCTGCTCCGGCGGCGAAGTGGCCCTGGGCAAGAACGTGCTCATTGGCTTCGTCACCTGGGAAGGCTACAACTACGAGGACGCCATTCTGCTGAATGAACGCCTGGTCCGTGAGGACGTGTTCACCTCCATCCACATCGAGGAGCACGAGACCGAGGCACGGGATACCAAGCTGGGCCCGGAGGAAATCACCCGGGATATCCCCAACGTGGGCGAGGATGCCCTGAAGGACCTGGACGAGAACGGCATCATCCGCGTGGGTGCCGAGGTTCACTCCGGCGATTACCTGGTTGGTAAGGTCACCCCCAAGGGCGAGACTGAGCTGACCCCCGAGGAGCGCCTGCTGCGGGCCATCTTCGGCGAGAAGGCAAGAGAAGTCCGCGACACCTCCCTGAAGGTGCCCCACGGTGAGAGCGGTATCGTTGTGGACGTGAAGGTCTTCACCAAGGAGAACTCCGACGAGCTGGCTCCCGGTGTCACCAAGTCCGTCCGTGTGTATATTGCCCAGAAGAGAAAGATCTCCGTGGGCGACAAGATGGCCGGCCGCCACGGCAACAAGGGCGTCGTTTCCCGTGTTCTGCCTGAGGAGGATATGCCCTTCCTGCCCGACGGCACCCCCCTGGACGTGGTGCTGAACCCCCTGGGCGTGCCTTCCCGTATGAACATCGGTCAGGTGCTGGAGGTCCACCTGGGCTATGCTGCCCGGGCCCTGGGCTGGCATGTGGCTACCCCCGTGTTCGACGGCGCCAACGAGAAGGACATCCGGGAGACCCTGAAGCTGGCCGGCCTGCGGGAAGACGGCAAGACCGTGCTGTATGACGGCCGTACCGGCGAACCCTTCGACAACCTGGTCACCGTTGGCTATCCCTACTACCTGAAGCTGCACCATCTGGTTGATGATAAGATCCACGCCCGTTCCACCGGTCCCTATGCCCTGGTTACCCAGCAGCCTCTGGGCGGCAAGGCCCAGTTCGGCGGCCAGCGTTTCGGCGAAATGGAAGTCTGGGCCCTGGAGGCTTACGGCGCTGCCTACACCCTGCAGGAGATCCTCACCGTCAAGTCCGACGATGTCACCGGCCGTGTGAAGACCTACGAAGCAATCGTCAAGGGCGCCAACATTCCCAAGCCCGGTGTTCCCGAGTCCTTCAAGGTTCTGGTGAAGGAACTGCAGGCTCTGTGCCTGGATATCCGCGTGCTGGATGAGAACGGCAACGAGATCGAGCTGAAGGATGAGGACGATGACGATGAGATCGTCTACAGCGGCGACGACCGGAGTGATCTGGTGGTCGGCGACACCGATGAGGTGCTGGATTCCGGCTTCGTGATCGATGAGGATGGCCCGGAAGATATTATGGACGTGTTCGGCGAGCTGGAAGAGGTTGACGCCGAGACCGAGACATTTGAAGACTAAGGAGGCGCACTTATGGCAAATGCCACCTTTGATGCCATTAAGATCGGCATCGCTTCGCCGGAGATGATCCGGCAGTGGTCCTATGGCGAGGTCAAGAAGCCTGAGACCATCAACTATCGTACCTTGAAACCCGAGCGGGACGGCCTGTACTGCGAGCGGATTTTTGGACCGCAGAAGGACTGGGAGTGCCACTGCGGTAAATATAAGAAAATCAAGTATAAGGGTAAAATCTGTGACCGCTGCGGCGTGGAGGTCACCAAAGCCAAGGTTCGCCGGGAGCGCATGGGCCACATCGAGCTGGCCGCTCCCTGCAGCCACATCTGGTATTTCAAGGGGATCCCCTCCCGGATGGGCCTGATTCTGGACATCAGCCCCAAGGTTCTGGAGAAAGTGCTGTACTTCGCCTCCTATATTGTCACCGATCC
>JALFGI010000161.1 GCA_022777455.1 Clostridiales bacterium | reverse complement strand
GCGTGGTGCTCCGCGCAGCGAATCAGAATCCTGATGATTGCCGGTGGCAATCATACCACAATTTATACCCAGGAGTGTAACGACAACAGACCAGCCGAGCACGTATTGGGGTGAAGCGCCCTGCGCTTCAAATTACAATTTGTCCGGTTGCTGCGTTAGCCCGATAAGCACATTTTTGGATGATACCACTGTTTCCACTGCGGCAAATCTCCCCTTACATAAAATCAGCCCGATGGCAGCTGCCATCGGGCTGAAACTTATCTGCTTCCCTTGTCGTAGGGGATGCCCTCGGCTTTGGGGGCGCGGGAGCTCTTGGAGGTGAAGGCCAACACGATCATGGAGGCCACGAAGGGCATCATGTTGTAGATTTCCTTGGGCCAGCCCAGCCTCGCCAGGAAGCCGAAGGAATCGTAGATATTTGCCATGGCCCGGAACACCGCAAAGAACAGTGCTGCTCCGGCAATGTTCAAAGGCTTCCACTGGCCGAAGATCATCACGGCCAGAGCCAGGAAGCCCATGCCGGCAACGCCCATTTCGAAATTCCACTCGCCTACGGCGGGGACGATGTAGGCCATGCCGCCGATGCCGCCCAGAATGCCGGACATCAGCACGCCGGCCCAGCGCATCTTGTACACGTTGATGCCCACGGAGTCGGCAGCCTGGGGATGCTCACCGCAGGACATCAGCCGCATGCCGAAGCGGCTGCGGTAGAGGATGAACCATGCGGCAGCCAGAGCAGCAACCGTCACCAGCAGGAACCAGTTCAGCGTCAGCGGTCCCAGGTTAAAGGAAAAGTGAGCGCTGTTGAACACCGCATTGGAATTGGTGGAATAGACGATTTTGGGAGAATCGGAACCGTTGATCCGCTTGGCAATCACCGTAGCCAGAGCCGTGGCCAGCAGGTTCAGGGCCGTGCCGCCGATGGTCTGGTCGGCTTTCAGGTTGATGGCGGAGAAGGCAAGCAGAGACGAGTAGACCAGGCCCGCCAGCGCGGAAGCGATCATCGTCACCAGGATGCCCAGGAACACCGGAGCGCCCAGAGCGTTCATGATGTTGATGGCCACAACGCCCATCAGGCCGCCGACGACCATGATGCCCTCCAGGGCGATGTTAATCACGCCGGAGCGCTCAGAGAACATGCCGCCCAATGCCACCAGCATCAGAACCGCAGCATAGAGCAGGGTGTATTTCAGAAGCAGCCACATTACGCTTTATCCCCCTTTCCTTCCGTCTTGGGTTTGCGGACAAAGAGCTTCATGATCCTGCCCTTGAACAGCAGGCTGAAGGCACACAGGTAAATGACCACGCCGGAGATGATGTCCGACACCTCGCTGGGGAAGAGCTTGGCGGTCATGAATCCGCCGCCCACGGTGATGTGGGAGATGAACACGGCGGAGAAAATACAGCCGATGGGATTGGAGGAAGCCAGCAGCGCCACGGAGATGCCATTGAAGCCCGTGGCAGGCAGGGCCGTGGAGACCAGGGGCTCCCACTCCTTGCTGCCGGAGAGATAGAACAGTCCCGCGCCCAAACCGGCCAGCGCACCGGCAATGGTCATGGACAGAACGATGTTCCGTTTCTCGTTGATGCCGGCATATCTGGCGGCATTTTTATTATGGCCGCAGGCCTTCAGTTCATAGCCGAAGGTGGTCTTGTTGATGACGACCCAAATGAGCACCGCCACTGCAATGGCGATGAAAATACCGATGGAGGGCATGAACATCTTGCCGAAGTAGCCCTTGCCATTTACATTCACATTGAAGGTGGGCAGCAGTGCCTGGGGCGCCGTACCGCTGAGTGCATGGGTCTTGGTGGTTTTCAGGTTGAACATGGGGCCGCTGCCGCCCTGGTAGATCAGGGTATTCACGGCATACAGGCCAATCCAGTTGAACATGATGGCAGTGATGACCTCATTGACGTTCAGGAAGGCCTTGAAGATGCCGGGGATTGCGCCCCAGATGGCGCCGCCCACTGCCGAGGCGATCAGGCACACCCACCAGGGCATTTTCAGTACGATGGCAAAATACAGAGCCATGAAAGCACCCACGGTATACTGTCCAGCAGCACCGATGTTGAACAGGCCCGTCTTGTAGGCAAAGGCAACGGAGAGGCCGGTCATAATCAGAGGCGCCGCCTGGAGGATTTCCATGCGCACCGCCATACCCATGGCATTGGCCTTGGAATAGAAGCCGCCCTGGGTGATGGGCTTGAAGCCCTGCTCCCAGGTTATTTTCAAAAGATTCAGGAAATTGAATTCCTCGCCGTTCTGGCTCATGGTGATTCCACCCAGCACCAGCAGCACCACGAAGCCCACCACGAGGCCAGCCAGGATGCACACCAGGGAGGCAAGCAGGGTGCCGATCCCCTGGGAGGCACCGGAAAGCCGGGGGCTATTCTTTTTCTTCTGCATCGGTCGTCCTCCTTAATCGTTCCGCTTCGCGCCGGCCATATACAGGCCCAGGGTCTGTACGTCGGTGGTCTTCGGGTCGAACTCGCCCACGATCTCGCCCTCGTACATCACAAGGATCCGGTCGGAAAGGTTCATCACCTCGTCCAGTTCCAGGGAAACCAGCAGCACCGCTTTCCCGGCATCCCGCTGGGCGATGATCTGCTTATGGATGTATTCAATGGCGCCCACGTCCAGGCCGCGGGTGGGCTGGACGGCAATGAGCAGCTGGGGGTCCCGGTCGATTTCCCGGGCCACGATGGCCTTCTGCTGGTTGCCGCCGGACATGCTTCGGGCAATGGTGACACTACCCTGACCGCTGCGGACGTCGTACTGCTCGATCAGCCGGTCGGAATACGCCCGGACGGCCTTTTTCCGAATGAATCCCAGACGCTGGAAAGCAGGCTCCCAATAGCGCTGGAGCACCATGTTATTTTCCAGGGAGTAATCCAGAACCATGCCGTGCTTGTGGCGATCCTCGGGAATGTGGGACATACCCAGGCGGCTTCGCTGGCGGATGGAAGCCCTGGAAATATCCATGCCGTTCAGCGTGATCTTACCGGCGCTCATCTTTTCCAGGCCCGTCAACGCGTAGACAAATTCCGTCTGGCCATTGCCTTCAATGCCGGCCAGGCACACGACCTCTCCCTGGCGCACCTCCAGGCTGGCATTCTTCACGGCGTTGTTGTTGTGTACCCGGGAGGGAACGGTCATGCCCTCCACCTTGAGGATGGTCTTGCCGGGGAGCTTCTCCTGCTTGTGGGTCACCAGCTCCACATCCCGGCCCACCATCAGGCGGGACATCTCCTCCACCGAGGTATCCGCCACTTCCACCGTGCCCATGTACCTGCCCTTGCGCAGCACGGAGCACCGGTCAGCCACGGCTTTGATCTCCGCCAGCTTGTGGGTGATGAACAGGATGGACTTGCCCTCTTTTTTGAAAGAGCGCATGATTTCCATCAGTTCGTCAATCTCCTGAGGAGTCAGCACGGCGGTGGGCTCATCGAAAATCAGGATATCATTGTCCCGGTACAGCATTTTCAGGATCTCCACCCGCTGCTGCATACCCACGGAGATATCCTCAATTTTGGCATCCGGGTCAACCTTCAGGCCATAGCGCTCCGACAGCTCCAGAACCCGCTGCCGGGCAGTTTTTCGGTCCACCACAGGGCCGCTCATGGGTTCCGCGCCCAGGATGATGTTATCCAGCACCGTGAAGCACTCCACCAGCTTGAAGTGCTGGTGCACCATACCGATGTGCAGGGCAGTGGCATCGTTGGGGTTATTGATTTTCACCACCTGGCCATCCTTTTTGATCACGCCGGATTCCGGCTGGTACAGGCCGAACAGGACACTCATCAGCGTGGATTTCCCCGCGCCGTTCTCACCCAGCAGGGCATGGATCTCTCCCCGCTTCAGCTGCAAGGTCACGTCGTCGTTGGCCTTGATTCCGGGGAACTCCTTGGTGATGTTCAGCATTTCAATCACGTAGTCCGCCATATGGTCACTCCTCACCGGTTTTATTTCTTCATTATAGCTCCTTTCCTCAAAAAACACAACAAAAATCTTTTTCCTTGTTTTGTTTTTGGTGATGTTGGATATGACATTTGCGAAAAGCATTTGTGTTTCCCGGAGTATCGGCATATTACAATTTGGCGGGCGAATACGGCAGCACCCCTCGGCTCTCCCTTTGGGAGAGCTGTCAGCCGAACAGGCTGACTGAGAGGGTTCTGCATTGGAGAATTAGGAGCGTCTTATTGGGTGC
>JALFGI010000134.1 GCA_022777455.1 Clostridiales bacterium | reverse complement strand
TTGATTTTTCTGTAATTGATTCTTGTATATTTAATTGGGCGGGATTTTCCTGTTCAGGGATTGCCTGTTCAGGAATGTCCAAGACAGGGTTGCCCAAAACTGGTCTCTCCAAGACTGGATTTTCCCGTTTAGGTGCTTTTCCCGCCTTGGGAGGATTCTCGGAGGATTCCAGACGAACCGGCTTTTCCAGGATTGTGTACTCTACCTCCGTCAGATGCCCCAGCTCATTGCGGAGCCGTCTGCGCTGGACATATCCGGCATTCTCCAACTCTTTGACGGTGGAGCAGATGCTGTCCACGCCGTCCTTGCAGATGCAGGCAAGCCCCTTGGTGGTGTAGTCCCAGCCCTCCGGCAGAGAGAGCATCAGGGACAGCAGCCCCTTGGCTTTGAGGGAGAGGGATGTATCCCGCAGATGGTAATTTGCCATCACGGTGTAGTTTTTGGTTTTGTCGATACGAAATACTGCCATAGTGTTTTCCTCCAGCTTGTTCTAAGCGTTCAGCGCTCCATTCCTAATGAGATTTTGGGATTACTCAGGGTTCATAGATGATGATGGGGGCATCGTCGCTATCCCCCTCATCGTCGGAGTGATACTTGTCAACCAGGTGCTGCCACAGCTCCAGGATGTGTACAGGAGCAATGTGGGCGGGCCATTCTTCTCCTTTGTATTCCCGGTATTCCGTCACATAGCCAATGGCCGAATCCACCATACGGAAGCAGGAGGTGGCCGCAATGGTCATATCGTCCAGCAGCCACAGCTCATGGAAGTAGGAAGTGGATACCTCCTCGTCCTCAATCGGTTCTTTCTCGTCGCTCCAAATCAGCGTGGCAGGGCCGTAGAAAAGTTTGGATGCCCGGTATTGGTGAACTGAGCAGGAAGCCCCGGCGGAACAATAGGTGAAAACGGGTTCCGCTTCATCACACAGGGCATGGTATAACCGGCCATAGTCCAGGGTGATCAGCAGGCGTCTGACTTCATTGGGGGTGCAGCAGAATTTCTCTCCCTCGGCAGTGAAAAGCGTCGTGAGACTTTCCCGTAATTTTTCAATTTTGTTCATGTTGTTACCTCCTAAAATAGATTTATCTGGGCTTGCGCTTGTGGCCCTTTTTCTGCCGGTTGGTCTCCGGGGTATAAAGGCCGTTGATGATTTCTTCGTGGTGGACGATCTTCACGATGCCCTTGCTCTCCGCCTGTTTCAGCAGCTGGAACGCGGCATCGGGCAGATAGAGCCGAACCCGGTGGTGTCCGTACTCAACCAGGTCATCGAAAATGACCATGTGGCGAACATCCTCCAGATACCGGTGGAGGGAAAGCAGGGCGTGACCGTCGGTCACGGCGTAGTCATGGCTCATGGGTGGTTTCTCCTTTCAGCTTGAATACATCAGTGCCATATTTGGCAATGAGCATGGCGTTGATGATGAGACGAAATGCCGCATCGTCGATTTGGCTGGGGTCTGCCAGTTCCGCTTCGGTTACGCCCCGGGCATTTCGCAGCCCCTTGGCAGCAGTATAGAGAGCCTGGTTATGCGGGGACATGCCGCCCAGCGTTGCATAACCAAACTCAATGCCACTGCGGTAGAAGCAATTTCCGGTGCGATTGAAAAGGGCTTGGTTGGAAGTCAGCAGAAACATGGCGGCGTAGTAGCTGGGGGTGTTTCTGGATTTGTTGTAGCCCAGCTGGTGGTTGAACAGCTCCATCCGGGTCTTGTGATGGCTGTCCGCCCAAAGATAGCCGGGATAGTTCTGAAGCAGAGCGGATAAGCGGTTCCAAAGAATGCTCCTGCGGGGAATCATGGCTTTGACAGCACTCTGATAGGAAACCACCCCGGCTTCAATTCGCTCTGCCAGAAAGGGACAGACTTCATGACGGCAGCCGATTTTCCTGGTATACTCGGTGCAGAGATTACAATCCACA
Organism: Clostridiales bacterium; assembly: GCA_022777455.1. The sequence continues at coordinate 240 of JALFGI010000134.1, read as the reverse complement.
TCTTCTGCGGAGTAGGTAAATTTACGGATGTACAATGGGTAAACTGATGCTCCTTTGGACATAAAAAATCCCCGGCAAGAAAACTTGTCAGGGTTCATGGGGGGTATTAGCGGCTATTTTCACGCTGTCGCTTTTTCAGCCAGGCATCCAGAAGCTTGAAGATGGTTTCTTCAATCCGTTTGGGGGAATAGGAGCGAGGGAAATACTTTTTCAGCTTGTCCCCGGACAGGGTGATGTCGT
>JALFGI010000127.1 GCA_022777455.1 Clostridiales bacterium | reverse complement strand
ACTTGAAAAAGTTCGCAATTAGGAAGTGGGAAGATACCCACATCCCTTTGCAAATCCTTATATTTCCTCTATTTTTGTCCAAAATCGATTCAAAACCCCAGTTTTGCTTGACACAAAACTGGGGTTTCTCGACGGTCTGAAGCCACCTGGCGGAGTGAACCGCCAGGTGGCTCGTTTCCGTTTTGTTGCGGTTTTCCGGTTCCTGATCATCACTTCTGTCTTGCGTACGGTGCGTCCTTTTGCTATAATGAGAAAAAACTACCGAGGGGTTGAGAGCATGGAAGGATTCCGCCTGGAGCCGTTCCGGTTTACGCTGCTTCATAACAATGAACCGCTTGCAGGGGACGGGGCGTGTTTATTTTTCTGACCTGAAAACTGCTTACACCCTTCAGGAAAAAGATATCTTTGTGGTGAACAGCTTTAAGGCCGCCTGTAATCAATTTTAAGGAGGATATATCACAATGGCCAAAACTTTCCGTTATGACGATGTGCCGGTGCTTCAAACCACTTCAGGTAAACTGAAGGGCTATTTCTACGACGGCGAATACATCTTTAAGGGCGTTCCCTATGCCCATGCCGACCGGTTCCAGATGCCTGTCCCTTCCAAATGGGAGGGGGTCAAGGACGCTACCTCCTATGGCTTCGTGTGCCCGCTGATGATGCAGGACACCCCCAGCGCGGAGCTGCTGGTGCCCCACCGCTACTGGCCCATGGACGAGCACTGCCAGAACCTGAACATCTGGACCAAGACTCTGGACGGGGCTGCGAAGAAGCCCGTCATCGTGTGGCTCCACGGCGGCGGATACTTTGCCGGTTCTTCCATTGAGCAGGTGGCTTACGACGGCCACAACATGTGCATGGAGGGGGACGTGGTAGTGGTCTCCATCAACCATCGGCTGAACATCCTGGGCTATCTGGACCTGTCTCCCTTTGGCGAGAAGTACCGTAATTCCGGCAACGCGGGCCACGCGGACATGGTGGCGGCGCTGCAGTGGGTCCACGACAACATTGCCCTCTTTGGCGGTGACCCGGACAATGTGACCATTTTCGGTCAGTCCGGCGGCGGCATGAAGGTGGCGGATCTGATGCAGATTCCCGCAGCCGATGGGCTGTTCCATAAGGGCCTGATCATGAGCGGCGTCTCCAGCGCCAATATGCTGCCCTCCTGCGTGGGCAGCGGCGAGCGGATCGTCACTGCCATGCTCACCGAGCTGGGGCTGACAAAAGCCGACGCATCCAAGCTGGAGACACTGCCCTATCCCGAACTGGTAAAGACCTATACAAAAGTCATGCCCGCCGTGGCCATGACCGGAGGTTACGTGGGCAACGGCCCCCAGGTAAACGACTGGTACCTGGGCAATCCCCTGCAGCACGGCATGCGGGAGCATGCCCGTGAAATCCCCCTGATGATCGGCTCCGTCTTTGGCGAATTTTCCTTTGCTCCCTCCGCCTTTGACAAGACTGCCCTCACTGAGGCGGAAATGGAAGCCATCGTCAGCAAGGTTTATGGGAAGCATACCAAAGACATCCTGGCCGCCTTCGCCAAGGCCTACCCCGGCAAGAATCCCACCGATGTGCTGAACATTGACCGCGCCATGCGCCAGCCCTCCAAGCTTTTGGCGGCCCTCCACGCCAAGGGAGGAAAAGCAGGTACTTATCTGTACAATTTCACCCTGGAATTCCCCATGATGCACAAGATCGCCTGGCACTGCTCCGATATCCCCTTCTTCTTCCACAACACCGACAAGGTGGAAATTTGCTCCATACCCGATGTGACGGAAAAGCTGGAAGCCCAGATTTTCGGGGCCTTCATGAGCTTCGCCCGGACCGGTGCTCCCAGTCAGGAGAGCCTGCCCGCCTGGCCGGAGGTTACGGAAACGGAAGAGCCCACCATGATCTTCGACCGGGAATGCCAGGTGCGGCAGAATTATGACGATGAACTGTACCGTCTCATCGACAGCATCCTGCCTCCCTTCAACCTGATGGAGCTGACGGCCAGCCAGAACGTGCAGCACTGATTGGAGGAATGGACTGTGGAAAAAAGGAAAGGAGAACCGTATTCGCGGTGGGGCTTGTGCTGCTCCTGCTGTTTACCTTCACGGATTTGCAGATTTCCATGGCAGTCGCCCAAAAGCCCCTTTGGGCACGGGTATTTGAAGTTGTGGGAGAAATCCCCTTCACTACCCTGACCGTTGCCGCCTGTGCCAACGAAATTGATAAGCTGGAGCAATCCAAAAGCGCTGTTGCCACCCTCTGGTCCTTAATCGTGGGGATGATCGGAACGGTCTTCATGGCTGGCTCTATGTTTGCCGTAACGCATGAGCCGCCCATTTACTGGCTTTGCGTTTTGCTGGCAGTTCCCGGCTTTCTCGGATGGACTTTCCCCTATTTCGTATATCGCCACAAAGTGATGTCCCAAGCGAAAAAGATACAGCCGATCATTGCGGCCAAGCAGGATGAAATCTACGAAATCTGTAAAAAAGGACACGACCTGTTATAACCGACACCGGCGCAAAAAAGCGCCGGCGTTTTTTGCCTTTAATAATTCGCAAACAGAATTCAAGCACGGAATAAACAATTTAGGCTATCGGCTTTAATAAGCAGGCCGTGAGAATGTTGTTTGAAGCATCAATGGAACGGCGAAATACCTTCCCCCGGGGGGAAGGTGGCCCGGCGTAAGCCGGGTCGGATGAGGAACGGCGACGCAGTAGGACAGGGAATGCACCCAAATAAAACGGATAAAGGTTTCGGTTTCAACCATTTTTACGGAGTGCATAGGAATATTTTACTTTTTGCCGTTCCTCATCAGTCACCCAAATCGGTTCCGAAGTGCCGATTTGGGCGACAGCTTTACGAATTAAGGTGCGATTGCCACTGGCAATCGATAGATTTTGATTCGCTGCGCGGAGCACCACCCCCGGGGGAAGCCATG
>JALFGI010000106.1 GCA_022777455.1 Clostridiales bacterium | reverse complement strand
ATCGTTTGCCGTCACGCCGGCTTTGCGCTGGAGAAAATCGAAGATTTTGGCAATGAACAGATGGCTGCAGTAAATGCCCAGGGTGTATCTGCTCAGCTTTTCAATGAAGGACGCGACCCTGCTGCCCATCTTCTCCAGGGGGAGGCAGTAGCAGAAGGTCACCATTCCCACCGCGCCCAGGGTCATGTGGATGCCGGCATAGCCAAAGCTGTCGAAGATGCCACAGGGCTTTTTCAGAAGAAAGGAGACAGCACCCAGCAGCAGGCCGCCCAGGCAGCCCCATACCCAGTGCTTTTTCAGATTTTCCAGCACCTTCGGGCTGAACAGGCAGACGGCTGCTGCGGCGAAGGGCCATACCTCCACAATTCTGCCCAAGGAGTATTTTATCTCTGTTTGGAGGGGCTCAAACAGGGCGTAATTCATTCCACCGTACTGGAGAATCAGGCAGATGGCAGCCACCAGCAGGATGATTCCATAGCTGAGCTTGGGCTTCAGCCAGGCGAACAGGAGGGAAAAGATTACGGTGAGAAGAATCAAATCCGTCTGAAACCACATGGCCGGATTCAGTCGCTCATTGCTGCCGGTGAGAAGCTGCCAGACCAGGGTGAAGGGGCTCAAAATTTCCCCGCTGTCCAGCAGATTCAGTACAAAGCATAGAAGATAGTAGGCCACTGCCCAGCTGATCTGGGGCCAGAGCAGCCGCCTGACCCGTCTGCCCAGCAATTCCGTATCCCCGCTGACCACTGCTTTTCGGCACAGCAGAAAGGACACCGTCATAAAAACAGGCACGGCGCTGGTTTTCAGCAGGGCCAGGGGAAGCCGCCAGATGGGGGTAGTGGCGGAGCTTAAAAAATGGCAGCACAGAACCTCAAAGCACATGAGCACCTTGAGTAAGCTGAGACCGTAATTCCGCTCTGTTTTCGCCATAATTATCCTCCATGCTGTTTTTGTGTTCTCAGCCCCGGCTGCCGATGCGGACGGAGCGGTACTGGATGGCCTCGGCAATATGCTGGGCCTGGATTGCCTCGCTTCCGTCCAGGTCTGCCACGGTGCGGGCCACCCGGAGGATCCGGTCGTAGCTGCGGGCGGTGAGCCCCAGGGTTTCAAAGGCCGCTTTCATCAGCTCCTCCGCCTCCTGGTCCAGAGCACAGTGGCATCGCAGCTCCTCGGGGCCCATTCGGGCATTGCACATGCCGCTGCCGCCGAAACGTCGGTTCTGAATATCCCGGGCCCCATTGACCCGGGCTTTCACATCTGCGGAGGATTCCGCCTGGGCCCGGGTGCGCAGTGCCTCGTACTGGACGGCGGCCACCTCCACCACAATGTCGATGCGGTCCAGCATGGGGCCGGAAATGCGGCTCTGGTAGGCTTCCACGGAAGCCTCGCTGCACCGGCAGCGTCCGCTGGGGTCCCCGTACCAGCCGCACTTGCAGGGGTTCATGGCGCAGACCATCATGAATTCGGCGGGATAGGTGGTGGCGCCGGAAACCCGGGAGATGGTTACCTTTCCGTCCTCCAGGGGCTGGCGCATGAGATCCAGGCTGTCCTTGCGGAATTCCGGCAGCTCGTCCAGGAACAGCACGCCCTTGTGGGCCATGGAGATTTCCCCCGGCCTGGGGTTGCTGCCGCCGCCCACCAGACCGGCGTTGGACACGGTGTGGTGGGGAGAACGGAAGGGCCGGCGGCTGACCAGAGGATTCCGGGGGGAGAGCAGACCCAGAACGGAATAGATCTGGGTCACTTCCAGGGATTCCTCCCAGGTCATGTCCGGAAGAATGGAGGGAAGACGTTTGCTGAGCATGCTCTTACCGGAGCCGGGGGGACCGATGAGCAGCACGTTGTGGCTGCCTGCGGCGGCAACCTCCAAAGCCCGCTTCACGTTCTCCTGACCCAGCACGTCCTTGAAATCCAGCGGCTGGCTCCCGTCCGGGGTGGGTACCCAGTCGGGCTCTGCCGGGAGGGGCGCAAGCCCGTTCAGCCCGTCGGCCAGCTGGCGTACCGTGTGAACGGGAATGATTTTCGGTCCCCGGGCCAGGGTGGCCTCCGGGGCGTTGGCGGCGGGAACGAAGATGGTGCGGATGCCCTCCTGCTTGGCGGCCAGCACCATGGGCAGCACGCCGGAGACGCTGCGCACCGTGCCGTCCAGGGCAACCTCACCCAGAAAAGCGCAGTCCTCCCCGGGGCGGCGGATCTCCCCGGCAGCGGCCATGATGGCAAGCAAGATGGGCAGGTCGAAATGGCTGCCCGTCTTTTTCAGGCTGGCGGGGGCAAGATTGATGGTGATGTGGCTCACGGGGAAGCGCATGCTGCTGCTTTTCACCGCAGCCCGGACCCGCTCCCGGGCCTCCTTCACGGCGGCGTCGGGAAGTCCTACCACGTCGAAGCCGGGCAGCCCGTTGGATATAAAGGCCTCCGCGGTGACGAGACTCCCCGTGATGCCGCTGATGCACATGGTGCGGACACTGCAGATCATTTTCCCACCCCTTTTCGGTGTTTTTGTCGTGTTCTGTGATGATACAAATCGGAAAATTGTAATTTGGCGGGCAGGCGCGGCAGCGCCCTTGGCTCTCCCTTTGGGAGAGCTGGCAGCCGAACAGGCTGACTGAGAGGGTACCGCAGTAAGATAATAGCACATAGCATTCGAAATGAAACCATTCTGCCCTCTCAGTCTGCCCCTTACGGGGCAGCCAGCTCCCCCATA
>JALFGI010000096.1 GCA_022777455.1 Clostridiales bacterium | reverse complement strand
CCGCCGGACAGAGTGCCCGCCGGGCGGGACAGGGTCAGATAGCCCAGGCCAACGTCCATCAGGAACTGCAGCCGGGATTTGATTTCCTTCACAATCTGCTCTGCCACCAGGGCCATATTCCCCTCCAGATGCAGATTCTGCATAAACTCCAGTTCCTGACGGATACTCATGCGGCAGAAATCCATAATGCCGATGCCGCCAACGGTCACCGCCTGGGCAATGGCCGAAAGCCGATTGCCGCCGCAGCTGGAACAGGGCGCTGTTGCCATGCATTCCTCCAATTCTTTCCGGGCCGCATCGGATTGGGTTTCCCGATATCGGCGGGAGATATTGTTCAAAATGCCCTCAAACGGCTGCTCCAGCACACCCATTCCGCTTCCCCGGTTGTAGGTCATACGGAGTTTCTCCCCTTTGGTACCGTAAAGGATAACATCCATCACATCCCGGGACAGTTCTTTCACCGGAACTGTCAGAGAGAAATGATACTTCTGGGCCAGTGCCTCAAAATACATTCTGAAAATAGAGTCCGTTCTGGCATTCTGCCAGCCGGAAGCCTGGATTGCTCCGTCAAAAATGGATTTCTCTTTGTCCGGAATGACCAGATCCTCATCCGCAATCAGCTGGAAGCCCAAACCTGTGCAGCTGGGGCAAGCACCGGCGGGATTATTGAAAGAGAACATCCGGGGCTCCAGTTCTGTCATGCTGATGCCGCAATCCTCGCAGGCATAATTCTGAGAAAAGCTTAGTTCTTCCTCCTGTCCGGGGATGGAGATAGTCACCAGTCCTGCGGAGTGAGTACAGGCAGTTTCGATGGAATCGGTGAGGCGGCGGCGGATACCCTCTTTCAGCACCAGCCGGTCCACAATCAGCTCGATGGTATGCTTCTTGTTTTTTTCCGGCTTGATCTCCTCGGTCAGATCATACTGAATGCCATCCACCCGGACTCTGGCAAAGCCCTGCTTCCGGGCATCTTCAAATACTTTCTGGTGCTCGCCCTTTTTTCCCCGAATCACCGGAGAGAGGATAATAAATCGGGTTCCTTCCCCCAAGGCCTCCACCCGGTCCACAATCTGGTCGATGGTCTGGCGGCGAATCTCCCTGCCGCATTTGGGGCAGTGAGGAATGCCGGTTCTGGCCCAGAGCAGGCGGAGGTAGTCGTAAATCTCCGTTACGGTACCCACAGTGGAGCGGGGACTTTTGGAAGTGGTCTTCTGATCGATGGAAATGGCCGGAGAAAGACCGTCGATAGAATCCACATCCGGCTTATCCATCTGACCCAGGAACTGCCGGGCATAGGAACTGAGGCTTTCCACATAGCGGCGCTGGCCCTCGGCATAAATGGTATCGAAGGCAAGACTGGATTTTCCGGAACCGCTCAAGCCGGTAAATACCACCAGCTTGTCCCTGGGAATGGTGAGATTCACATTTTTCAGGTTATTTTCTCTGGCACCCTGGATCCGAATGGTATCGTTCATTTCTTTTGCTCCTGTTAATAATTCGTTCCAATGATTATAACACAACCGGTCTCATCCTACAAGTAGTATTTCAAACATAATTTCGCTTTGTTTGCTTTCAGCAGTGGGAAATTTCATCGGATATCGTCGCTTTGACAGAAGAACTACCGGAAAAGAAATGTTTTTTCGGCGGTATTTTCCTGGCTGTTTATATTGCTTTTTCTCGATCAGTAGTGGTATAATGAGCCCGTAGAGTGCCTTCTGTGTTGCGGGGGGCAGAAATAGAAAAAAGCGAGGTATTTCTTCGATGACTGCTTACGGAGATAACATCAAGATTTTCTGCGGCAATTCCAATCCTCAGTTTGCTGAAACAATCTGCAAGGCTCTGGCTGTGCCCATGGGTCAGGCAGAGGTCAAAACCTTTGCTGATGGCGAAGTATCCGTGTCTTTGAATGAAACTGTCCGCGGTGCCGACGTATTTCTGGTTCAGTCCACCTGCAAGCCCGTCAACGACAATCTGATGGAGCTGCTGGTTATGGCTGATGCCTGCCGTCGTGCCTCTGCCGGCCGTATCACCGCCGTTATCCCCTATTTCGGTTATGCCCGTCAGGACCGCAAGGCCAAAAGCCGCGATCCCATCTCTGCCAAGCTGGTTGCCAACATGATCACCGCTTCCGGCGCCGATCGTGTGCTGACCATGGACCTCCATGCTGCCCAGATTCAGGGTTTCTTTGATATTCCTTTGGATCATCTGCTGGGCAATCCCTCCTTTGTGGAATACTATTTAAAGAAATTCCCCGAAGACCAGTTTAACCACGATGATTTTGTGGTTGTCTCTCCCGACGTGGGCTCCGTCAGCCGGGCCCGCACCTTTGCCCAGAAGGTGCATATGAGTCTGGCCATCGTGGACAAACGCCGCCAGAAGGCCAATGTATGCGAAGTAATGAACGTTATCGGCGATGTGCGGGGCAAGACCTGCATTCTGTACGATGACATGGTGGATACCGCCGGTTCCCTGTGCAACGCTGCCAAGGCTCTGGTGGAGGTGGGCGGTGCCAAGGCTGTTTACGCCTGTGCTACCCACGGCGTGCTGTCCGGCCCCGCCTATGAGCGCATTGAAAACAGTCCCATTCAGGAGATTGTGTTCCTGAACACAATCCCTCAGGTTGGCAACACCCCCAGCTGCAAGATCAAGTTCCTGGATGCTGCCCCTGTTTTCGCCCGTGCCATTGAGCACATCCACGGCGGTACCTCCATCGCCGACCTGTTTTAAGCCGTGCTTGGTTCAACACAGAGCAATTGGCTGATTGTGGGCTTGGGCAACCCCGGCAAAGAATACGAGCGCACACGCCACAACACAGGATTCCGGGCCATTGACCTGCTGGCAGCGAAGCTGGGTTGTAAGATAGACAAGGCAAAATTCCAGGGGCTTTACGCTCAGGTGAATTACAATGGCCGGAAGCTCTTTCTTCTGAAACCCCAGACCTTTATGAACCTGTCCGGCCGATCGGTGCTTCAGCTCAGCGCATATTTCAGCATCCCGCCGGAACGGATCATCGTCATGTTTGATGATATTTCCCTGGCTCCCGGCCGCCTTCGCATCCGCGGGGATGGCTCTGCCGGAGGCCACAACGGCATCAAGTCCATCATTTCCGAGGTTGGAAGTCAGGATTTCCCCCGGGTGAAGATTGGCGTCGGTGCCAAGCCCAATCCGGAATATGACCTGGCAGCCTGGGTGCTTTCCACCTTCTCCGCCAAAGAAGAAAAGGATCTGAGCTTTGCATTGGAAAACGCCGCAGATGCCGCCCTGACAATCATTGATCAGGGTGTTCCGGAAGCAGCCAACAAGTACAATGGCAGTCACCCCTAAACCTATAGTCGAAAAAGACGGAAAGTGGGATCATTCTCACTTTCCGCTTTGCTGCGTGGAGCCTGTTTTCAGGAAATCCCATTTTTGAGAGGCATTATTATGGATCAAGTTCTGTTCATGCTGAAAACCATCCCCGAATATGCTGCCCTGGTCCAATCCCTGAACCAGGGAGAATCTGCTGCAGTTACGGGAATCGGACAAATCAACCGTTCCCATGTGATTGCGGGTCTCAGCCAGGAAGTCCAACGGCCCATTGTCATTCTTGTGCAGGATGAAATGGCCGCACGCCGTCTCCAGGAGGAGCTGAAATGCTTTTTAGGCAACGAGGTTCCCGTACTTCCCAGCCGGGATTTGACATTGTATGATGCTGCAGTGGTATCCCGGGCCTGGGAACAGAAGCGTCTGCGCCAGCTTTACGCTTTGGGCCGCGGTGATACCCCGATCCAGATTCTGTCCTGGGAATCCGCATGCCAGAGAACGCTCCCCCCTGCTGTTCTTTCCCATGCAGTGATCACCCTGGAAACCGGAAGAGAATACAAAATCGATGACCTGATTTCCAAGTTGGTATCCGCCGGGTACAGCCGCTGCGGCATGGTGGAAGGTGTGGGCCAGTTTGCCGTTCGGGGCGGCATTCTGGACGTATTCTCCCCTGCCTGCGAAAAACCTGTCCGTGTGGAATTCTTTGGAGACGAGCTGGATACAATGGGCTTCTTTGATCCCGGTACCCAACGTCGGGAAGAGAATACCGATTCCTGTGTTTTGCTTCCCGTCTGTGAAACCCTTCCCCATTGCCACCAGGGCGGCATCGAAGGTCTGTGCAAAGATCTGAACAGCATCATCTCCCGGCAGCGCAGAAGAAAAACGGTGAACGAACTGCTGGTCTCCACGCTTTCAAAGGACCTGGAAAAATATGAAAACGGTCTGAATAACCCGGCCTCGGACCGGTATATGTCTCTGATTTATCCCCAGTTTGCAACCGCCTTGGATTATATTCCCAAGGATTCTATCTTAATTTTATGTGATCATGCCAGTATTCATCGTGCCGCCCATACCAGAACCGATGAGCTGGGAATGCAGCTGGACAGCATGCTCCAGGCAGGATTGGTTGCCGGGGAGCTGTGCGACTTTGCACTGCAATGGGAGGACTTTTGCAGTCAGCTGAAAGGCAGAACCGTTGCCTACCTGGACACCTTCGGCGGAAGCGCCTATCCCGACGACTGCCCCCCCAGGCAGCTTTTACCCATGACCGCGAAACAGCTGCCGGGCTACGGCGGCAGCATGGAAACCGTTGTAAGTGATCTGACTCATTATCAGAAAATGGAATTCGGCAATCTGGTACTGTGCGGTACGAGGAGAAGAGCAGAGCTGCTGCAGCAAATGCTTCGGGAAAAGGGGCTTTCCTGCTTCCTCTGTATTCCGCTGACCACCCTGCCCAAACCCGGTCAGATTCTCCTTGCAGAGGGCAGCTTGCCCTTTGGCATGGAGTACCCGCTGTCAAAGCTGGCGGTTCTTACCGAAGGACAGTTGATTACCAAAGGAGAACCCCGGCGAAAGGCAAAGAAAACCGGTGCTACCAACCGACAGAAGCTGAATTCCTTTACGGATCTGACTCCCGGAGACCTGGTTGTTCATGAAAACTACGGCATTGGCCGCTTTATGGCCATGGAGCAGATCAAAGTGGACGGGGCCATCAAGGACTATATCAAAATCGCATACCAAGGTTCCGATACGCTGTTTGTCCCTGCCACCCAGTTGGATCTGGTGAGTAAATACATCGGCGGCGGTGGCGAGGATTCCAATGTCAGGCTGAACAAAATCGGCTCCGACGCCTGGCAAAAAACCAAAGCAAAGGCCAGGAAGGCAGCCAAGGACATGGCCGGCGAGCTGATTCAGCTCTATGCCGCCCGGAAGCGCCAGCCCGGCTACGCCTTTGCCGCAGATGCTCCCTGGCAGAAAGAATTTGAGGACAATTTCCCCTATCCGGAAACCGACGACCAGCTGCGCTGTATCGCAGATATCAAACGGGATATGGAAGCGCCTACTCCCATGGACCGGCTGCTGTGCGGTGACGTTGGCTTCGGTAAAACCGAGGTTGCCCTTCGGGCAGTGATGAAATGCGTGATGGATGGCAAGCAGGCCGCCATCCTGGTTCCAACCACCGTACTGGCCCAGCAGCATTATCAAACTGCAGTTTCCAGGTTCCGGGGCTTTCCGGTGAACATCGATGTCCTCAGCCGGTTCCGGACCACCAAACAGCAGAGCAAAACTTTGCAGGATTTGCGAAGCGGCAATGTAGACCTGATCATCGGCACCCACAAGCTTCTGCAAAAAAGCGTTCAATTTAAGGATCTAGGGCTGCTCATTGTGGACGAGGAGCAGCGTTTCGGCGTCAGTCACAAGGAACGGCTGAAGGAGATTTCCAAAGGTGTGGATGTGCTGACACTGTCTGCCACGCCCATTCCCCGTACCCTGAACATGGCGCTCTCCGGCATCCGGGATATGTCCACCATTGAGGAACCGCCCTCTGACCGTTACCCTGTTCAAACCTTTGTTACGGAATATAACACCGCCATCATCGACGATGCAATCCGACGTGAGGTGGAACGGGGCGGCCAGGTTTACTATCTGCACAACCGCACTGAAACCATCGACCAGTGTGCCGGTGCTCTGCGCCGTCGGATTCCCGGCCTGAGTGTGGGTGTAGCTCATGGACAAATGGGCGAAGACGCTCTTGGCGATGTGATGCAAGCCATGGCAGAGGGAGAAATCCAAGTACTGGTCTGCACCACCATCATTGAAACCGGCCTGGACATTCCCAATGCCAACACCCTGATCATTGAGAATGCAGACCGTTTCGGCCTTTCCCAGCTGCACCAGCTCCGGGGCCGTGTGGGACGTTCTACCCGCCATGCCTATGCCTACTTCACCTTCCGTCCGGACAAAAGTCTGACGGAAATCGCGGAAAAACGATTGTCCGCCATTCGGGATTTCGCGGAATTCGGCTCCGGCTTCAAAATCGCCATGCGGGATCTGGAAATCCGGGGCGCCGGCAATCTGCTGGGCGCGGAGCAGTCCGGCCACATGATGAGCGTCGGCTATGATATGTATCTGAAGCTGCTGGACGAAGCCGTTCTGGAAGAGCGGGGAGAAGCACCCAAGGCTCCGGAATGCACCGCGGACCTCAATGTCACTGCCAATGTGGACAAAGACTATGTGTCCCGGGGAGAGGAACGGATGGATCTGTACCGCCGTATGGCTGCCATCCGCACGCAGGAGGATGCAGACGACCTGCTGGATGAGATTGTGGACCGTTATGGCGAACCGCCCAGAGGCGTACTGAATCTCATCGACATTGCCCTGCTCCGTGCGGAGGCCCGGAAGGTGGGCATCAAGGGGATTCGGCAGAAAGGCACCGACGTATTGTTCGTTCTTGCCAATCTGAATTTTGAAGCCGTGGGTGCTTTGTGCTCCGACCCGGATTACAAGACAAGAGTGGTTTTCCTGGCCAACGCCAAGGAACCCACACTCCGGCTGAAGCTTGCTGCCGGAGTGGACAGTCTGAAGCAAAGCAAGGTGTTTATCCAGCGTTTCACTACACTTTCCCAGTAATCTGAGAAGAAAGTGTTGTATTTCATTTCGCAGCATGATATAATGGCCTGAAACTGCAAGCGACACGTTAGGAGGTTTTTTCATTGACTGATAAAGACTTATTGGATGAAATCGAGAAGGAATTTGGTTCTCATGCTCCCACTTCCGCCGATGACTCCGGTGCGGATGATCTGGATGCCTTTCTTGCGGATCTGAAGAACACCATCTCCGCAGAATCCCGGACCGACTCAGCAGAAAACAACGAGCCCCCAAAAGAATCCGTTCCTATTACGCCCTCCAAAAAAGAAAAAAAGCAGCGCGCTGTCCGAGAAATGGATCCCAAAATCAACCCAATAAAAGACAGCATCCAGACTATTCGGCCAGAAAAGGAACCTGGCCGTTTCACACAATTCGTCATTCGTCATCACGTTGTAATCAACATTTGCCTGCTCTGTCTTTGTCTTGCATTGGTTGGAGGAATTGCCGCGGTGATTCTGATCCAGGGTAATGCCGATCCTCTGGAAGGCAAAATCATGGACAATGTGTTCATTGCAGGCACAAACGTAGGCGGCATGACCAAAGAAGAGGCCTATAATGCTGTTATCGAGGCCATCGGGACAAATTATACAGAGGGCATCATGAATGTGGAACTTGGCAGCAGTGTGCTTGTCCTTGCTCCTTCCCAGACCCGACCGGTGCTGCAAGTCGAAGGCGCCGTAGAAGAAGCATACGCCTGCGGCAGAACCGGTTCTGACAGCCAGCGGCAGAAGGAATTCCGGGATGCTCAGTTCAATTCCAAAGTCATTTCTCTGGAACCTTACCTGAGCCTGAATACGGATTACATTCGCAGTGCTGTCTCCGGTTTTGTTGACGGTTTCTCAGGGGAATACATCCCCTCCGGCTATACCCTTGAGGGTGAAATGCCCGCCCTGAATGCAGACGATTTTGACAAAACCGCCTCCTGCCAGACGCTTGTAATTCAAACCGGTAATCCCGGCAGCAGTTTTGATGTGGACGGGATTTGCAATGCCGTCCTTGAAGGCTATTATTTGAATCAGTTTGACATCCAGGTTCCCGACAAATACCTACCTGATTTCCCGGAGCCTCTGGACATTGATGCAATCTATCAGCAGCTCCACGTGGATGCTGTTGAAGCGGTGCAGGATCCTGTTTCCGGCGATGTAACCCCCGGTTCCTGCGGCTACACCTTCGACCTGGCAGAGGCCCGGAGCAAGCTGGAAGCAGCAGGTTACGGCCAGGAAATATCCATTCCGCTGGAATATATCATTCCTGAAAAGTTGGATATCAACGGAAGCTTTACGGAAACCCTGAGTACCTACAGCACCCCTGTCAGCTCCAATGAGGCCTACAACCAGAATATGAAGCTCCTTTGCAAGCAGTTGGATGGCCTGATTCTGGAACCCGGAGACAACTTCTCCTTCGACACATTCTTCGAAAGCCGCACCGAAAAGAATGGTTACCAGCTCGCTCCCCGCCATGGTGACATCTGCGCTGAGGAAGAGGTGGGCGGCGGTGCTGACCAGGTTGCAACCACCCTCTACGTTGCAGCTATGACCGCAGACCTGACAGTTAACCAAAAAAATACCGCTGAGCATACGTGCTCCTACACCACGAAGGGCACAGAGATCACTGTCAGCGCTGATTGGCAAGATCTGAAGCTGTATAATTCTCTGAAAACCGCGGTGAAAATTCGGGCAAAGGTGACCGGTAAGCAGGTGATCATCCAGATGCTCAGTGAGGAACCTCTGGACTATTATATTAAGCTGGAAACCAAGGAAGGCTACTCCATTGCACACGGCACCACCCATGTGTACAAGAAAGCGACCGACGGATATACCAACGGTCAGACTCTGGTGGAAGGATCTGACGGCTGCCAGATCATTTTGCAGCGTGTGAAGTACAACAAAGAGACTGACGCAGAAATCAGCAGAACCACAGAATATGTCCAGTCCCATCCCCAACACACCGTCATTGTGACTGTGACCGGATAACGCTTCCCAAAGCGCGCAATCCATGAATGAATCCCCCCGACGCAGTTCATTCTGCGTCGGGGGGATTATTTATATACTGATCAATTGCTGCATCGCAAGAGGAGATTTCCCCTCTCCCGGGTTCCATCCCTGAACATTTTTTAATCCGTTCTCTCGCCCCGGCCAACAGCCATGACGTCATAGGGAACAGTCTGGTAGACGATATAGTTCAGCCAGTTGGAGAACAGCAGGTTGGCATGTCCCCGCCAGCGGACCATGGGGGGCTGGGTTTCGTCATCATTGGGGAAATAGTTTTCCGGTACATGGATGGGCTTTCCGGCGTTTTTGTCCCGGAGGTATTCCTGCTTCAAGGTATCTCCATCGTACTCCGAATGGCCGGTGATAAACAGCTGATGGCCATACTGGGTGGACATGGCGTAGAGCCCCGCCTGCTCCGATCCGGCCAGGATTTTGATCTCAGGGATTGCTGCCACATCCTCCCACCGGACGGTGGTATGTCGGGAATGGGGCACCCAGAATTCATCGTCAAAACCGCGGAGAAGAATGGGATTTTTATAGAGCACCTTGTGGGGAAAGACGCCGAAGAGTTTTTCCTTCAGTGGAACCTTCTCCACGCCGAAATGATAGTACAGCGCTGCCTGGGCTCCCCAGCAGATGTGCAGGGTGCTGTGGACATGGGTTTTACTCCACTCCATGATTCGGCAGAGCTCCGGCCAATACTCCACTTCTTCAAAGGGAAGCTGCTCCACAGGCGCGCCGGTAATGATGAAGCCGTCGAAATATTCATCCTTGATTTCATCGAAAGTCTGATAGAAGGCGATCATGTGCTCCTGTGGGGTATTCTTGGGCCGATGGCTGGAAACCTGGATCAGGAACAGCTCCACCTGCAGGGGCGTATTGCCCAGCAGACGGGAGAGTTGGGTCTCCGTGGTGATTTTGGTGGGCATCAGGTTCAGCAGACCGATTCGCAGAGGACGGATCTGCTGGGACTCCGCCCGTGCCTCGGTCATCACGAAGATGTTTTCACTTTCCAGAACGCCCCTGGCGGGGAGATTATTGGGAATACGAATGGGCATATCCAGCCCTCCTTTGCATGATATCAGCTGATTTGGGCCAGTGCCTGCTTCAGGTCCGCGATAATATCCCGGACATCCTCAATGCCAACGGAGAAGCGGATGAATTCCGGACCAATGCCGGAGTCGGCCAGCTGCTGGTCCGTCAGCTGACGGTGGGTGGTGCTGGCGGGATGGAGGACACAGGTGCGGGCATCGGCTACATGCACCACAATCTGGGCCAGGCGCAGGCTGTTCATCAGCTTCATGGCCGCTTCCCTGCCCCCCTTCACACCGAAGGAAACCACGCCGGAAGCGCCTTCCGGCAAATACTGTTCCGCCAGGGCGTAGTAGGGGTTGGAGGGCAGCTTGGGATAGTTGACCCACAACACCTGAGGCTGGGTCTCCAGGAACTTGGCAACCTCCAGAGCATTCTCGCTGTGCTTGCGAACCCGCAGGGCCATGGATTCCAGTCCCAGGTTCAGGAGGTAAGCAGAGATCGGGGCCATGGTACAGCCGAAGTCCCGCAGCAGCTGCACCCGGGCTTTGGTCACATAGGCGGCTTTGCCAAACTGCTTGGTGTACACCACGCCGTGGTAGCTCTCGTCCGGGGTGGTCAGCTCCGGGAACTTGCCGGAGGCCTCCCAGTCGAAGGTGCCGCCGTCAATCACCACACCGCCCAGCACATTGGCATGGCCGTCCATGTATTTACTGGTGGAATGGGTCACAATGTCCGCGCCGTGCTCAAAGGGACGGCAGAGGAGGGGCGTGGCAAAGGTATTATCCACCACCAGGGGCACATTGTGCCGGTGGGCAATGGCTGCATACCTGGAAATATCGAAAACCGTCAGGGCAGGATTCGCGATGGTCTCACCGAACACCAGGCGGGTGTTCTCGTCAAACAGCGCTTCCACCTCTTCGTCGGTCATTTTGTCGCTGATGTAGCGGACCTCAATTCCCATCCGCGCCATGGTGACCGACAGCAGATTGATGGTGCCGCCATAGATATTGTTCATGGCAATCAGGTTCTGCCCGGCAGAGCAGATGTTGAACACCGCCAGCAGGTTCGCCGCCTGGCCGGAGGAAACCAGCATGGCGCCCACGCCGCCCTCCAGATCAGAGAGCTTTTCCTCCACTGCCGCCAGGGTGGGATTGGAGATGCGGGAATACATATGTCCCTCGGCCTTCAGGTCGAACAGCTGCCCCAGGGCATCGGCATCGTCGTACTTGTAGGTGGTGCTCTGGTAAATGGGCAGTGTGCGGGGTTCGGAATTGCCGGGCTTGTAGCCGGACTGAATGCACTTGGTATCAAATTGATAATCGGACATGATGATTGCCTCCAAACAGAATAATGCGCTTCCATTTTGTTTTCATTCGAGTATATCACAGCCTGCAGCCGATTCAGGTATCGATTCGATTCATTTCCCGCAAGGCTTTGTTCCGGTATGTCAAGTCCTCCCGCACGGAGAACCCCTGGCGCTCCCAGAAGGCGTTTCCCGCCTGATTTCGGGAAAACGCCACCAGTGCCGCCTTGTGGATGCCCGCCTCCTCCAGCCCCTTCAGCGCAGCCTGGACCAGCTCCGTACCGATTCCTCTGCCACGGTAATCCGGCAGGACGGCGGTGTGGTAAAGATATCCCCGGCTGCCGTCGTGGCCGCAGAGAATGGAGCCCACATTATTGCCGTCTTCCCAGGCAGAAAAGCAGGTGGTGGGATTTCTTTTCAGGAATGCTTCCATTCCTTCCCGGGAATCATCCGGATCGTTCAGCCCCATCCCGGAACAGCTTCGCCAGAGCTGATAGATTCCGTAATAGTCCTCCGGTTTCATAGGATAGATCGAGGCATTCCTCTCCTCTATTTCAGCGCTTTGAGCCAGTATAGCATTTTCTTCTTGATTTTGCAACATCAAGAAAAAAGGAGCCGCCCGCAGGCGGCTCCGAAGAAGGCGGAAATTATTTCTTGCTTGCTGCCTCGGCTCTCCTTTTCTCGGAGTTGGAGACAATGATGGCGCAGGAGGCATCGCCAGTGATGTTCACCACGGTACGGCCCATGTCGAAGATCCGGTCCACACCGGCAACCAGAGCAATGCCATCCACAGGCAGACCCACAGCGCTGAGCACCATGGCCAGCATCACCATGCCCGCGCCGGGGACACCGGCGGTGCCGATGGAAGCCAGGGTGGCGGTGAGCACCACGGTAAGCATCTGGGGGAAGGTCAGCTGGATGCCATAACAGGCGGCGATGAAGATGGCGCAAACACCCTGATAGATGGCGGTGCCGTCCATGTTGATCGTGGCACCCAGGGGCAGAACGAAGGAGCTGATTTCATCGGAAGCGCCCAGCTTGCGGCTGCACTCCAGGTTGATGGGCAGAGTGCCCACGGAGGAGGCGGAGGAGAAGGCGAATACCATGGCAGGCATCATGCCCTTGAAGAACTTGATGGGGCTCATGCCGCCCAGGGTGCGGACGGTAAGGGAGTACACGATTACCATATGCAGAATGTAGGCAATGTAAGCTGCCAGCAGAACCATGGCCAGGCTGCCGATGATGGAAGCGCCGTTTTCAGCAACCACCGGGCACAGCAGGCAGAACACGCCGATGGGAGAGAGCTTCAGCACCATATCGATGCACTTCATGAACACCTGGTTCAGCTGCTCCACAGCGGTCTTGACCATGGAAGCCTGCTGGCCAAGCAGCAGGATGGCGAAGCCCATAAACAGGGCCATCACGATCAGCTGCAGCATATTGGCGCTGGACATGGGGGCAATGAAGTTGGAGGGGAAGATTCCAACCAGCGTATCCATGAAGGAAGCGGAGGCGGAAGCCTCATAGCTCAGGTCGGTGGTGCCCAGCACGGGGAAAGCACCCTTGAAAGCGGAACCAACCAGCAGACCGATGGTGATGGCACCGGCGGTGGTGAGCAGGTAATAAACAACGGTTTTCAGGCCGGCGGAGCCAACCTTCTTCACGTCGTTCATGGACAGGATGCCGCTCATGATGGAGAACAGCACCAGGGGCACAACACAGAACTTGATCAGGTTCAGGAAAATGGTACCGAAAGGCTTGATGTAAGTCTTAGCGAAGCCGGCGTGGCTGCCAAGCAGGATACCGGCAATGATGGCCAGCACCAGTGCAATGAAAATCTGGGATGCGAGAGAAAGTTTCTTTTTCACAGCGGACACTCCTTCACAGTTTGTTAATAAACACAGCACAGTATACCATATTGGCCCTGGATTTGCAATATGAATTATTGGATTTTTCATTTTCCGCCATATATCTCCCCTGCTTTTTGTGCAATAAGAATAATGCAGGCTTTCGCCATTCAAAATTCACATTGCGCATGGGCTGCGCGCAAACTGACGGGATCGCGTTTGCCGCCTATTGCAGTTTTTAGCACCGAAGGATGGACCAGGCTTCCCTGCCGGGGCGTATTCCGAGGGTTTCAGCCCTTGCAATCGGGAGAAAAATCGGGTATACTGATGGCAAACAGAAAAAGGAGGCCGATTATGAGCCTGATCAAAACAATTCTGAAGGTCGGCGTCCCCGTTGCACTGACGGCGGCAGCCTATACCGCTGCCAAGCTGCGGGAGCTGAACAATCCCTGCAAGGAAAAGCCCCACGGCGACGCGCCCATCATCGTGGCCCTGGGTGACAGCATCACCTTCGGCGCCGGTGTGGTGAAAACCAGAACCAGCGACAGCTGGGAGGCGAAGCTGGAAAAGCTGCTGGGCGGTGCCTACCAGGTGCTGAACTACGGCATCTCCGGGGCAACCCTGCAAAACGAGGGGGACTGCCCCTACTGGAACATGACAGACAAGGCATTGCAGGGATACCCGGAAGCAGCCCTGGCATTGAATCCGGAAATCGTAGTTCTCATGCTGGGCACCAACGATTCCAAGCCCTACAACTGGAACCGGGAGCGGTACGAAGCCCAGCTGGACCAGCGGGTGAAGGAGATCAAGAGCGCCCCCGGCGTGAAGCGGCTGATTCTGATGTGCCCTCCCTTCGCCTGCCCCGCCGACGGCAGCGACGTGGTGGCCTTTGATATCCTGAATGAGACCATCCGGGACGAGATTGTGCCCATCGTGAAGAACTGTGCCGGGGAGAATGGGGTAGAATGCATCGATCTGTACGCCCTGACAGAAGGCCACGGGGAATACTTCATGGACGGCGTGCACCCCAACAGCTACGGCAACCGGGTGATCGCCGGAGAGATTCACCGGTACCTGACCCAGAGTGACGGGCAGTAATTTTTCCTTGCCCTTCCCTGCCGTTTATCAAATTGGAATATAAAGCGCCATTTCGTAGGGCGGGGTCAAGCCCCCGCCCTACGAAACACGTTGTATAATTTTTTCCGGTGGGATGAATTGTTTGTGGATTCGTCCAACATGATCAGATTCCACCCAACGCAAAATTTGTCAGGATTCCATTTCAGGGCTTGACAATCCCGAAAAAATGGATATAATATTAACGGTAACCATAGAGGATTTGTGTAACGGTAGCACACCGGACTCTGACTCCGTTTGCGGGGGTTCGAATCCCTCATCCTCTGCCAAAAATATCAGATACCCATCCGGGTATCTGATATTTTTTCAGTTGTGAGGGATTCGAACCCATTTTAATGCAGATGTCCGGTGGACATCTGCTTGCCGCCGGCTGGACGGCGGCAACTCCATAATCATATCGAATCCCTCATCCTCCGCCGAAAGCATCAGATACCCACCCGGGTATCTGATATTTTTTTCAGTTGTGAGGGATTCGAACCTATTTTAATGCAACAGTCCGGTGGACTGTTGCTTGCCGCCGGCTGGACGGCGGCAACTCCATAATGAAATCGAATCCCGCATCCTCTGCGAAAATGAAAAACAACCCTTTTGGGGTGCTGCTGCCGCCAGTTCAAAAACTGGTGGCTTCCTTGATGAAATTGAATCCCTCATCCTCCGCCGAAAGCACCGGATACCCATCCGGGTGTCTGATATTTTTTTGCTGTAGCGAGGGATTCGAACCCCACAACCGTTACATAATTGGGCAAATTGATATTTGAAGCGCAGCTCGCTACCCCAATGCGCACCGGGCTTGTGCATCATCCAGGACTCCTGGGTGGTGCCCGGTAACGTTTTTGCCTGCCAGACTACAACAACCGCCCAGCCAGTGTAGGGGAGGCTCGTAGCCTCCCGCGCAGTATAATCCGCAAAAATAAACCGGGTTGGGCGAATTCGTACGATGTCAGACACGATACCATTCAACGGAACACTCACTTTCGTCACGTTGCGGGCGGCTGCGAGCCGCCCCTACAGTGGCTGGGCGGTGATCCAGCCCGACAAATTGTAATTTTGCGGGCAGATACTGCAGCACCCCTTGGCTCTCCCTTTGGGAGAGCTGTCAGCCGAACAGGCTGACTGAGAGGGTACCGCGGAGAAAGCAACAGCAGCCTTAACACCGGTATCACCCTCTCAGTCTGCCCCTTACGGGGGCAGCCAGCTCCCCATAGGGGGAGCCAAGGGGCGCGTTCCGGTACGCCAAATTACAATTTAGCGAGCAGCTGATGAAAACCGATCAGCGCAAAAAAATCAAATCCGCCATTACGGGCCCTGGGGGTGCAATGGCGGAGTATTTTCTCATTCCCCGGGGACAGGGCCCCGGGGGTGGGTTATGAAGGGATGAAGAAAACGATTGGCGCGAAATTACACCTCGGTGCCGTTCATGCGCTTCTTGGTGACCAGCAGGACCACAGCCACCAGCACCAGGATGCCGCCAACGGTGTAGAAGATGGTGGTACCAATGCCACCGGTCTCAGGCAGGGTTGCGCCCTTGTTGTTTGCCACGGTGATGTCAACAATGCCGGAATTGACATTGCCAGTGCCTGCAGTGCCATCAGCGGTGACTGCCAGATTAGTCAAAGTGGTCTTGCCGTCAGCATTCGCGCCAATGGTCGCAGTGATAACCACAACGATATCTTTCTTCAGCAGGTTATAGCCAGCAGGGGCCACAATTTCTCTGAGCTTATAAGTACCGGCATCCAGACCGGTCACAGTGAACAAGCCGTTTTCATTGGAGGTAAGGACCGAATCGGTAGGCCAGGATTCCGCAGCGATTTTTCCATCAGCACCTGCAGAAGGAAGATTCTGCCATCCATCAAACTTTCCGTTGGTAATTTTTGCCACCTTGTTTCCATCGGAATTCAGCAGTACAAACTTGGCACCCCTAAGCTTGGTATCGGGGTTTTTCCCATCCACCTTAGTAGTATCCAACTCGTAGGTAAAGACGAGAACCTCATCTTCAGGAGTCTTGCCGGTGTTATCAGTGTCGCCGGAACCGGACTGGTCGGGCTTGTTGGAGTACTCCAGATAGACCTTGTTGCTGTTGCCAGGCAGGCCAATCACAGCGTTCTGATTCAGGGTGGCAGTGTATTCCACAATGATGTACTTGCCCTGAGAAACGCTATTGATAGCCTTAATGTTATTACAGGAGACAGTGAATGTCTCACCGTTCGCACCAGTTCCTACAGTCCAACTCGAAGTGATATCACTCTTGTTAGTTCCTGCCTTGTCGTCGGCTACATAGACTTTAATAGAACCCGCATTCAGGGTCAGTCCAGTGGACAGGGTATCATGGAAGATGTACTTATAGGTGTCGTAGCGGCTCATATCGGGCACGGAGCCGATCAGGCGGAAGGGAACGGCATCGCCGATATTGTAGTCTGCCGCATCCTTATCAGCGCCGCCTTCCTGAACCTTCTTCTCAACAGTAGGAGCGTCAGTCTTGACGGTGATGTTGATGTTGCCGACAACTTGCAGCAAGGACGCGTTGTAAGCACCACCCTCTCCAACATTGGCGGTGGTATCCACAATCAGATAGTAGCCATCGGCCAGCGTGTTTTCACCGGAGGTCAGTGCGGTACCGGTGTCAGTCTTATTGGCATAGGCCAACTTGGCAACTGCATTGGCAAGGGCGGTATTGGTGTTGTTGGCACTCAGAACATCTGCCACAGCAGCCGCCTCAGTACAGTTGGTAAACAGGTTGCCATACGTGGAATCGGCCTTCAGGGCTGCGAGGAAATTATCAGAATTAATGCCGCTGCCCCACTGGACATCGGACAGGATGCCTCTTTCTTCACGGCCGGAAAAAATCTGGTAGGCAGTGAAGGTATGGCCCTTCAGAATGCCGTCAGAGGGAATTGTAACAGTAGCCGCAAACGCGGTAGCAGCCAAGGCGCAAACCATGGCCAGCGCCAGCAACAGGCTGAGCAGTTTTCTTGTTTGTTTCATCTTATTCTTCCTTTCTTTCTACTTTTCGGGGGTGTGCGTCAGGACGACAAAATTCCCTTCCCATATCTTTCCATATTGTAGCACACAGAATACAGGAATGCAACTATGCTTTTGGAAAAAATACAGCAGATTGCACGGTGGAAATGCCGCGAGGGCCCTCCGTGAAAGGAAAGGGACCTGCCAACAGAGCCACTTTCCTTCCCCAAAACACGAAGCCCCTACTCCCCTATGCACTGTGACGCAATCGCAAAGGCGGGTACTTTCTCCCTCAATTTACGCAAAAATAATTTTAGCACAGATTGCACAAAAATCAATAGCCCAAGTTGGAATAAATCAGAAAAATAAACAACGAAGCCACCGATTTCGTTTATACCGTCGGAAAATAACGCCCGTTGTTTTCTGATTAAAAAGTTCTCTCCCGCGGGAAAGCGGGAGAGAACTTACTGAATCAGGGCAAATTCTGTTCCAAAAGAGTGCATACCTTTTCCGCGTCATTCAGGGCATCCAAATCTTCCG
Organism: Clostridiales bacterium; assembly: GCA_022777455.1. The sequence continues at coordinate 6,313 of JALFGI010000096.1, read as the reverse complement.
CATAGCGGACGCCGGCCTGAATCGCATTGGAAAGTGCCTGGGTATAAGCCTCCGGCCCATGCTTGCGGACGAACAGAGCCGTCCCTTTGGGGGTGGCCGCGTTAGGCTCGTGGTAGAAGCCCAGGGTGCAGTCCATCAAGTCCCGGCATTGGGCGCAGGAATGCAGGCGCTTTTCCCGGGCGCAGCGAACATTGGGGCACACATTGTCCTGACTGAGGGTGGCATAGGAGCAGACGTTGCAGGCGGAACGGCAGCCGCCGCACCACTGGGCCAGAAAGCAAAACGCGCAGTGGTGGGTGCACACCCCCACCGGCTCCGTGCGCTCCTTCACCGAACGAATCAGTGCCTGTTTGGAATCATTCCAGGCCACAGGGAACAGCATATAGTTTTCTCCGGTGGCAGGGTCTGTAAAGTCCTGCACCGCCGCTGCCAAGGGCTGTTTCCGTTCCTGCATGTAGGCAAGGATCTCCCGGAAGGTATCCGGGCTGTCCGCCCTCACCTTCCAATATTCAAAGCCGGGAACGATCCATTTTTTCCATCCTTCAGGAGCTACGGCATCCGTTTCCACTTCCAATCCAGCCAGGTATAATCCCTTCGAGAAATCGTCCTCCCAGGGCAGAAATTCAAAGCCGAAATTGGTCATGATGCCCCAGACGCCCATCAGGCTTCCCTTTTCGTCCCGCTTGGCCAGGTGCTCCACTTCCGCAAAATGGCTGTTGGCATCCTGCCACAGGCGCCGGACGAAATCCGGCCCGTCATTGGTGGAGCCCGCCTTGCCGATGACACAGAAAGCGTCCTTGCGAAACAACTCAATATCTTTCATTTTCCCGATTTCTCTCCCGGTTCAGGCGGAATTCCACCGAGCCCTTCAGATAGGCCAGATAATCATCGTCATCGCACATGGCCTTGTCAGGTGTGTCGGAGAGTTTGGCCACCGGGCGGCCATTGACATACTGCAGCTTGATAACAATGTTCAGTGCCGGTTCGCATGTATCGTTGGAGCAGAAGGTTCCAATGCCGAAAGAAACCTTGGCACGATCCTTGAAATATTCATACAGCTTCTGCGAACGGTCAAAATCCAGACTGTCGCTGAACAGCAACTGCTTAGTGCGGGTATCAATGCCGTACTTCTCATAGTGGGCAAGAATTTTTTCGCCCCAAATATAGGGGTCGCCGCTGTCATGGCGGACGCCGGAATAGTTGTTCACCATGGAGTGGTTGAAGTCCAGCAGAAACAGGTCCGTGGTGATGGTATCGGTGAGAGCGGTTCCGTTGTCGCCCCGGTACTCATCATACCAGTCGGCCATGGCATAGTGGTTGGTATAAGCCAGAGGAATGGAATCAATGCCCTGGTACATCTGGACAAACTCATGGGCATAGGTACCGATGGGTTTGATGTTGTATTTCTTCGCCAGGTACACATTGGAGGTACCCACGCAGTTGTCCGTCTCGTTGACCAGGCGGCGGACCACCACGTCCTCCCATTCCCGGGAGAGTCTTCTGCGGCAGCCGAATTCGGCGAACTTGAAGGTGTAGATCCCGTTTTGGAAGGCCTCCAGCTTCTGGTTCAGACGCTGCGCGGCAGAAGCACGGAGCACCTCATAATCAAAGCTCATGCGGAAGTAGACCTCGTTGATGATCTCCAACAGGTAGATTTCAAACTGCATGGCAGAAAACAGCGGGCCCTTGACCACCACAGAGAGCTTTCCATCCGGACTCAGATCGGTGGTCACATACTCCCGGATGGGATGCCACAGACGCAGAAATTCCACATAGTCATTTTTGATGAACCGGATGGAACGCAGATAGTCCAGCTCTTCCCTGGTAAACCGCAGTTTGCAGAGAAAATCAATCTGAGCATTGATCTCTTCCAGCATCTCCTGGGTAAAGCGAACATTCTCATTGCGGCATTTAAAATGGTATTCACCGTTCAAATCGGTGTGCTTGTGGAAAATGACCTGATCCATATTGAACTTGTACAGGTCCGTATCCAGCAGAGAAAGCACAATGGGTTCCAGTTTCATATGTATTTCCTTTCAGAGGATTAAATTGAAGCAGTCATGTCGTTGTCCTTGGATTCCAGAACCAGCTGCCGCAGGGAATCATACTGTCCCCATAGGGCGCAGTTGGTGTAGCGCTGCCAGCTCTCCCGGTCACCCTCCAAGAGAAAGGAGCGCATCTGAGAGGCGGAAATGTCGATGGCTTTGGGGATATAGAGCTCCGAAATGCGCACGCCGGCGATACCGTCGAACCAACTGACCCGGCGGACCTCCTTACCGGAAATCAGAAGATCGGGAGCACAATGGTACTGCGCATTTATATTCTTCAGGACATACTCCCCCCAGGTGCCGTTGTTTCCCACGCCGATATCCGGCAGAGGAAAAATGTCCACAGAGTTCCCAAAGAGCAGCCGGAGCAGACCCTCCCGGGTATGATAGGAGAAGGGATTATTGGCGGTGCCGGACTCCTGAGAGGAGCCGACAAAAATCCCCACCCGGTCACACAGTGCCAGGGCAGTGCGGATCATCTGTTCGTGTCCGGCATGGAGCGTCTGAAATCTGCCCACCAGAATGCCAAGAGAGAAAGGCTTGCCGCTCATTCGTTTTCTCCTTATTTCACATCGATCTGACAGCAGCGCATGGTTGCAAGAGCTGCCTCGTGGGTAGCGGGTGTCACTCCGGCACAGCAGGTACTGTCCACAGAGATTTCCATTTCAGGAAAATTCGCCTTCAGCATCAGCGCGTTGGAAACAACGCAGATATCCGTACAGAGACCGATCAGTTCTGCGGTGAAGGGCTCTCCGCCGGCTGCCTGATACAGAAGTCTGGGCAGCATGACTGAGCCAAATGTAAGCTTTTCCACCGGAGTATACCCCTTCTGCTCCAGCGCGGCAGCCACACCGTCATCCAGCATCCAGCCGGGAGTGCCCTTGATGCAGTGGGGTACCGGGAGCTTTTTCCCTTCGGAGGTTTCCATATAATTGGCAGCGTGGGTATCCAGGGTGGCAAAAATCTGCCCTTCAAAGCCCAGGATTTTGTCCATCACATTGGGGACAATGGCCTGCGCCTCCGGGCTCCCCAACGCCCCGTCCACAAAATCCTTCTGCATGTCCACCACGATCAAGAAATGCTTCATGCACATTCTTCCTTTCCAAAATGGAGTTGGGTCTATTTTGACATACAGAGCCGAAATGGTCAAGCAGAAAAATATAATTTCTGTAGTATTTGTGGTTTATCGAGGGCTCTGGCGCACTTTCTGAGGCGTGGTGCCATAGAGGCCGCGGAAGGTACGCAAAAAGGTTTTGTAATTTGTCAGGCCGTTTTGTTCCATCAGCTCCGGAATGCTCAGGTCGCTGGACTGAAGCTGCTCGTAAAACCTGGTGGTGCGGATCATGCACAGATAGTCCAGGAAGGTCTGGCCGGTATATTTTTTGAAGATCCTGCAGAAGTATTCCTTGGAAATGTTCAAATGCTCTGCCGCATCCTCCAGGCTCAGCTGCTCCCGGAAATGCCCCTGCACCCATGCCACGGTATCCATCACCCGGTTCAGATCCCGGGTGGTGGAATTTTCCGTCCGGCGCAGAGTAGTGGTGGAGTATCCTTTGTACATGGCATGGAGGAATTCGCAGAACCGGGCCCGGAACAGGAGCTGATAACCGTCTTCGTTTTCCTCGAACAGCCGCTGCATGGCAGAAAGAGACCGGAGAAGAGCAGGATTTCTTTCAATCTCCCCGTTCCGAATCAAGGTGGTAAAACGCAGGCCCTCTTTCCCCGGGAAATACTCCCCCAGGCACTGTGCGGACAGCTGAATCAGCACATATGGGCAGTAATCCTGATATCCAAAGAATCTGGTCATGTGCAATTCACCGCTGTTGATCACCAGCAGATCCCCCGGCTCCAGCTCGTAGATGTCCGCCTGTACAATGGCCGTCAGATGACCCTCCCGCAGCCAAAGGAATTCCACATATTCATGCCAATGGGCCGAAACCGTCACGCCGTCGGTGCGGTGCTGGCAGCCCTGGGTGCAGGCGGATTTCCGTCCCGGAGCGGCAAAGTAAACCGGCAGGTGATCCACCTCCTCCACCTGCTCGTGCCAGATGGGTTCAGGGGAATGGAAATCATGATTGGATGCCATGGCAATGCTCCTTTCTGCTTGATAATATCAGCATAGCATATCGCAGTGAGAATATCAATATCGTCATTTTTAACATGTCAACAATAGCCAAAATTAAATCAATATTGTCGAATTTAAATCATTATTCGCAATATTTATCCCGATATTAGAAACCACGATATCAAAATAAGCCTAATTATAAGCAAGAATGGGTCTAGTAATTCCAAAACGGCCAGAGTATAATATCCCCAGAAAGTTAAGAAACACCACCCACGAACCAAACGGAAAGAGAGGAGCCCGAATATGTATTATTTCAATGTTTCCATGATGAGAAATGAAGCCGTGATGCCCAGAATTCTGGCAGAGGATACCGGTGCGGCAGAGCTGCGTGACCCCATGTTCTGCGCCAAAACGGCGTTCAAATTCCGCCGGCCCGGCTGGCTGCACAGGAAGAAGGCCTCCCCTGCCCCCTGCGCCTGCCGCCGCCCCGCCGCATGCAACGCCTGCTGCTGATGCAGCGACAGAGTGCATGACATGTCAGAAAAATGCCGGTTGATTTTCTCAACCGGCATTTTGATATGTGCAACTATTTTCGAATACTTGTTTTCTATTCTCATTCCATGCTCAAAAAGCATTTTATGTATTCCAGGAATCGGCTGACCGCAGTAGAAATGGGCTGTCCCCGTTTCCATGCCAGAACCGATGTGGCTGTCAGTTCCGGATAGAGCGGTATCATGCGAATGTTGGACTGCTCCAAAAACGGCATCGACCCTTCAACCGCAAGTGCGTAACCCATGCCGGCTTGGACCATCAATGCCGCGTTGGTACTGAGATTACTGGTTCCGATGAGGCGCAGTTTCTCATAATCATCTCCAAACCAGCTGGCCACTTCATCATGTACCTTTTGCCGGCTGGGCATGATCACCGGAATATCATCAAGATCCCGTGCAGTCACATATTTCCGCCTGGCAAGGGGAACACCGGAGGGCATCATCGCCACCCACCGCTCCCTGACCGGCATCCGAATAAACTCGTACCGCTCCATTTCCACCGGCTCCAGCAGCAGTCCCACATCCGTCAAACCGTTGTCCATGCGGTGCTTGATCCGGTCCGCATTGGCCGTGTACACATCAAACGTGACTCTGGGGAATTGCTCAGAAAACCCCGCCACCATTTCCATCAGCAGCTTGGTCGATGCCAGTTCGCCGCAGCCAATGGATACCGAACCCTCAACCTGTTCTTCCTGGGCAGAGACCTCCGCCTCCGTTTTTTCCACCAGCTCCAATATCTCCTCCGCCCTGCGGCGAAGCAAAAATCCCTCATCCGTCAAAGCCAGAGGTCGGCTGTCCCGGACAAAGAGCTTCACGCCAAGCTGTTCTTCCAGGAGCGTCATCTGGCGGCTCAGGGTGGGTTGCGTAATATGCAGAACCTTTGCGGCATTCGTGATATTCCGCTCCCGGGCGACCGTCAGAAAATAATGCAATAACCGTGTCTCAACCATCCCGAACCCTCCTTATTCTGCATCATACAGAGATATTATATCTGCCGGAACCGTTCCATGTCAACAGAATCTGTCACATACGGTTCACCTTTGCAAAAACAAAAACCGGCACAGCCTCACAGGTCATGCCGGTTCCATGTTCAGTCGATATAAGAGTGAAAGTTTTCTCTGGAAAGGCTGTAGTCCACAGAGGAGCGGGCTCTGCCCAGCTGGTCAACCCAGGAATCGTGGTTGATGGCGAGCTTTTGGAAGCCCAGGCTTTCATACACATGCTGAGCCCGGGTGTTCTCCAGGTCCGTATCCAGCTGAATCCACTCATAGCCCAGGCAGTCGAACAATCCGGAGAGGAACAGACTCAAAATTATCTTGCCGTAGCCCTGATTCTGCTTGGTGGCATCGCAAATCTTGATGCCAATCTCGCAGACTCTCGGATTGATTTGCCGGTGTACCAGTTCCCCGATCCGCACCTCATCCAACAGGATCAGATAGCGTCGCACGGTGCTGTCGCTCTCCATGCGAATGTCCTGGGCAACTTTTTCGCCGTAGTTCCGATTCCCTTGGGAAATCCGGCATGTGCCATCACGCTTCCGTCATTCCACCATTTGGCCAACAGCTCCGCATCTGTGAGAACGGCATTTCGTATGCGGATGTTTTCATATTGAAGTTCCATACCCGTTTTCACTTTCCATTCCAAAAATC
>JALFGI010000044.1 GCA_022777455.1 Clostridiales bacterium | reverse complement strand
GTATTTGTCGATCATTTCCAGCGGGTCAATGCCGTTGCCCAGGGACTTGCTCATCTTGCGGCCCTTGTCGTCCCGCACCAGACCGTGGATCAGCACGGAGTGGAAGGGGGTCTTGCCGGTGTGCTCACAGCCGGAGAAAATCATTCTGGCAACCCAGAAGAAGATGATGTCGTAGCCGGTGACCAACACATCCGTGGGATAGAAATAATCCAAATCCCCGTTCTTTTCAGGCCAGCCCAGAGTCTCAAAAGGCCACAGAGCGGAAGAGAACCAGGTATCCAGCACATCGGGATCCCGCTCAATGTTGGTGCTGCCGCACTTTTCGCACCGGCAGGCATCCTCCCGGGAGACGGTGATGTGACCGCACTCGGCACAGGTCCAGGCGGGAATCTGATGGCCCCACCACAGCTGACGGGAAATGCACCAGTCGCGGACATTTTCCATCCAGTTCAGATAGGTCTTGCTGAACCGATCGGGGACGAACTTGGTTTCGCCCTCCTTCACCACCCGGATGGCCTCCTCGGCCAGTGGCTTCATCTTCACGAACCACTGGGCGGAGATGATGGGCTCCACATCGTTGTGGCAGCGGTAGCAGGTGCCCACATTGTGGGAATAGTCCTCCACTCTGACCAGGTAGCCGCCCTCTTCCAGGTCCTTGACGATCTGCTTGCGGGCTTCGTAACGGTCCAGTCCTTCATATTTGCCGCCCAGTTCGTTGACCTTGCCGTTGTCGTCCAGCACCCGGATGACCTCCAGGTTGTGGCGCAGACCCACTTCAAAGTCGTTGGGGTCATGGGCGGGCGTCATCTTCACGCAGCCGGTGCCGAATTCCATCTCGGCATAGTCGTCGGCCACCACGGGGATTTCCTTGTTCATCAGGGGCAGAATGACCTTCTTGCCCACGATGGCGGTATAGCGCTCATCGTGGGGGTTGACACACACGCCGCTGTCGCCCAGCATGGTCTCGGGACGGGTGGTGGCGACCACCACTTCTCCGCTGCCGTCGGCCAGGGGATAACGAATGTGCCACAGGTGACCGGGCTTATCCACGTATTCCACCTCGGCATCACTCAGGGCAGTGACACAGTGGGGGCACCAGTTGATGATCCGGCTGCCCTTGTAAATCAGGCCCTTTTCATACAGGGAGACGAACACTTCCCGAACGGCCTTGGAGCAGCCTTCGTCCATGGTAAACCGGGCACGGTCCCAGTCACAGCTGGCGCCCAGCTTTTTCTGCTGCTCCACAATCCGGTTTCCGTACTTGTGCTTCCAATCCCACACCCGCTCCAGGAACTTTTCCCGGCCCAGGTCATAGCGGGTCTTACCCTCTTTGCGCAGCTCTTCTTCCACCTTGATCTGGGTGGCAATGCCGGCATGGTCAACACCGGGAAGCCACAGTGCGTTGTAGCCCTGCATTCTCTTAAAACGAATCAGGGTGTCCTGCAAGGTAGCGTCCATGGCGTGACCCATGTGCAGCTGACCCGTCACGTTGGGAGGGGGCATGACGATGGTAAAGGGTTTTTTGCTTTCATCCCGCTCTGCGTGGAAATAGCCGCCGTGCTGCCACATGTCGTAGATTCTCGACTCCACGGACTGAGGCTCGTACACTTTTTCCAGTTCTCTTGCCATAAAAATCTCCTTTCAACTGAAAACGCCCTGACTCCCATTGGAGTCAGGGCGAAAAATTCCGCGGTACCACCTGAATTCCCGGTATCCCGGGCACTTGAAAGCTGTAACGGGCTGACCCGTATCATCCTACCGTTTTCGGACAATCCACTCCGGAGCGACCTGCGGCATTATCCAATCTGTGCTTGCACCAACCGCACATTCTCTGCATTGGAGGAAATGCCGCTCCTCCCCTTCGCTGTGTTTCACGTTTCCGCCATTTTACTGTAATACACCGGTTTTGTCAATAGAATTTTTTGAAAAAGTTGGAATTTCAAAAATCTTAATCTCCGAAAAGCTGATATTCTCTTGACGAATCGGCAAAATGAAATATAATGGTCCTATTCCAAAATAACAATGTGAGTTGAAATCGATTGAAATTATCTTTAATTGTCCCCTGCTACAATGAAGCAGAAAATGTAGAGCTCTTCCAGAGCGAAACCATGAAAGCCTTTGAAGGCTGCGGTTATTCCTACGAAATCATCTTTGTGGATGACGGCAGCACCGACGCCACGCTGCACAACTTAAAAAAAATCCATGCCGCCGGAAAATGCCCGGTGAAGGTGATTTCCTTCTCCCGGAACTTCGGCAAGGAAGCCGGACTGTACGCCGGACTTCAATATGCCTCCGGCGAATATATCAGCCTGATCGACGCCGATTTGCAGCAGCGCCCGGAAATTGTGCGGGAAATGGTTCAATTTCTGGATGAAAACCCGGATTACGATGTGGTGGCTGCCTATCAGGACCGGCGGCGGGAGGGGAAGGTTCTGTCCTTCTTCAAAAAATCCTTCTATCAGATTATCAACAAAATGTCCCATGTGACCCTTCAGCCGGAGGCCAGCGATTTCCGCACCTTCCGCAAAAGCGTGCGTGACAGCATTCTGAGTCTGGGAGAATACCACCGCTTTTCCAAGGGAATTTTTGCCTGGGTTGGCTATAAGACCCATTTCATTCCCTATACCGCCTGCCAGCGTGCCTTTGGTTCCACCAAGTGGAATTTCGGGAAGCTGATGAACTACGCCATTGAGGGGATCATCGGTTTCTCCACTGCTCCTCTGCGCCTTGCCACCTGCCTTGGCGGTATTACCGGCGTTGCGGCGGCGTTGTATCTGATTGCGGTTGTCCTGCAGAAGCTGATTTGGGGAATTGACGTTCCCGGCTATGCAACAATTATTGTGCTGATTCTGCTTCTGGGCAGCGTACAGCTGTTCTGCATCGGAATCATCGGAGAATATGTGGGACGCATTTTTGAGCAGTCCAAAGACCGTCCCATTTTCATCGCAAAGGAAGTTCTGCTTCCCTCTGATGAAGAATAATTTTTCAGCCGCACTTCAAAGGTGCGGCTGAATTTTATATGTAGCACAAAAAAGCGGACGGCAGTCACCGTCCGCAAATTTCAAATTTCCTGTCTGCCTTCCAGAGCGCGGGAAAGGGTCACCTCGTCCGCATACTCCAGCTGGCTGCCCACGGGAACGCCGTAAGCCAGGCGGGTCACCTTGACTTCCATGGGACGAAGGAGCCTGGAAATATACATGGCCGTCGCCTCGCCCTCGGTATCGGGGTTGGTGGCCATAATGACCTCCCGCACTGTTCCGGCGCTTACACGCTTCAAAAGCTCCCGGATGCGGATGTCCTCCTGGGTCACATGGTTCAGCGGAGAAATCACACCGTGGAGCACATGATAAACCCCGTGAAATTCCCGGGAACGCTCCATGGCAATCACATCCTTCGGCTCGGCTACCACGCAGATGACGTCCTTGTCCCTGGAATCATCGTCGCAGATGGGGCAGATTTCCCGGTCTGTGATGTTCTGGCAGCAGGGGCAGGTATGGACGGATTTCTTTGCCTCCAGAATGGCATCGGCAAAGGCCTGGGCATCCTCCAGCGGGAGCTCCAGGACATGGAACGCCAGACGCTGGGCCGTCTTTCCGCCAATGCCGGGAAGTCTTGCAAAATGATCTGCCAGGTCCTGCAATGCTGCGGGAAAGAACTGCATACGGCCTCCTTAGAACAGACCGCCCAGGTTCAGTCCGCCGGTGAGCCGGGACATATTGTTGGCGGCCTCGTTGTCGGCGGTGCGCATTGCCTCGTTCACGGCGGCAATCACGGTGTCCTGGAGCATTTCCACATCCTCGGGGTCCACTGCCTCGGGTTTGATGGTCAGGCTGACCAGCTCATGCTTGCCGTTCACCGTTGCGGAAACCATTCCGCCGCCGGCGCTGGCGGTAAAGGTCTTGCTCTCCTGCTCCTGCTGCATACGAAGCATTTCCTGCTGCATCTTCTGTGCCTGCTTCAGCATTGCACTCTGGTTCATGCCGCCGGGCATACCGCGAAATCCATTCTTAGCCATGATTCAATCTCCTATTCAAAATTTTATTCTTTCATATTTACAATATCGCTGTGATTTCTGCCGAAATTCAGCAGACTTTCCATTCTGGAATTACCGGAAGGCTTCGCTGTCAGGTCCACGGTAATCACCTTCACCGGCCGTCCAAGCTGGGCGGAAGCCTTGCGGGAGACGATCTCCAGGGTTTCACTTTTGCCGATCATCTCGGCAGTAAAGGAGTTTTTGCACCGCAGCTCCAGCACGCCCTTTACCATCACACCCCGCACCGGCGCGTTTTCCGTGGAGACAAAAAAGCCGGAAATGGGAGGCTTCAGCTCCTGCCGGACAGCGGCCACCAAGTCCTGCCAGAATCCAAGAGGAACGTCATCGGGAACCGGCTCCTGGGGAACAGACATTTCCGGTTCATCCGCTGGCACCTCCATCTGGGCGGAAGCGGGAGGATTGACTTCTGCAAGCCGGATACTGGATACCTCAAACCTGCCGCTCTTGATCTGATCTTCCAATCGGGTCAGCCGGGCATTCAGGGACTTGGCATCCAGGCTCAGCTCCGGCTGGCACAGCTCCATAATGCACAGCTCCGCGTCCATTCTGCGGCTGTCGCTTCTGACAAAATCAGAAAGGGTCTGCTGGATGAGCTGCATCATCCGCACCAGCTCTCCGCTGGACAACTGTTTGGAAAGCTCCAGCACCTCCTGATCGGAGGCAACCCCGGAGAGCATGGTAATGCCGGAATTCGGTGCGGTTTTGATCACCAGAATGTCCCGGATCAGGCAGGCCAGCTCATCCAGCATGGCACCCAGATCCTTGCCCTCGGTATAAAGCTGGTTAAAAAGCATCAGGGCGTTTTTAGAATTGTGGGCCGCAATGTGGGAGAGCATTTCTCCGCATTTTCGTTCTCCGGCAATGCCCAGGCACGTATAAACCGCATCGGCAGTCAATTCTCCCGGAGTCGCGGAAGCACACTGGTCCAGAAGGCTCAAACCGTCGCGCATACCGCCGTCGGCAAGACGTGCAATGACTCTGGCGGCGGACTCGTCCAGATCGATGTTTTCCTGATAGGCAACGTACTGCAGCCGGGCGGCGATGTCCTCCTGGCTGATTCTGCGGAAGGAAAAGCGCTGGCATCTGGAAAGGATGGTGGCCGGAACCTTGTGCAGCTCCGTGGTAGCCAGGATAAAAAGCAGATGCTCCGGCGGCTCTTCCACGATTTTCAGCAGAGCGTTGAAGGCGGAAAGAGAGAGCATGTGTACCTCGTCGATGATGTACACCCGCTTTTTCACCTGGGAGGGTGTGTAGACAGCATCGTCCCGCAGGTCCCGGATATTATCCACACCGTTGTTGGAGGCGGCATCGATTTCCAGAACATCCATGCAGGTACCGTCATCAATGGCCTTGCAGGCGCTGCAGCAATTACAGGGGTTGCCGTTGTCCGGGTTGAGACAGTTCACCGCCTTGGCCAGGATCTTGGCACAGGTGGTTTTGCCGGTGCCCCGGGAGCCGGTAAACAGATAGGCATGGCTCATCTTGCCGGTCATCAGCTGATTTTTCAGGGTCTGTGTGACCGCCATCTGACCGGAAACATCGTCAAATGTCTGCGGACGATATTTACGATATAGCGCCTGATAGGCAGCCATTGCTACTCTCCTTTCAATGCCGGAAAAGATGCCGGCCCATAACAAGATCGCACACCCACATTTGTTCAGGCAACACACCCCGTATCCATGCAGAAAGCTCAAAATCGGCAATCCCGCGGCACACGAGAAGATCCGCTTAATGCTGCTTGGTTCCCCACCTGACATGGTTCACGGGATCTCATTGCGCAAGACCGACTTCTCAACACCTCTTACAAGGATCGGACGGGTACATTACACCTAACCGGGTGTGGGAATTCATCCCTGCTGTAGCGGATTGCAGGTACAGGGCACCGCTAACTCCCCGACTAGTGCGACCTTGTTATAAGCCGGCAGCTCAAACAAGGATCAATATTCTTTTTTAGTTGAGCTTGGACTCCACGAAATCGGCAAGCTCCTGGAAGGTGGTGATCTTCTGATCCTCCATGTCCAGCTCGATGCCCAGTTCGCTCTCCAGATCCATGATCATCTCAACAATGTCCAGAGAATCGATGCCCAGACTTTCAAAAGTGCTGTCGGGATTGATTTCGGAAGCATCAATCTCCAGCTGCTTGGCGGCGTATTTCACAAGTTTCTCGTACATCCTATATGTCCCTCCAAATATTCTGTGTAGAACATTTCCGTAATATTCTAGTACAGGACTGCAAATTTGTCAATCCTTGATTTTGTGAACGATCATTGAACCGTCAAAAAGCAGCACCGATTATGTATTTTGGGGCACGGATATTCCGGCTGCATGGGCCGTTGCCCAAGCGATCTGCAAATTAAAACCCCCGGTATAGGCATCGCAGTCCAGCACTTCCCCGGCGAAAAACAGCCCGGAAATCAGCTTCGACTCCATGGTTTTGGGATCAATCTCCGAAACCTTCACGCCGCCGGAGGTGATGATTGCCTCGCTGACAGGACGTTTGCCTGCTATCTCCACAGGGAATGCTTTCAGGAGTTCCACCAGGGCCCGGCGTTTCTGCTTGGTCAGAGAATTGGCCTGCAGGTCGAAGGGAATCTCCAGCCGCCGCAGGACAACAGGGATCATGGAACGGGGCAGCAAATCGGTGAGGGCGTTTTCCATGGTTCGGTTTTGATACAGCTCCAAGTCCCGCCGGATCCGTTCGTCCAGCTTGCTTTCCTCCAGAGCAGGCTTCAGATCGATTACCAGGCGGCAGCCCTCCCCCTTCAGGTGGCAGCTGGCGCTGAGCACCGTAGGACCGGACACGCCAAAATGGGTAAAAAGGAGCTCTCCAAAATCCTTGTACAGCACCTTTCCCTTGGCATTCAGGAGCTTCACGCCCACGTTACGCAAGGAAAGTCCCTGCATTTCGGCGCAGTCCGGTCCGACCGCCGTTAGGGGCACCAGGCTGCCCTCCTGGGCGACAACGGTATGGCCCAGGGCTTTGGCAAAGGCATATCCGTCGCCGGTAGAGCCGGTGGCGGGATAGGAAACACCGCCGGTGGCAAGAATCACCCAGCTTGCCTCGTAGCTGTTTTTCCCGGTGCGGACACCGGACACCCGTCCGTTTTCCTGCAGGATCTCCGTAACGGCTTCATTCCTGACGGTGACTTTCCTCCGCCGCAGCTCTGATTGAAGGCAATCCAGCACGGACTGAGCGCGATCTGTTACCGGGAACACCCGGTTACCCCGTTCTGTTTTCAGTGGACAGCCGTGTTCTTCAAAAAAAGCAATGGTCTTTTCCGGAGGGAACGCGGTCATGGCGCTGTACAGGAAGCGCCCGTTGCGGGGCGTATTCTGCAGC
>JALFGI010000344.1 GCA_022777455.1 Clostridiales bacterium | reverse complement strand
GGGAAGCCCACTTCCTTGCAGCCATGGCAGTTGATGACAAAGAAGCTGCCGGAGGTCAGGGAAAGGATCTCATCCTTGGATTTCAGTTTGGTCATTAACATAGGTCTTTCTCCTCCCTCTTATTTCTTCTTCAGAAGGGGCGCCACCAGGCTCTTGCCGTAGGCAATGGTGGACACCAGCGGAATCTTGGAAGAACAGATGTACTCGCAGCACTTGCAGGAGAAGCAGTCCATAATGTTCTCCGCCAGCAGCTTCTCGGCATCGCCCAGCGCGGCGTATTTATAGAATTTCAGGGGCTTCAGCTCCATGGGGCACACATCCACGCAACGGCCGCACTTGATGCACTCCTGGGGCTCGGTGTGGTCGGCGGCGATGGCAATGATGCCGTTGGAGCCCTTGATGATGGGCACGTTGGTATCACCAATGGGAGCACCCATCATGGGGCCGCCCATCTTCAGCACCACATCATCGCCGGTTACACCGCCGCAGTGGTCGATGATCTCCTGGACGCTGGTGCCCAGCTTCACCAGGTAGTTGCCGGGATTCCTGATGAACTCGCCGGTGACGGACACCACACGCTCGGTCAGGGGCATCCCCTTCTGAATGGCGTCGGAGATGGCCTTGGCGGTGGAGGTGTTGCTCACCACGCAGCCCACATCCGCGGGCAGCTTGCCGCTGGGCACCTGACGGCCCATGACCTTCTTGATGAGCATCTTCTCAGCGCCCTCGGGGTATTGCGTCTTGGCGGCGCAGATGCGGATATTGTCGTAAGGAGCAACCTTTTCTTCCATCAGGGCGATGGCGTCGGGCTTATTGTCCTCGATGAGGATCACGCCCTCGGGCGCGCTGACGGCCTTCATCATGGCCCGCAGACCGAACACGATGTCGTCGGCGTATTCCAGCATCACCCGATGGTCGGCGGTCAGGTAGGGCTCGCACTCGGAGCCGTTGATCAGCACGGCATCGATGGGCTTGCCGGGCTTCAGCTTGACGTAGGTGGGGAAGGTAGCGCCGCCCATGCCCACGATGCCCTTCTGCTTGACGATGTCGATGATCTCGTCGGGGGTCAGCTCTTCCAGGGGCTTATTCGGCACCACGGATTCGTGGAGGGTGTTCTTGCCGTCGTTTTTGATGACCACGCTCAGCACGCCGGGGCCCTTGTTGGGATGGGTGTGGGGCTCCACCGCCAGAACGGTGCCGCTGACGCTGGAGTGAACGGGAGCGCTGATGAAGCCGGCCTGCTCACCGATGACCTGGCCCACCTTCACATAGTCGCCGGGCTGAACCACGGGGGCAGCCGGGGCGCCGATGTGCATGGACAGGGGAAGAATCACGGTGTCGGGCTCGGGGAATTTCTGCAGGGCCAGGTGCTCGGTGTACTCCTTGTTCTCGGTGGGGTGCACGCCGCCGTAGAAGCCCTCGTACCGCTTGGCACGGGCTGCCTCTACATAGGCCTTGATCTCATCCACATTGCAAACGGAGTAGTCCCGCAGCTGGACGGGCTGATCCAGGAATTCCCTGGTGCGGCCCTGCTTTTCCAGGCGCTGATAAATCTTCTCCCAGGCGCAGTCCTTCTTGGGGTCGATTTCGCACTTGCCGTTCTTGGCGCCGCCGCACTGGCCGTTGACCAGGCTCTTGGTGCAGTCCACAATGGGGCAGATGCCGCCGGTGATGTTCAGATAGCACTGGGCGCAGGCGCCGCAGGTCTTCTTGGTCAGAGCCATGCCATGATGGCCGATGTAATTCAGGGAGTTGGTCGCGGTGAATACGGGGACGGATTCCAGGTCCGCAATGGTCTGCACGCCCAGACCGCAGGAGACGACCACCACATTCTCGGTGCCCTCGGGGATGATCCCCGCCAGCTTCTTCTCGGTTTGGACCTTGTTGCAGAGGAAATCCACCTTGACGGTGCCGGTGATGTGCTTGCCCTGCTCCTGGGCAATGGTCACAAATTCGTCACATTCCGGTTCCTGGGTGGTGTCGAATTCCTTGAAGCACTTGTTGCAGGCAACCACAAACAGGTTATCCTTCCCCGCAAGCAGCGCTTCCAGCTCTTCCTTGCTCTTTAACACATACTTGGTATAATCCACCAAATACCACCTTCTTATCGTTTTGTTCTTCGTTTGTACGCAAACGACTACATCATGGATTATATCATACACTCCACACAAATGTCCAGTATTTCCCAAGCTTTTTTTCGGCATTTTTGTTGTATTTCCCCGGTATTTAGTTAGCATATGCTAATAATCATGCCGCAGCATCCCATGCCTTTCGATTTGACGCAGTAGCCATATAAATTGTAATTTGTAGGGATGCCATTGTAGGGGCGGCTACCAGCCGCCCGCAACGTAACGGAACCGCGCGCTTGGTTGAATGGCATGCAATTCGTACCCATTGTAGGGGAGGCTCTCAGCCTCCCGCTTTTGTTCCGGGTCAAAAGTGTTCGGTTGAATGGTACCAC
>JALFGI010000340.1 GCA_022777455.1 Clostridiales bacterium | reverse complement strand
GTTCGGTTGAATGGTACCACGTCCGACACAGTACGAATTCGCCCAAGCTGATTCGTTATTGCAGGTTTGTACCGCGCGGGAGGCTGCGAGCCTCCCCTACAGTTTTATCGTGGTGCTGCGGGAATTCGCCCAACCCGGTTCATCATTTTTGGCTTGTACTGCGCGGGCGGCTGGTAGCCGCCCCTACGATGGCTGCTCTACAAACACCAATTTGCCTACTTGCTGCGTTAATCCGATCGGCACCATTTCAAAAGATCAGTCCTGAGCCGGAAGGCAGCCCGCTTCTTCCAGGGCCTGTACCCACTCTGCCTCCCGGAAGCCCGTCAGCACGAAGCCCGGCCCCAGAAGCAGGGGGCGCTTCACCAGCATGCCGTCGGAGGAGAGCAACTCGTACTGCTCCTGCTCGGTCATGGTGGGAAGCCTGTCCTTCAGGCCCAACTCCTTGTAACGCATGCCGCTGGTATTGAAGAAACGCTTCAGGGGCAGGCCGCTTTCCTGGTGCCAGGTCTGCAGCTCCTCCCGGGTGGGGTTTTCCAGCTTGATGTGCCGGTCGGTGTAAGAAATGCCGCGCTCGTCCAGCCATTTTTTCGCCTTCTGGCAGGTGGAGCAGGGCGGGTATTCCACAAACAGAATGTCCATATGAATTCCTCCTTTGACTCTATCATATCTTTTGTTTTCCAATCCGTCAACCAAAAATCTGCCGCGCTTCACTGTGGAGGCTCGCAGCCTCCCGCCTTTGTTCGATAACTGCGTGTTTGGTTGAATGGTATGCAATTCGTCCAGACGTGTTGGGACGGGTTCCCGTCCCAATTCCGCAACAGAAACGGGAGGCGAACGCCTCCCCTACTTCTATCTCTGGTGCATTTTCCCGACGGCAAAAAATCTCCCGGAACGGGTCCGGGAGATTTTGGAGAAGCGGATTATTCCATGCCTGCGGCGGCGTTGGACGCTTCGGCCTTGTTGATCTTCCGCTGGTTCAGCAGGGAGATGATGACAACGGCCACAGCCACCACGAAGAAGCCGATGGCGATGGGATAGTGGATGATGGCGCCGAAATTGCCGCCGTTCAGGTCCATGAACCGCACGAAGTTCTGCTCGCACATGGGTCCCAGGATCAGGGCCAGCAGGATGGGAGACAGGGGGAATTCGTACTTGTTCATCAGCCAGCCGATGACACCGAACACCACGCACACGCCCACGTCGAACACGTTCTTATTGATGGAGAACGCACCCAGCAAGGAGATGATCAGGATGATGGGGTACAGAATCTTCTTCTCAATGGACACAATCTTGGCAAAGATCCGAACGCCCAGGCAGCCGACGATGAGCATGCAGAGGTTGGCCAGCATCAGAGCGGCAAAGACCTTGTATACCGTGGGCAGCTCGCTGACGTACATCATGGGGCCGGGGGTGATGCCCTTCATGATGAAGGCGCCCAGCAAAATGGCGGTGACGGAGTCACCGGGCACGCCCAGGGACAGCAGGGGGATCATGGCGCCGCCGGAGCAGCCGTTGTTGGCGGACTCGGTGGAAGCAACGCCGTTGGCAATGCCGGTGCCCCACTTCTCGGGATGACGGCTGATGCCCTTATTGAAGGCATAAGACACAAACACGGCGATGTCGCCGCCGGCACCGGGGATGGCGCCGATGAAGGTGCCAATGATGCCGCCAGAGAGGATGTTGGGGGCAATTTGACGCATGGTCTTCCCGTCGGGCAGAACCCGGGTGATCTTCTCGGTGGATTTCTCCTGGGCGCTCTCCCGGCCGGCAATGATCCGCTCCACGCCGGCGATGACTTCTGCGATGGCGAACAGGCCGATGAGCACGGGGATGAAGCTCAGGCCGCCCTTCAGGCTCTTAACGCCGAAGGTGAAGCGCTGGCGGCTGTAGGTGGGATCCACGCCGATGGTGCACAGCAGCATACCGAAGAAGGCGGAGATCAGGCCCTTGGCAATGGACTTGCCGGAAATGGAGATGATGACGGACAGGCCGAACACAGCCAGCATCAGCATCTCGGCGGAGGTGAACTTCATTGCCATCTTGGCAACCAGGGGGGACAGGAACGTCATGATCAGCGCGCCGATGACACCGCCGCAGAAGGAGGCAAACATGGCGACGGACAGAGCCTTGCCGGCCTCGCCTTTCTTCGCCATGGGATAGCCGTCCAGCAAGGTGGCAGCCGCGGCAGGGGTGCCGGGGGCGTGGATCAGGATGGCGGAAATGGAGCCGCCGTACATGCCGCCGCAGTAGATACCCAGCAGCAGACCCACGGAGGGGATCAGATCCATACCGAAGGAGAAGGGAATCAGCAGGGCTACTCCCATGGTGGCCGTCATGCCGGGGATAGCGCCCAGCAGCACGCCGCCGGCGGCGCCGATGAAGGTCATGATAATGACCTGAAGGCTGCCGAACACATCACCATAACTACTGAAAAGCAATGACCAATCCATAAATTTCCTCCTCCCTTAGAACTTGTCCACCAGGTCGCGCAAAAATTGCAGCACACCCATGGGGATATTGACCTGTAGCAGCTTGTAGAACACCAGCCACATGCCCAACGGAACCAGCACGGCAATCAGCACCAGCTGCACGGGCTTGCGCACGCCGATGAGCCACATCACGATGCCGGACAGAATCATGCTCACCAGAACATAACCCAGGGTTCTGAAGCCCCAGACATACAGCACGCACAGCGCGATGAGAAACAGGGCAGCCAGAACGCCCTTGTCCTTGACGAAGTTCATGCTGGGGGCCTTCTGGGCCAGAGGATCCGTCTGCTCCATCTTCAGCAGCTTGATCACGGACTGAACCAGCAGGATTACGGTGAACACCGTCATGCCGATGATCATGATCCGGGGGAAGGTGGACGGCTGAACCGCCGCATTTTTGGCCGTTTTGATATTACCGGTCTGCACCCAGGCAAACACCTCCAGGGCGATGAGCAGAAGGGAGACGACCAGATTGGAAAATGCCTTGGTTTGCGTTTTTTTCATCAGTCTCACATCCTTAGGTTATTGGAAAAGGGGCAGGCATTGCTGCCTGCCCCTTTCAAGCAGTGACGGGAAGCTCCCTATGGATTATTCTTCAATCAGGCCGACAGTGACCATAGCGGCGGGCACATCGATGGCAGCCTGCTCCAGGTACTCGGCGTACTCCTCAGCGTTCATGAAGGAGATGGCCTGGCCCAAAGAAGCCATGGTCTCGATGAACTCGGGATCCTCGATGGCAGCGGCGCAGGCAGCCTGCATCTTCTCACGGACCTCGTCGGAGCAGCCCTTGGGCAGAGCCATACCACGCTGAGTGGCGTAGAAGATGTCGTAGCCCTGCTCGGCGCAGGTGGGAACGTCGGGCATCAGGCTGTTGCGCTCGGCATCCATGATGCCCAGGCAGACCAGGTCGCCGGACTCGATGAAGGAGCGGGCCTCGGCCAGGGAAACGGTAACGCCCTGGATCTCCTGCTGGGCAGCAGCCTTAACGGCAGCGGCGGCGCCGTCGGAGTAAGCGATCATCTTGATGTCGATTTCAGCAGCGTTCATCAGGTAGCCGCCGGCCACGTGCCACACGGAACCGGAGGAGGAACCACCCATCATGACTTCGCCGGGATGTGCCTTGCAGAATTCGATGAAGGTAGCGATATCGGTGATGCCGTTGTCAGCAGCCCACTTGGCGTTGACGGTAACGGTAGCAGCGTCGGTGTTCACACGGCACAGGGGATCGTAATCTTCCCAGGTGTACTCGGACATGTCCAGAGGCAGGTAGGAAGCCAGCTCCCAGGTGATGGTGCCGAAGGTGTAGCCGTCGGGCTCGGCATCGGCAATGGCCTCGTGGCCGATGACGCCGCCGGCGCCGGTCTGGTTGTCAACGGTGATGGCAACGCCCAGCTGCTTCTCCAGGGCCTTGCAGAACGCGCGCAGGCAGTTGTCGGTGCCGCCGCCGGCGCCCCAGGGGTTGATGGCCAGGATATCCTTCTCGGGATATTCTGCGGATGCGGCAACAGCCATGCTGCACACCAGAATAGCGCACAGCAGCAGGGACATAATCTTCTTCATATTTGTTTCCTCCTTCAAATTTGTCGGCAACTTGCCCAAGTTTCCCCAGCTTGTCTCCGACATTTTGTATTATTTTATCATGGTGTATATTGTTTGTCAACTCGCCATTTTTCGCTCTTATGATGGACAATTCGGATATTATCCCGCCAATCTTCCCGGAGCATGAAAAAAACCGGGGTTTTCACCGGTTTTCCATATGAATGTTTTCGTACTCTCCGGTTTCACCCAGCGGCTCGTTAAATTGTAATTTGTAGGGATGCCATCGTAGGGGCGGCTACCAGCCGCCCGCAACGTAACGGAACCGCGCGCTTGGTTGAATGGCATGCAATTCGTACCCATTGTAGGGGAGGCTCTCAGCCTCCCGCTTTTGTTCCGGGTCAAAAGTGTTCGGTTGAATGGTACCAC
>JALFGI010000305.1 GCA_022777455.1 Clostridiales bacterium | reverse complement strand
TCTTTGCAAATGAGGGTGTTAACTTGCAAACCATTATCGACATAGGGCCGGTCGGTGCGGGAATTTCACAGGAGCGTATTGAAAAAGCTGCCACCAAACTGATCTTTCTTCGTACAAGCCAGTCTTCCGTAGCATCTTTCGTTGCCGGTATCCCCGGTGGATTTGCGATGGCGGCAACGATCCCGGCTGATGTTGCACAGTTTTTTGGTATGGCTCTAAGGCTGGCTCAAGAGCTATCTTACCTGTATGGCGCGTCTGACCTGTGGTCTGAAGATCAACTCGACGATGAGCGCGTAAGGAATCAGCTGCTTCTGTATTGCGGTGTAATGTTTGGCGTTTCCGGAGCCGTATCGGGTGTGCGGGTTCTTTCTACGCAGATCGCAAAGACAACCCTTAAAAAGCTGCCGCAGAAAGCTTTGACAAAAACATTTTGGTATCCGATTATTAAGCAGATTGGTAAGGCAATTGGAGTGAAAGTGACGAAGACGACAGTTGCCCAAGGTATTTCCAAAGCTGTCCCCATCGTGGGTGGTGTTATTTCCGGCAGCCTGAATTATGCGTCTATGATGCCGATGGCAAACCGCCTCAATACTGCGCTGGATAAGGCCTGTTTTAATTATTCAGAAGAAGAAATGGCCGCGGATATTGAGACGCTTGAAAACATCGACGAGGGAGAGCCTGAAACCACTCAGCCCGGTAAACTCTCCCGGCTTGCCAATGCAGCGAAAGGCGGCATTCAGGACGGCTGGAAAAAGGCATCTTCCGGCGCGGCTTCTTTGCTGAACAAAGTAAAGAACGAAAAGCCAAAGAAAGAAGCGGAGACCGCATTGATCTCCTATGACGAAAAAATTGAAACACTCCGCAAACTAAAACAGCTTGTGGATGAGGGCATTTTGTCCCAGGAAGAATTTGACGCAAAAAAGAAAGAAATTCTTGACCTGTGAGATTACTCAGACAAATTATCAGTACATTAGAGGTGCATATCCCGAAAGATATATAAAACTGGGAGGAAGATATATGGAGAATGTGGGTTCTAAAAAGACCATCAATAAAAAGATTGTGATTGCAGTCGCTGCGGGGGCCTTAGCCTTGATTCTTGTTGGTATATTGGTCGTTTTGCTGCCAAAAGGAGTAAAAAAATCTGAACCATCGATTATCACCACATCAACACTTGAAAAAATCTTGAATGTGAGTGATTTGTCAACTTTTGAAGCAATATACAACGGGGTTGCAAAAGTAACGAATCCGGATGATCCTCAAGAGATCGACTACTATGTATCGTATAATGCGACGGTAAAAGCCGGTATTGACTTTGAGCAAGTCGTCATTTCCGTCGATGAAGATGCAAAAATTATTTCAGTGAAGCTACCGAAAATCAAAATTTCAGATATTACCGTTGACATCGAATCAATGGACTATATTTTTGTAAATGATGATGCAAACACGGAAACAGTATCTGAGGAAGCATATAAGAAATGCATAGATGATGTTACTCGTGAGAGCAATAACGAAACCGCAATATTTGAACTCGCTGAACAAAACGCAAAAAACATCGTTGAGGCACTGATTCGACCATTTGTAAGCAGTCTGGATTCCGAGTACCAACTGCAAATAGGTTAGGAGGAGGTAATCAGCATGAAGAAGTTTGTTGCAATGATCCTCATAGCGGCTATGTGCCTGTCCCTCGCAGCCTGTTCCGGCGCTGAGACACATGAGAGCGTCAAAGATATAGAGCCTCAAGCGGCTCAGATGAAAGCCATCTGTGAACTGGCGACGATGCAGTGTTATTATCATAATGTTGCAAAGTACTTTGAGAAAGATGCCTCCGGAGCCTTGTTTTGGAAAAAAGACCGAAAGTTTTGGGTTGAATATTCCGGTGTCGTTACCATTGGAATCGACACTTCCTTGGTAACGATGGAAATCGATGGAGATACTGTCACGATCACAATTCCCCCTGCCAAGGTTTTGGGCTGCAAGGTTGATGAAAAGACACTAACCAAAGATTCATTCATTATAGATCAAAACTCTGCCGCAGTAGAAGCGGAGCATCAAACCGAGGCATTCAAAGAGGCGCAGGCAAAAATGCGCGAGGCGGCTGAGAATGACACGGCACTGCTTGCAAGCGCACAGCAGCGAGCACAAAAGTTATTGGAAGATTATGTGCTCAATATCGGCAGTAGCGTTGGAAAAGCATACAAGATCAAATGGGTTTACATCAATGATGGTGCTGATTCAAACGCAGGAAGTGCTGATAGCACCGCAGAATCAGAAAATCCGTAATCCACTTGATAGCAAGATGTAAAATCTTGGCTATTCCGGAGAAAAGACCAGGGAGGAACTCGGCTGGATTTCTCCAGAGCGGGTTGAGAAAATTGAAAACGGAAAAATGGCTCACTCTGATGAAGTTCTTGCAATATCCATACGCTATATTGAAGTGTAATTGTTAATAGCAACAGGGAGACGGCTCAAACACCGTCTCCCTGTTGCAATAAACTCAGTTGCCAACAGGCTTAACCGTCAGCTCAATCTCCTCAATATTCTGAGAATGAATGAGGCTATCGTACTCATTTCCATCGCTGTCCGTTTCAAAAACATACGTCAGCTCCGTGTTTGGTGCGACGCTTTGCCCGGTTATGACATAATTCTTCAGAAGCTCCGTATCCTGCGGGTCAATATAGGCGCCGTCATCGGAGATGATCACGAACCGGATATAGCCCGCGCCATAATGATCCATGCGTTTGCCGCCCATGGAGAGATAACCACAGCTGGCCAGGTTTCTGCCGGTATAATCCTGAATGTACAGGGTGTATTTGTCCGGCGATGGATTGATGGGCGTGAGGCCCAGGGTGGTTTCCTCGCTGGAACCGACCTTCTTCACGCACAGCACGATCTGAGAATAGCTTTGGGACAAAACAAGACTGTCGTATTCGTTTCCGTCCTCATCCTTTTGGAAGATGTACTTAAGTTCGGAGTTGGGTTTCAGGCTTTGGGCGGTTACGACGTACTGCTTCAGCTCATCGTCGGTTTCGATATCGATGTATGCCCCGTCCGGCGTCACAAGCACCAGTTCGATATAGCCCGCGCCGTAATGATCCATGCGGTCGCCGCCCATAGAGGTGTAGCCGAAGGAGGCGCAGTTCTTGCCGACATAGTTCCTTATGTACCATGTGTATTTGTCAGGAGACTGCTTTATGGTGACGGAGTCCACCGGCACTGTTTCTTTTGGAACGGTCTCTATGGGTTCAGTTTCGCTGGAAACAGCAGACACGGTTGTTTCTTCTTCCGGCTGTGTGATTGTCTGGCTGTCAGAGGATTTCCTGAAATAGAGGATCTCATCGTCATCGACTTCCATACGGATGAGACCGTCAACAATTGTGTATGCCTCTCCATCTAAAAGGATTTTTCCGTCCGTTGTTTCGTACCAGTCAACGATGACACCATCGATTCCGCCTTCCGCGATATAGGCTTTTCCGCCGTCCTTGAGCACCATGATTGTTTTGCCCATCCAATTGTCACGACCCATAGCCTCCAGCTCCGACACACTGAACTTCGCGCCGTCCAGCTCCACGCTGTCAACGACCCAAGTGCCGGTGAGCTTGCTGCTCCCTCCGCCGCAGCCGGTGAGGGCAATGGCGATCATTGCGATAACCAGTAGTAAAGATAATCCCTTTTTCATTTCTGTTCCTCCATTCTGTATTGTTTGGAATCCTGCGCAGGGGGGCTGCGATCCCACCGGCAGCCGACCCGTTCCGCGCAATGGTATCTGCTTTTTTCTTCAAAACCTCCTGTGGATATTCGGTGGTCAGTACATAGTCTATCATTCCCAAAATGCAAACTGGGTTTTTGAGTGCAGGGTCAATTCGCATTCCTCGAAATGGAAAACATCCATCACAAAACGGAAAGTTATACTTACAATTATAATAATTTGAAGTATAATAATCGTAAGAAGGTGAAGCCTTCTTTGAAAACTTTTTTTAATTGCTGCTTGTAAATTCCAGCAAAATGATTATAATAATTGTTAGATTAGAATAATGATTGGAATTAGCTGGGGGCGGGCCTATGTTGATGGAAAACAAGACAACTGAATTCAAGCGGGAATATGTTGACGATATCAAAAACACCGTTGTTGCCTTTGCCAATAGTGATGGAGGCACACTTTATATTGGAATCAACGATGACGGCAGTGTATGCGGCGTTCAAAATGTGGACGATACCATGCTGCGTGTTACGAATGCCGTTCGGGATGCAGTGCGGCCGGATATTACGATGTTTGTGGAGTGCCGGAATGAAGTAATGGAGGGAAAGCCCATTGTTTCCGTAACCGTTCAGAGAGGCACCGCGAGACCTTATTATCTCCACGGCAAAGGAATTCGCCCGGAAGGGGTCTATGTTCGTCAAGGTGCCTCCACGGTTCCTGCAACGGATGCGGCAATTCTGAACATGATCAAAGAAACCAGCGGTGACAGCTATGAATCGGCCCGCTCGCTGAATCAGAACCTGACATTCGACGAGGCAGCTGCTTTCTTCAAAAAGCGCAAGGTTGCGTTTGGAAAATCGCAAATGCGAACGCTGCATCTGATTGGTGATGACGACAACTACACCAATTTGGCATTTCTGCTGTCTGACCAATGTACGCATACGATAAAGCTGGCCGTATTTGAGGGCAGCAAAAAAACCGTATTCAAAGACCGGTGTGAACTGTCCGGCTCAATTCTGGGACAGCTGAATGAAGCCTTTGCGTATATTGACCGTTATAACCGTACCCGGGCAGAGTTTTCGGGCCTTGACCGGGTGGATATGCGCGATTATCCGCCGGAAGCCGTTCGGGAAGCTCTGCTGAACGCGATTGTGCACCGGGATTATTCCTTTCGCGGCTCCACGCTGATCAGCATTTTTGAAGATCGAATGGAATTTGTTACGATCGGCGGGTTGGTCAAGGGCATTACGCTGGACGATGTGAAATTAGGCATTTCGGTTCTGCGGAATCAGAATTTGGCAAATGTATTCTATCGACTGCGCTTGATCGAGGCTTACGGAACCGGCATTCTGAAAATCAACGAAGCCTATGACGATTATGATAGAAAACCGTTCATTGAGACAACAGACAATGCCTTTAAGATCACCCTGCCGAACAGCAATTTCCGCTCAGAGCATCAGGTACCAAAGAGTGCCGGAAGGAATCAGGGAGCAACCAGCGCCGAGAAGAAAGAGAGCCGGATTCATGCAGTCCTGGCTCTATGCCGCGCCAAAGGATCATTTGTCCGCACGGATGTAGAAGCAGCTCTGGGCATTTCCCAATCCACCGCGATCCTGCTCCTGCGCGAACTGGTGGATGACGGCGTGCTGACCAAACAGGGGAAAGGAAAGAATCTCCGATATTTTGAAAATAAGTAATCCTGCTGCCGCCTTTCGGCAGCAGACAGGTCGCTTTCCTGCTCATCACACGCTCTCGTAGAATTTCCCCGCTAATTACATTAGAATAGAGATGGGGGCAATGGTATGCCAAGCCAAGTTGTATTTTACAAAGCAGTAGATCAGTCTGTTTTGACCGAAGGCTTCACGATTCCGCTTTTATATCAAGATCAACTGCTATCTGGTCTTGGTTTTACCCTTGCACGGGGGCAAAAACGGCCAATTTGCATCTGGATTGATGGA
The DNA here is from genome assembly GCA_022777455.1 of Clostridiales bacterium. The sequence goes on along the minus strand of JALFGI010000305.1, from coordinate 5,205 downwards.
ACTCGATATTCCGCGGTGATGACGAATATCCAATTCAACGAGAAGCGATATCCAAATCATGGAGACTTACTACAGATTCGATATGGAAGAAAAAGCCCAATCGTTTCTAAATTTCGTGAGATATTCTCTTACACTGATTCGCGCATTGCAGAGCAGAAGCTAATCACAGGTAATGGGCGGATTTCCAACTTGGCGGAAGATCAAAAAGAATTTCTATCAATTTACTCCACAAATATACCCGGAGAACTTCTGGTTGAGTGCATACCCAATACTGAGTTCCGAGAGGAAACAACAGAGCTTGCCGCACTGGGAGAAAAAACTGCTGAGGGACTTCTGGATGGCACGGATGACACGGCAAGTATTTACCTGCGAACCAGAGTGTGCAAAGTCAGACATATGACGAAGACGATCAGTCAAGATCTCAAGGCCGCCTATGGATATCGATGCCAGATTTGCGGGCAATATATCGGGGAGCCATACGGTTCTAATCTAATACATGCACATCACATCGACTACTTTGTTAAAAGTCTTAACAACAACGCCAGTAATATTATGATTCTCTGCCCAAACCATCATGGGATTATCCATGATCGAAATCCCATCTTTGATTTTTCAAGCAAGACATTCCGTTATCCAAACGGTTATGTCGAAGGGCTGAGATTAAATCTTCACTTGAAGTAACCTGTCCATTTTGCGGAATCAGTCGGACTCTGGCACATTTTTGGGGGTATCATCTAATCAAATATTCCGGGAAAACGGATCATACAGACGAGCAATATGTTCAAATGTCGTTGATAGATGACAGCGATATTGTTACTGAGGATACACTGCTCGACTAACAATAGAAGGGTGCTGCGGTTTTTGCGGCACCCTTCTATTGCTCTATTCACCTTGATGAATTGTGAAAAACAGTTTTTTCCTGAACTTGCCGATGCCTACCAACAATGTTGTTCCTTCCACACAAAAAGCATTTGCAAAATGCGCGGCCAGAACCCTGTTCTGATCTTGGGCTTGGGGAATCCCCCAACAAGCGAAAATGCGGCTGGGTAGCACCCAGACACTGCTTGCGACTTTTGTCACTCCGTATTTTGAATACGAGAAAACCGCGTGTTTTCAGGAAAGAATCACTTGCGCTTCTTCCGGTTTCCTTTCCCGTGCACTACATACGGCACAGCTTTCCCGCGCATATTGTTGGGATTCTTCATGTGAGCGGACTTTTTGAGAATCTCGATCAGAGTCACAAATTCTTCCGGAGACAGCTTGTCGTAGTCAATCCCCAACGTGGACAGGAATAGACGGGCCTTCTTTTCTTCCGCACTGCCCTCGTAGTTCATGACTTCTTCCAGCTGTTTCTGAACTTCCTTCACTGAGGATTCCGTGTCGGCGGTCGTGAAATCCTTTTTGTGAGCTTCCCGGATGTCCTGCATAATGCCGTCGATGTCCTTGTGCACCACATGGGCAAAGTAGTTTTCCTCGCTGACCTGCGCCAGCTCCAGCGTACGCAGGTAAAGATCGTTTTCTCTGGGATCGTGCTTCTCCATCACCTGCCGCCGGGAGGCTTCCAGAATTGCGTTCATGTCATTGATACGCATGTCCGCAATCCGGTCAACAAAGATCTCTATGTCCACCAGAAAGCGCTGGAAGTCTTTGTGCAAAGCGATCTCAGACAACAGGCGGTTGTTGAGCTTTCCGCTTTTTAGAAGATCAATCATTTCATCACTCAAATGCAGATCGTGCAGGTCTGTGTTTGAGCGATTTTTTGTTTCCGTCAGTCCCAGCAGATAGTCCGTGGACACGCCGTAGAATTTCGCCAGGGTGACGATGCTGAAGGGGCTGATGTCCTTGAAATCATCGGATTCATACTTGCCCAGTGCGGATTTGGAAATGCCGGTTTCTTCCGCAAGCTGCTCCAAAGTCAGGTGCCGTTCCACCCGCAGGTCCTTCAGTTTTTCCTGTGTTGTAAGCTTCGTATTCACAACAACACGCCCTTTCATTCTTTTCTTCCATTATAACACGCTTGTCTATAAGCGTGGAAATTCTGAATATCACAGGCTGTTTCCATCCTTTCGGATATCCGGGAAACGGCCTTTTTATGTTGTAGAATACGGACAGAGTTGCTTGCCCGAATGCAACAAAACCCGCATTCGGGACTACGGGTGAAGCTTGAAAATTGAATGACCGTCCGAAAGGGATATGTCCTCCGGGGAAGCATCGCGGTGAGAAATGAGCGTGCCAAGGAGGAGAAAACGCCGGGTGAAACACCGGGCAGGAACTGGTTCGGGCAGAACGGCATACATACGATTTTGAAAAGGAGATCAAGCATGAACAACTATCACGAAGTTCCACCCGAGATTCTGGCGCAAGGCAGATTCTGCTGCTGGCGTATGGAAGAGCGTGGTGGGAGAAAAACGAAAGTCCCCTACAATCCCAACACCGGGCAGATGGCGAAAAGCAACGACCCGGGAACTTTTGCCCCTTTTGAAACCGCCCTCCGGGCACAGGGGTATGACGGCATCGGTCTGGGCATCTTTGACGGGCTGTGCGCCATTGATCTGGACAACTGTGTCACCGACAGCGGCTATTTCACGGAACCGGCGGCAACCATTGTGGAGATCATGCACACCTACACAGAGTTCAGCCCCAGCAAAAAGGGGCTGCACCTGTATTTCTTCGCAAAGGATTTCCAGTATGACAGCCAGCGCTACTACACAATGAATCACAAAGCCGGGGTGGAGGTGTATGTTGCCGGAGCCACCAGCAAATATGTGACCCTCACAGGAGATATCTGCCAGTGGTATGAGTTTGGTGACCGCACGGAGGAGCTGAAAGAGGTTCTGGAACGGTTTATGGTGCGGCCTGCAACAAATGCAATAAATGCAATAAAGTCGGCAACACCAACGCTGGACGATGCGGCTCTTCTTGAAAAGGCCCGGAGCAGCAAAAACGGCGAACGGTTCTGGAAGCTGTATTCCGGGGACACCGGGTCTTTTCAGTCGGCGTCCGAAGCGGACATGGCGCTTTGCAGCCATCTGGCATTCTGGACAGGCAGGGATGCTAACCAGGTGGACCGCCTGTTCCGCGCCTCCGGCCTCATGCGGGAAAAGTGGGACAGGCCCCAGTCCGGCAGCACCTACGGCGCGATCACCATCCGGAACGCGATTCAAAAATGCACGCAGATTTATGAGCCGAAAGCAGAAGTGGAGCCTGTATTTCTGCCTGTCATTCCGCTGACACCAGCCATCGGAGAACTGCCCAATTTTCCCGTGGCGGCTCTGCCGCCAATCGTCGCAGATTATGTAAACGCCGTTTCCGAAAACAGCCAGACGGCTCCCGGAATGGCGGCGGTGATCGGGCTAGGGGTGCTGGCGACGGCTTTACAGGGGAAGTTTCGGGTGCAGGGAATGCCGGGATACTATGAGCCGCTGAATCTGTATACGCTGGTCATCGCCGCCCCTGGCGAGCGGAAATCCGGCGTTATCCGGGATATGACCCGGGTGCTTTACGACTACGAAATGCAGTACAACGCCGACCATGCAGGAGAAATCCGCACCAGTGCGCGCAAGCGGGAAACCCTTCAGCGGCAGATCAGCGGTCTAAAAAAGAAGCTGGAAGCCAAAGAGAACCGGGAAATGGAACTGGAATTGCAGCAGTTGGAGGACGAATTGGAAGCCATGCCGGTGGAACAGTCCCGCAGATTTTTTGCCGATGACTGTTCCAGTGAGGCGCTGACGAACCTGCTGGCCAACAACGGCGGCACCCTTTCCGTCATTTCCTCCGAGGGCGGCATCTTCGACATTCTGGCCGGACGCTACAATAGCTCTGCCAATTTGGACACCTGGCTGAAAGCCCACTGCGGCGATCCTATCTCGGTTGACCGAATGAGCCGGGATGCCGAGTACATTCCCCATCCCTGCCTGACGGCAATTCTGACGGTTCAGCCAAATGTGCTGGACTGCATCATGGCAAACACCACCATGGTAGGCAGGGGCCTGCTGGCAAGATTCCTGTATTCCTTTCCCACCTCCCGAATCGGCAGCCGCACCTTCCGCACACCCGGAATCCCCAGCGAAGTTCGGGAAAAGTACCGCAATTTGATTTTTCGGCTGATGGCTCTGCCTACAGGAGAAGAACCGGAAACGCTGGTACTGTCAGAAAAGGCGGAGGAAATCATCGCCGGGTATTTCGAGGAACATGAACGATTCATGGTCGAGGATGGGCAGATATTCCCGGACTGGGCGGCAAAGTATATTGGCGCTGTCCTGAGAATTGCGGGCCTGCTCCATGCCGCGGATATGGCACCGGGAGAAAAGGAAATCTCTGCGGAAACGGTGGGTCGGGCAATCGAAATCGGGAAGTATTTCTTGGCCCACGCTATGCACGCCTACTCCACCATGGGTGCGGATGTGAATATCGCAAAGGCAAAATTCGTCTGGGCGAAGATCCGCAAAATGCAGAGCATGGACATCAAGCGCTCCCAGCTGTTCCAGAACTGCCGGGGCAAGTATTTCTCCAAAACGGAGGAGTTGTTTTCAATTCTGGAACTGTTGGAGGAGTACGGCTACCTCAAAATCGTCCGGCCCGAATACCAGGGCACCGGCAGGCCGGCGGATGTACACATCCTCGTGAATCCAGCGGCAGTCTCGTGAGTTTATTGCGCGGCCAGTGGCCGCTGACAATGCGTTACGGGGCTGGTCTATCATCGCTGCGCCATTGGGCACCGCTCGGTATCGTTACCGTGGGGGACTTTATTGCATTTATTGCATTTCCTGCACAGCCGCGGACAGGGCGTTTTCATCAACAGATATAGAGGGAGAAAAATGAAAAAGTACACAGGGCATGAGTGGGAACTGTTCCGCAATCGCGCGGGGCACATCCAGTTCAACTCCATTTGCCGCAGCTGTCGGCATCACTGCAAACAGACTTTCCGGGCGGAGATCGTCAGTTGTCGGCGTTATGAAGGACAAAATAGCCCGCAGAAACAGTCCGAAAGGTAAGGATATTCCCAAGGCTTGTTCAAATGGGAAAGAGATATGCGAAACCGCAGGAGAATTACACCCAATCGCGCTGGTGCGCAGAGTGTATCCCTTCTGCGGTTTCGTGCGGTTCTTTTTCGTTCCGAAAGGTTCTTTTTAAAACCGTATAACCGATATCGGCATCTGCGATGGAGATATTGCCGATGCCATTTCAAACAGAAATATGAGGTAT
>JALFGI010000284.1 GCA_022777455.1 Clostridiales bacterium | reverse complement strand
TATGGTATAACTTAATTACCCACCAACAAGGTAGGTATCTGATTGAATCATAACCGCAAAGGAGCGTTCATGATGTCCCAAATATACACCTCCGCTGACCAGCTGATTGGCCGCACCCCCCTGCTGGAACTGACAAACATTGAAAAGAAATATGACCTCAAGGCCCGAATCCTTGCAAAGGTGGAATATTTCAACCCCGCTGGTTCCGTAAAGGACCGGGTGGCCCTGATGATGATCAACGACGCGGAGGAGGCGGGAATCCTGACCCCTGACTCCACCATCATCGAACCCACCAGCGGCAACACCGGCATTGGCCTTGCTTCCATCGCCGCTGCACGGGGCTACCGGATCATCATCGTCATGCCCGACACCATGAGCATGGAGCGCCGCCAGCTGATGAAGGCCTACGGGGCTGAGCTGGTGCTGACCCCCGGCGCCCAGGGTATGTCCGGCGCCATCGCCAAAGCGGAGGAGCTGGCCAAGGAAATTCCCGGCAGTTTCATCCCCTCCCAGTTCACCAATCCCTCCAACCCCAAGGCCCATGTGACCACCACCGGCCCGGAGATCTGGGAGGATACCGACGGGAACGTGGATTACTTTGTGGCAGGCGTGGGTACCGGCGGCACCATCACCGGTGTGGGCCAGTTCCTGAAATCCAAAAAACCCAATGTGAAGGTGGTGGCCGTGGAGCCTGCCTCCTCCCCCGTTCTATCCCAGGGTCACGGTGGCCCCCACAAGATTCAGGGCATCGGCGCCGGCTTTGTACCCAAAGTGCTGGACACCACTGTCTACGACGAGATCATCCCCATTGAAAGCGAAGCCGCCTTCGCCTCCGGCAAGGAAGTGGGCCGCACCGAGGGCATCCTGGTGGGCATCTCCTCCGGTGCCGCCCTGAATGCCGCTATTCAGGTGGCCCAGCGTCCGGAAAATGAGGGCAAGACCATTGTGGTGCTGCTGCCGGATACCGGTGATCGGTATCTGTCCAGCCCCATGTTCGCAGACTGAGCCTACAAAAACAATGAAGGAGGAACAAATGATATACGCAGATAACGCCGCCACAACGAAAATGTGTCCGGCGGCGATGCAGGCCATGACGGCCTGCATGGAAGAAAACTACGGCAACCCCTCCAGCCTCTATTCCTTCGGTCAGCAGGCCAGGGAGCTCCTGGACGATGCCCGGGCAAGAATCGCCGGGTGTCTGGGCTGCACCCCCCGGGAGATCACCTTCACCTCCGGAGGCAGCGAGGCGGACAACCAGGCCATTTTCTCCGCTGCAAAGCTGGGAGAAAAGAAAGGCAAAAAGCACATCATCTCCACCGCCTTTGAGCACCACGCCGTACTCCACACGCTGGAAAAGCTCCAAAAGCAGGGCTTTGAGATCACTCTGCTGGATGTCCACGGAAACGGCATCGTCACCGCCCAGCAGGTCCGGGACGCCATCCGGGAAGATACCTGTCTTGTGACGATTATGTTCGCCAACAATGAGATCGGCACCATTCAGCCCATTGCCGAGATTGGGGCGGTGTGCCGGGAAAAGGGCGTGCTGTTCCACACCGACGCCGTCCAGGCCATGGGCCATGTGAAGGTGAATGTGGCGGAGCAGAACATCGACATGCTCTCCCTCTCCGCCCACAAATTCCACGGCCCCAAGGGCATCGGCGTGCTCTACGCCAAGCGGGGCATCCTGCTGGACAACCTGATCAACGGCGGGGCCCAGGAGCGGGGCAAACGGGCGGGTACGGAAAATCTGCCCGCCATCGTGGGCATGACCGTGGCCCTGGAACAGGCTGTGGCATCCATTGACGACTACACCGCCCGGCTCACCCCCCTGCGGGATAAACTGATTGCGGGCCTGGAGCAGATTCCCTACAGCCAGCTCAACGGCGACCGGGAACACCGCCTCCCCGGCACGGTGAATTTCTGCTTTGAAGGCATCGAGGGAGAATCCCTGCTGCTCCTGTTGGACGACAAGGGCGTCTGCGCCTCCTCCGGTTCCGCCTGCACCTCCGGCAGCCTGGACCCCAGCCACGTGCTGCTGGCCATCGGCCGGCCCCACGAGGTGGCCCACGGTTCCCTGCGGCTGTCCCTGGGGGATGACATCACCGAAGAAGAAATCGAGTATCTCATTCAGGCCGTCACCGATGTGGTTTCGTACCTTCGCAGCATCTCCCCCTTCTGGCGGGATCTGCAGACCGGCAAACGGCCCCATGTATTTGCGAAATAGGAGGAAAGTATGGCATTATACAGTGAAAAAGTCATGGACCATTTCCGCAATCCCCGGAATGTGGGCGTGCTTGAAAATCCCGACGGCGTAGGAGAGGTGGGCAACCCCGTCTGCGGCGACATTATGAAAATCTATCTGAAAATCGACAACGACATCATCACCGATGTGAAATTTGAGACCTTCGGCTGCGGCAGTGCCATCGCCTCCAGCTCCATGGCCACGGAGATGATCAAGGGAAAGCCCATTTCGGAAGCTCTGAAGGTGACCAACAAAGCCGTCACCGAAGCCCTGGACGGACTGCCCCCTCACAAGCTGCACTGCTCCGTACTGGCAGAGGAGGCCATCAGGAAAGCCCTGAAGGACTACTACGACCGCAATGGGCTGGACTATGACCACAGCCAATTCCCCGACTGTGAAAGCTGCGGCCACTGTCACGCAGAGTAACCGGAGGGATGTCAATGATGATTTCCTCCCGGGGCCGCTATGCCCTGCGGGTGATGATCGATCTGGCGGAGCATTGCGACGGGGCCTACCTTCCCATGAAGGAGGTGGCCCGGCGGCAGGACATTTCCCTGAAATATCTGGAGAAAATCATGCCCCTGCTGGTAGCGTCCAAGCTGGTGGAGGGAATCCACGGCAAGGGCGGCGGTTACCGGCTGACAAGGAAAGCGGAGCAATACACCATAGGCGAAATTCTCCGGTTGACAGAGGGGGATCTGGCCCCGGTGGCCTGCCTGGAATGCAACGCCCAGAAGTGTGAGCGCACCGCCGACTGCCGTACCCTGCCCATGTGGAGCGAGCTGAACCGGCGGATCAACGAGTATCTGGACAGCGTCACCATTGCAGATCTGATGAAATAAAAATCCCGGGAAGTCCTTTTTACAGGATTTCCCGGGAATTATTATGCAAGTATTTCGTAGGGCGGGGTCTTGACCCCGCCGATCAGGTAACGAAGCCTGCAAGGTTAGACAAATGAAGTCAAATGTCGGCTTTTTGACATTTTCCCGTGGTTATTCCAAAAAGTGTACCATTCAACGCACCATTCAAGAAATCCAACCGGGTCGGCGGGGTCAAGACCCCGCCCTACGATATGGTGCATCAAATTACAATTTGTCCGCCTGGTGGTTATTCCTCCGTGGAGGAATCCTCCGTTGTCTCCTCAGGCTCGGGGAGCTTGGGCTGGTTTTCGGCGTTGACGAAGCTCATCAGCTCCTCGCCGGTGATGGTTTCCTTCATCAGCAGGAACTCGGCGATCTCATCCAACAGGGAGCGGTGCTCCGTCAGCAGCTTGACCGCCTGGGCATAAGACTGCTCCAGTAGCTCCTTGACCTCCTGGTCCACAATGGAGGCGGTGGACTGGGCGCAGTCCATATAGGCCTGGCCGTCCAGGTACTGGTGCTCCACCGAGGCGGTGGTCATCAGTCCCAGCTGCTTGCCCATGCCGTACTGGCTGATCATATTTCTTGCCAAGGCGGTGGCCCGCTGCAGGTCGTTGGAAGCGCCGGTGGTCTGCACACCGAACACCACCTGCTCCGCCGCACGGCCGCCCACCAGGGTACGCAGCTCACCCCGCAGCTCTTCGGCGGTGTTCAGGAACTTCTCCTCCTCAGGCATCTGCATGGTGTAGCCCAGGGCGCCGGAGGTATGGGGCACAATGGTGATTTTGGACACGGGCTGGGAATGCTTTTCCAGGGCGGCAACCAGGGCGTGGCCCACCTCGTGGTAGGAAACCAGCCGCTTTTCCGTATCGGTCATCACGGTATTCTTCTTCTCGGTACCGGCAATGACGGTTTCAAAGGATACCATCAAATCCTCCTGATTCACCGTCTGGCGGCCGTGGCGGACGGCCCGGAGGGCTGCCTCGTTCACCAGGTTGGCCAGGTCCGCGCCCACGGCACCGGCGGTGGCCTGGGCGATCTTCTTCAGATCCACGTCCTCGCTGAGCTTGATCTTCCGGGTGTGGACCTTCAGGGTGTCCAGACGGCCCTGGAGGTTGGGCCGGTCCACAATGATCCGGCGGTCAAACCGGCCGGGACGGAGCAGTGCCTTATCCAGAATTTCCGGTCTATTGGTGGCCGCGAGACATACAATACCCTTGGAGGGCTCGAAGCCGTCGATCTCGTTGAGCAGCTGATTCAATGTCTGCTCCTGCTCGGAGTTGTTGCCGTACCGGTTGTCCCGGGAGCGGCCCACCGCGTCGATCTCATCAATAAAGATAATACAGGGGGCAACCTTGGCGGCCTGCTGGAACAGATCCCGCACCCGGCTGGCGCCCATGCCCACGAACATTTCCACAAAGTCGGAGCCGGAGATGGAGAAGAAGGGCACGCCCGCCTCGCCTGCCACAGCCTTGGCAAGCAGCGTCTTGCCGGTACCGGGGGAGCCCACCAGCAGGGCGCCCTTGGGGAGCTTGGCGCCGATGTCGGTGTACTTTTGGGGGTTGTGGAGGAAGTCGATGATCTCCACCAGGGATTCCTTGGCCTCGTCCTGACCGGCCACGTCCTTAAAGGTGACGCCGGTCTGCTTCTCCATATACATTTTGGCCTTGCTCTTGCCGAAGCCGCCCATCATCCCCTCGCCGCTCATGCGCTTGGTGAGCATCCGCATGAACACGAACAGAATGGCAAAGGTAATGCAGTAGGACAGAATCATCATCACCACGGAATTATCCTCGGTGATCTCCCGGGTCACATGAACGCCCATGTTGTGGAGCTGCTGGGAAAGCTCCAATGTGTTGCCACCGCTGGGCAGACCGGTGTAGCAGGCCTTTTGACGGGCAGGGTCCTTGGCTGCCTCTTCCTTGGTCAGGTAGACAATCCGGTCGTAGCGGAATTCCACCTCGGCCAGCTCATCATTTTCCATAGCATCCAGAAAATCGCTGACGCTGGTTTCGGTAAACTGGCTGCTGGAAACGGAGCCGTAGATCCAGCTGATCAGCAGCACCAGCGCCAGGGTAATGATCAAAGCCGTCCAGATGTTGCCTTTTGGCATATTATCCAGGGGATTTTTTCCGTCTTTGGGTTCTTTTGATTCAGAACTCATATTGTTATCGCCTCCCAGGGCATATATTTTAATTGTGCGTTTATATTGTGCGGAGCCATCATAACACATTTTTCCGGTTTCGGCAATGAATGATTCTGATTTTTCCGGTAAATTTTCTGTAAATAACAGGTGCGGGACGGAAATATTTACAAACCGGGCAGGAAGCAAAAAAAGTATTGTAAATCTGTACAAAATCTGATATAATTGCGTGGATTATAGATTTTTCGATTTACCGAAGCACGACGGAGGATTCCAAGATGAACGAAAAAAGACGCCGCAATTCCCCTCCCGCACCCGTGGAAGAGGTGGAAGGCCAGCTGGAGGGCCGCAACGCCCTGCAGGAGGCCCTGAAGAGCGGCCGCACCGTAGATAAAGTGTTTATTGCTGACGGCGAGATCGACCGGGGCCTGCAGCGTCTGGCTGCCGAAGCCAAGCAGGCCGGAGCCGTGGTGGTGCCGGTGGACCGGCGCAAGCTGGACGCCATGTCCTTCACCCATGCCCATCAGGGTGTGATTGCCCTGGCAGCTGCCCACGTCTACTATTCCATTGACGATATTCTTCAGGGGGCTGCTGACCGTGGGGAGGCGCCCCTGATCGTGATCTGCGACGAGCTGTCCGATCCCCACAACCTGGGTGCCATCCTGCGCTCCGCCGAGTGCGCCGGTGCCCATGGTGTCATCATTCCCAAGCGGCGCAGCGTGGGCCTCACCGCCACCGTGGCCAAGGCCAGCGCCGGAGCGGTGGAATACATGAAGGTCGCCCGGGTAACCAACGTCAGCGCTGCCATTGCGGAGCTGAAGGAAAAGGGCGTGTGGGTCTTCGGCACCGCCGCGGAAGGCTCCATTCCCATGTACAAGGCGGATCTCACAGGCCCCACCGCCATTGTCATCGGCAACGAGGGTGTTGGCATGAGCCAGCTGGTTCGCAAGAACTGCGATGTAATGGTGAATATCCCCATGGCCGGGCACATCAGTTCCCTCAACGCCTCTGCCGCCGCTTCCATTCTGCTCTATGAAGCCGTGCGCCAGCGCCTTGGCTAACCAGGAGGATTTGATATGGATAACGAAAAAGACCTGCAGGATTTTAACCTGGAGGACATCATGCGCCAGCTCCGGGAGATTCCCCAGGAGGATGAGCAAATTGCTGCCCCGGCCGATTTCACCGAGCCGGAAGTATCTCCCACCCAAGAGGCCGCTTCCCAGGGTACGGTGGATGCCGACGCTCTGGAGCTTGCACACCAGGCCTTCTCCCAGGCAGCTTTGGAGCCCGATGCGCCCACAGTCGAAGCCGTCCCGGTTCCGGACACCACCGACCCGCTGGGGACCTTTGCTCCCCAGGAGCCCGAACTCGTCCTGGACCTGGGCCCGGAGGATACCTTTGAAAGCACCGCCCCCGAAAGTGCCCCTGTGGAAGCTTCCCTCCCGGAATACACCGTGACGGAAGAGGACACGCCGGCGTTTTCCGCCCCGGAAGCCTTCGGTGATGATACGCCCCAACTGAACATCTCCTTCCCCACGGAGGAGCCGGAAGTCGTGGGCGACCCCACCATCCGGGTTGATTCCATCCAGCCGGAAGACGAAGTCCAGCCGGAGGACGAAGTCCAGCCGGAGGACGAAGCCCAGCCGGAGGCTGATACCCTTCCCAACGAAGGGCCCAAGACCATTCCGTTGGACCGCAGCGCCAAACTCCGGGAGCTGAAGCGGAAGCTGGTAGCCGGTCCCGAAAAACGATATTATTCCCTCAGCGAGCTGGGCATTGGCAGGCTCCAGCTGGCCATGATTGCCAATTTCATTCTGTTGCTGCTGTGCGGCCTGGGCATCCTCCTGTATTCCAGGGGAATGGTCCCCGCCAGCCGCAGCAAGCTGATGATCTACAGCCAGGTGCTTTGCCTGATGATCTCCGGCCTTCTGGGCTGCGGACTGATGATGGACGGCATCGGCGACCTGTTCCACCTGCGCTATACCATGAACACCTCCCTGGCCATCACCTTCATCGCCTGTATGGTGGATGCCTGGTTCTGCCTGGATGAGCAGCGTGTCCCCTTCTGCGCCGCCTTTGTGCTGGAAATGTCCATGGCCATGCTGGCCCGCTACCACAAGCGCACCACCGAGATGGCCCAGCTGGATACCATGCGCAAAGCCACCAGCCTTGTCAGTCTGGTGAAAGAGCCCCAGTTCTATCAAAAGCGGGCAGGCATTCTCCGTGGTCAGGGGGATGTGGAAGACTTTATGGAAACCTACAACCGTACCTCCGGCCCGGAGATCGTTCAGCAGGTATACGCCTTTGTGGCGCTGATCGCCTGCATCGGTATCGCCGTTCTCACCGGCCTGCTCCACGGCACCAGCATGGCGGTGAAGATTTTCTCCACCTCCCTTCTGGTCTCCCTTCCCGCAGGCTATTTCGTGGCCCTGACCCGGCCCGCTGCCCTGCTGGAGCAGCGGCTGCACATGGTGGGCGCAGTGATCTGCGGCTGGCAGGGCGTGAAGAAGCTCTGCGGCCGTGCCGTGGTTCCCCTGCGGGACAAAGACCTGTTCCCCCGGGGCTCCACCAAACTCAACGGCATCAAGTTCTATTCCGACCGCACCCCCGCCGAGGTGGTCTCCTACACCGCCTCTCTGATCTTCGCCGCCGGCGGCGGACTGGTCCCCCTGTTCCGCAACCTGCTGGCCAGCCGGGACGGCACCGAATATCCTGTGGAAAATTTCCGGGACTATGAGCAGGGCGGCATCGGCGGCGAGGTCAACGGCGAGCCCGTCCTGCTGGGTACCCTGGATTTCCTGGAGGATATGGGCGTGGAAATTCCCCAGGGCACCATGGTCAACCAGGCCATCTACGTCTCCATCGATGGGCAGCTGGCCGCCGTCATCGCCATCTCCTATGCAAAAATGCGTTCCGCCTCCGCAGGTCTTGTGTCCCTGTGCGGCTGCCGGAAGCTGAAAACGCTGCTGCTGGCCGGTGACTTCATGATGACCGACAGCTTCATCCGGGATAAATTTGCCATCCGCACCCGCCGGCTGATCCTTCCTCCCAAGGAAGAGCGGGCCGAGCTGGCCTCCCGGAAGGCGGACCCCGAATCCGATGTTCTGGCTCTGGTCACCAGAGACGATCTGGTTTCCACCGCCTACGCCATCACCGGCTCCATGTCCCTGCGTACCGCCTGCCGGCTGGGCAGTCTCATCGGCATCGTGGGCGGCATCATCGGCATTGTCATCATGCTGGCCCTGTCCTACCTGGGCTCCGAGGAGCTGCTCACCCCCGCACGGGTAATCCTGTACCAGCTGGTGTGGATGATTCCCAGCCTGCTGGCCACCGAGTGGACCAGAGTGGTTTGATATCCTCCATTTCCCCCAGGCATCCGCCTGGGGGATTTTTGCGCTTATTGGTTCGTTTCATTTTGTCGGAAACAATCTGATTTCTCTTCCTTTTCTCTGCGCGTATGAGCATTATCCTGAACTGAACCTACAACACAATGAGCCTGAGAGTCATTCATGAAATCTGCCAGGGGCTGCAGGTTCCCTTGGCCGTATTTTTCGATTCACCGCTTTTTGATGAAGAAAATCTGGAACCCTAGAGCCACCGATGCGATGTATCGGTGGTTTTTTCATGGTATGGCATTATTGGGCATACAACGCACTGCCAGGCAGTAAATTGTGTCCAGCCCACCGCAGGTATCACTTGTCTCCCCCTATGGGGTTCCCCTGAGCGGGCAGTACGGTTTGGTTTATGGACGCCGTTCTCTTACTGCGATACCCTCTCAGTCAGCCTGACGGCTGCCAGCTCTCCCAAAGGGAGAGCCAAGGGCGTTGCTGAATACACAAATCTGGAGATTCTTTTTTGTAAATTCTGCACAGAAAATCAAATGTCGCCAGGCCAAAATACACAATTTTACATTTTGACGAAATTAAGCATTGAAATCCGCCCATCCTTCGTGTATAATGTCCCTATTCGGGTGTCTGCAAGGCACACCGCCCCGAAAGGAGTTTTTTCTACTATGTACACTGTCAACGCCATTCGCAACGTCTGCCTGCTGGGCCACAGCGGAAGCGGCAAGTCCGCCCTGGCAGAGAGCTTACTTTACATGACCGGTGCCATCGACCGTATGGGCAAGAATGCCGACGGCAACACCGTTAGCGATTACGATCCCGAGGAGATTCGCCGCAATATTTCCATCTCCACCTCCGTGATTCCCCTGGAATACCACAACACCAAGATCAATCTGCTGGACACCCCCGGCGGCTTTGATTTCTCCGGTGCCGTCATGGAGGCCCTGCGTGCCGCCGACGCTGCCATCCTGGTCCTGTCTGCCAAGGACGGCATCACCGTGGGCTTTGAAAAGGCCTGGAAATACTGCGAAGAGCGGAATATGCCCCGTTTCGTCTATATCTCCAAGGTAGACGAGGACAATTCCGACTACAACGCCACCTTCGAAGCCCTGCGGGAGCGCTATGGCAACAAAATCGCCCCCGTCATCGTTCCCATCTGGGGCGCCGACAAGAAGGTCACCGGCATCATCGACGTGCTGAACAAGCGCGCCTACGAGATGCAGAAGCTGAAGAGAGTGGAGATTCAAGTCCCCGACGACAAGCTCTCCGTGATTGAAGAGTTCAACGACGCCCTGAAGGAAGCTGTGGCCGAAACCGACGAGGCCCTGATGGACCGCTTCTTTGAAGGTGACGACTTCACCTACCGTGAAATGATCACCGGCCTGCACCAGGGTGTAGAGGAGCTGAGCCTCTTCCCCGTACTCTGCGGCTACGGCGTCACCTGCCTGGGCTCCCTGATGCTGATGGACCACATCATCGAGCTGCTGCCCAATCCCGTGGAAGGCAACTACCACAAGGCCACCACTGCCGACGGCAAGGTGGAGGAATTTGTGGTCTCCCCCGGCGGCGTGCCCTCCGCCTTTGTGTGGAAGACTGTCTCCGACCAGTTTGGCAAGTATTCCTTTGTGAAGGTGCTCTCCGGTGAGATCACCTCCGACACCACCCTGGTCAACGCCCGCACCGGCGAAACCGAGAAGCTTGGCCGTCTGTACACCATGTGCGGCAAGAAGAACACCGAAGTCAAGGTGCTCAGCTGCGGCGACATCGGCGCCATCGGCAAGATGGACAAGGTCAAGACCGGCGATACCCTGTGCGACCCCAGAAAGGTGGTCAGCCTGAAGCAGATCCCCTATGCAGAGCCTTGCTATTCCATGGCCATCGCTCCCAAGGTCCGGGGCCAGGAAGAAAAGGTCGGCACCGGCCTGAACCGGCTGAACGAGGAAGATCCCTCCTTCTCCACCTATATGAACCCCGAAACCAAGCAGCTGATCATCTCCGGCGCCGGCGACCAGCAGCTGGATGTGCTGGTTTCCAAGCTGAAGACCCGCTTCGGTGTGGATGCCGTGCTCAGCCCCGCAAAGGTTGCCTACCGGGAGCGCATCAAGAAGAAGGTGGAGGCCCACGGCCGCCACAAGAAGCAGACCGGCGGCAGCGGCCAGTTCGGTGATGTGTGGATCCGCTTCGAGCCCCAGGACGAGCAGGACGATATGATTTTCGCGGAAGAGGTCTTCGGCGGCTCCGTGCCCAGAAACTTCTATCCCGCCGTTGAAAAGGGCATCCAGGAAGCGGTCCAGAAGGGCCCCCTGGCCGGTTATCCCATGGTGGGTCTGAAGGCCGTGCTGTACGACGGCTCCTACCACCCCGTAGACTCCAATGAAATGGCATTTAAGATGGCCGCCATCCTGGCCTTCAAGGAAGCCATGCCCAATGCCATGCCCACCCTGCTGGAGCCCATCGGCTCCCTGGCCGTCACCATCCCCGACAGCTACATGGGCGATGTCATCGGCGACCTGAACAAGCGCCGGGGCCGCGTGATGGGTATGAACCCCGCCGGTGACGGCAACACCGTGGTGGAGGCCGAAGTGCCCATGGCTGAGATGAGCAGCTATGCCATCGACCTGCGGGCCATGACCCAGGCCAGAGGCTCCTTCTCCCTGAAGTTCGAACGCTACGAAGAAGTGCCCAAGGCCAACCAGGCAAAGATCATTGCCGACGCCAAGGCCAACGAGGACTAACCTCATATTTCCCCGGGGCTGTTTCACAAACGTGAAGCAGCCCCGGCTTTTTGTCCCGTAACAACGCCCATAGAAGCGGTAAATTGTAATTTGGTGAACCGGAATTGCCTGCACCCCTTGGCTCCCCCTATGGGGGAGCTGGCTGCCCCGTTAGGGGCAGACTGAGAGGGCAATTGTAGTGGTTTCCTGCTACAATTATCTTACTGCGGTACCCTCTCAGTCAGCCTGTTCGGCTGACAGCTCTCCCAAAGGGAGAGCCAAGGGGCGCCGTAAGCGCCTGCGCTTCAAATTACAATTTACCGTAGTGTACGGACAAACAGAAGGGCAAAAATTAAAGGTTTTTTAAGTTGCAAATTCTGTATGGATGCCTTATAATGAATTCAAATGAAAAAACACGAGTTTCTTCGTCTTTTATCTTGAAACACCAGGAGGAATGCCCCATGTTCAACAGAAAGAAAACCACCCTGATTGCCGCACTGGCGCTGTGTGCCACGGTCATCCTCTCCGGCTGCGGTAAGGAACCCAAAGCCGATGCAAACGCCACCGCCCCCGCTCAGACCACTGAGGCCACCCAGGCCACCGCTTCCGCCCCCGCCGGTTCCCTGGCCCATGTGGAAACAGAGGGCAGCCTGCAGTCCTGGGAGCTGTCCGCCCAGGTCTGGAGCAGCAGCAACGGCGCTACCGTCACCCTCACTGCCCAGCCCAGAGCCTACGAAAAAGGCCAGGGTGCTTCCTTCGTCGTCCGTCTGGAAGGCAAGGAAGTGGAGAACGTCTCCTGCAGCTGGGACGGCAAATACTACACCGCCTCCGCTGACCTGGAAGCCGCCGACGGCTATGAATTTGAGTGCGTCCTCTTCCCGCCCCAGGGCGTGGGCGAGCACTACACCCTCAGCGATGCTTACGATTCCCTGGTCTACATGAAGCGTAGCCTGGATGCCTACTGCAACCTGTACATCTCCGACTTTAAGGATGCCGACGGCAAGTTCACCATCACCGCCGGTTGGGCCAGCGTGCAGCTGCCCCAGCTCACCACCGCAGGCACCGCCATCGGCTTCCAGAAGGCTCAGCTGGTGTTCGCGCTCAACGGCGAAACCGTGGAGACCCAGGACGTGAACCTGCCCCAGGGCGAAGGTCAGGGCAGCTACGAGAGCAGCCTTTCCAACATCAGCTTCACCATGCCCCAGATGGATGACGACTATCAGCTGGATCTGACACTGGTGGTCACCCTGACCAACGGTGAAGAGCTCACCGCCGACGGCGGCAGCTGGTTCTACAACAATAACGAACTGAAAATGGCCGCAGGCTAATCTGCTTTTCCCCCGGTACACTCCACGGAGTGTGCCGGTTTTTTCCGCCTTTTCCTGTCAATGTATTTTTTTCACAAATTTCAGCAGGTACTATTCTTTTTTATGTGAATACTATAAAAACCTAAAAAAATGCGAGTTTTGGGATTGATTTTATCCGGCTTTTGACATACAATATGGACTGTACGGATTTGCGTGTTCTGCATGAGCGCAGCCTGCGCGGAGGTGAATTCCATGCTGAATATTGTATTGGTTGAGCCTGAGATTCCCCAGAACTGCGGCAACATCGCCAGAACCTGCGCAGCCACCGGAAGCCGCCTGCATCTGATCCGCCCGCTTGGATTCGATATCTCCGAGAAGGCAGTCAAACGGGCCGGCCTGGATTATTGGCACCTGGTCGAGGTTTTTGATTATGAAAATCTCGAGGATTTCTTTTCCCGCAATGACGTGAAGGAAATGTGGTGTCTGTCCACCAAAGCGCCCCGAAGCTACGTGGAAGCGGAATTCCACGACGGCTGCTATCTGTTCTTCGGCAAGGAAACCAAGGGTCTGCCCGAACCCTTCCTGGAAGAGCACTACTCCAGCTGCGTCCGAATCCCCATGCGCCCCGAAGCCCGGAGCCTGAACCTGAGCAACGCTGTAGCCATCACCACCTACGAGGCCCTGCGTCAGCTCTCCTTCCCCAATCTGAAGGATTTTGGAAAAATGAGGGATACCCTCTGAAGAAATTACATAATGGAGGAATTGTCATGAATTACAACAAGAAGTCCATTGAGGATATTGACGTATCCGGCAAGCGCGTGCTGTGCCGCTGCGATTTCAACGTCCCCACCAAGAACGGCAAGATCACTTCCGACAAGCGGATTGTGGCCGCCATGCCCACCATCGAATACCTGGTCAACCACGGTGCCAAGGTCATCCTGTGCTCCCACATGGGCAAGCCCAAGGGTGAGTGGAAGCCCGAGCTGAGCCTGAAGGTCGTTGCCGAGCGCATCAGCGAGCTGCTGGGCAAGGAAGTCATCATGGCCGCTGACGTGGCCGGTGAAGACGCCAAGGCCAAGGCCGCCGCTCTGAAGGATGGCGACGTGATGCTGCTGGAGAACACCCGTTTCATGAAGGGTGAGACCAAGAACGATCCCGAGCTGAGCAAGGACCTGGCTTCCATGGCCGACATCTTTGTCAACGATGCCTTCGGCACCGCCCACCGCGCTCACTCCTCCACCGCCGGCGTGGCCGACTACCTGCCCGCCGTTTCCGGCTTCCTGGTGAACAAGGAAGTTTCCATCATGGGCAAGGCTCTGGCCAACCCCGAGCGTCCCTTCGTCGCCATCCTGGGCGGCGCCAAGGTTTCCGACAAGCTGAACGTCATCAATAACCTTTTGGAGAAGGTGGACACCCTGATCATCGGCGGCGGCATGGCCTACACCTTCCTGGCCGCCAAGGGCTACAGCGTGGGCACCTCCCTGCTGGATTCCGAGAAGATCGACTACTGCAAGGAAATGATGGCCAAGGCCGAGGCCAAGGGCGTGAGGCTGCTGCTGCCCATCGACACCGTCGTGTCTGCCTCCTTCCCCGACCCCATCGATGGTGAGGTCAGCGTGGAAACCGTCCCCGCCGACGCCATCCCCGCCGACAAGATGGGCCTGGACATCGGTGAGAAGACCCGCGAGCTCTTCGCCGACGCTGTCAAGTCCGCCAAGACCGTCGTCTGGAACGGCCCCATGGGCGTGTTCGAGAATCCCACCCTGGCCAAGGGCACCATCGCTGTTGCCCAGGCTCTGGCTGATTCCGAGGCCGTGACCATTGTTGGCGGCGGTGACTCCGCAGCTGCCTGCGAGCAGCTGGGCTTCGCCGACAAGATCACCCACATCTCCACCGGCGGCGGCGCTTCCCTGGAGTTCCTGGAAGGCCTGGAGCTGCCCGGCATCGCCTGCCTGCAGGACAAGTAAGAAAGCCCCTTTTCCCCGGGGAAGCACCCCTTCCCCGGGATTCTTCTGCAAAAACCAAATTCGTTGATCCTGATCACGAAAATGATACAAGATAGAGGAGAAATCTAAATATGAACAGAAAGTACCGCAAGACTGTCATCGCCGGCAACTGGAAGATGAATAAGACCCCCTCCGAGACCAAGGATTTCATGGCACAGCTGAAGGCCATCATGCCCAAGGGCCGCTGGTGCGACGTGGCTCTGTGCGTCCCCGCCGTGTGCATCCCCGCTGCCGTCCGCGCCATGCGTGAGACCCGGGTGGGCATCGGTGCCGAGAACTGCAACCCCAACCCCTCCGGCGCTTACACCGGTGAGATTGCTACCAA
>JALFGI010000189.1 GCA_022777455.1 Clostridiales bacterium | reverse complement strand
TGTTGTCGTTACACTCCTGGGTACCGCTCGGTTCGTTTTTGCACGCCGTGATTGGATAATGCGTCATTTTTCCTGTGCAGAAACGTTACCGGGCGCTGCCCAGGAGTCCCGGATTTCACACCAGCCCGGTGCGCCATTGGCTGCGGGCCCTGCCCGCAAATTACAATTTCCTTTCCGGGAATGAAACAAAAAAGCAATCGGAGGACATACCATGAAATACGATTTTACCACCATTATGGACCGCCGGGGAATGGATGCCATCGCGGTGGACCAACCGCCCCGGATGCCCAGCGTTCCCGGATTTGATCTGATCCCCATGTGGGTAGCGGATATGAATTTCGCTACGGTACCTACGGTGGTGGATTCCATGATCCGCCGGGCACAGCATCCCGCTTTCGGATATTTTTCCCTGCGGGAGGAGTATTATAACGGAATCCAGCGCTGGCACAAGACCCACCACGATGTGGACCTGAAGCCGGAATTCATCACCTATGCCAACGGCGTGCTGGGCGGTGTGGTCAGCGCGCTGAACGTGCTGTGCTCCAAGGGCGACAATGTGCTGGTCCACTCCCCCACCTATGTAGGCTTCACCCACGCATTGGGAGACAACGGCTACCATATCGTCCACTCCCCCCTGCAGCAGGACTCCCGCGGCGTATGGCGGATGGATTACGCGGATATGGAGGAGAAAATTGTCCATAATAAAATCCATGCCGCCATTCTCTGCTCCCCCCACAACCCCTGCGGCCGGGTCTGGGAGCGCTGGGAGCTGGAGCGGGCCATGGAGCTGTTCCAAAAGCACGATGTGTACGTCATCTCCGACGAAATCTGGTCTGACCTGATTCTGGATGGTCACAAGCATATTCCCACCCAGACCGTCAGCGAGGATGCCAAACTGCGCACCGTGGCCATGTATGCCCCCAGCAAGACCTTCAACCTGGCAGGCCTTGTAGGCAGCTACAGTGTGATTTACAATTCCTGGCTCCGAGACCGGGTGCAGAAGGAAGCATCCCTCAGCCACTACAACGAGCCCAACGTCATGTCCATGTATGCGCTCATCGGTGCCTATCAGGACGAGGGCTACGAATGGCTGGCAGAGCTTCGTCAGGTGCTCACCGCCAATGTGGACTACGCCTGTCAGTACATTGCCGAACACTTTGAGGGGGTGAAGGTCAGCCGTCCCCAGGGCACCTACATGCTGTTTGTGGACTGCACCGACTGGTGTGCCGCCCACGGCAAGACCATGGACGATGTGCTGGAGGCCGCCTGGGCGGTGGGTGTGGCCTTCCAGGACGGCCGGGCCTTCCATGGCAAATGCCACGTCCGTATCAACCTGGCTCTGCCGGCATCCCGGGTGGAGGAAGCCTTCCGCCGGCTGGACAAGTATGTTTTCAACGCGTGACGGATGCAAAGGAGAAACCGCTGTGAGAAATGAAAAATGCAGTCTGAAGAAAACGGTGGACTGGCAGAAGCTGAAATTCATCGCCCTTTGGGTGTTCGCCATCGGTCTGGTGGCCCATGGCTACTGCTATTTTAACAGCAATTTCTCCCACGACAGCCTGTATTCCATCTACGAACAGAGCCCGGAGCTGATGATTTCCGTAGGCCGCTATCTGCGGCCCCTGTACCGGCTGCTGCGGGGCAATTTCACGCTGCCGGTGATCAATGGGTTTTTGTTCCTGTGTTTTTTATCTCTGTCTGTGTATCTTCTCACGGATATTCTGAACATTCAGAAAAAGAGCCTTGTGGCCCTCACCTGCGGCCTTCTCACCGCCAATACCACCATTGCGCTGATGAATGCCACCTACCTTCACGATGCGGACGCCTACGGATTTTCCCTGCTCCTTGCCCTGGCCGGGGTCTGGGTGAGCCTGCGGCTGCGCCACGGTAACTGTTACGCCATCCTTTTCTACTTCGCATCCCTGGGTATTTATCAGGCCTACATCGATGTGGCTATTTACCTCTTTCTCATCCTGGCCCTGGTGCGGCTGCTGCAGGGAGAAGGGGTGAAAAAGGTCTACCTGCAAACCATTCGGAATTTACTCCCCATTGCGGCGGGCATGGTGCTGTATTTTCTGGGCATACTGGTGACCCAGCATATGACCCAGGTATCCGGCGGGGGGCTGTATAACGATCCCACTGCCGTGTTTTCCCTCCGCTCCCTGAGCGACCGTTTTCTCTCCTGTGCCTGGGCGCTGTACCTTTGGTTCTTCAGCTCCGCAGCCCACGCACCGGGAGTGGTGATCGGGGCAAACCTTCTGATGCTGGCCCTGACCGCACTTTTACTGGTGTCCATGATTCGCCGACGGCAGCTCCCCGGTTCGTCCGTGTGGGGCATCATCGGGATTCTTTTTTTGATTCCCTTTGGAATGAACGCCGTCACCCTGCTCTCCAACGTGTGCCACTGGCTCACTGTTTTCGCCTGTTATCTGTCCTACCTGTGTGCGCCGGTGCTGATCGGGCTGTATGATGAGGACCCGGCCGGCAGTAAGTGCACCCGTTTTTCCCGGAAGGTCTGGGCCGTTCTGGCTGCGGTGCTGATTTTCGACAGCTGTCTTTACTCCAATGAGATTTACCTGAAGAAGGAGCTGGAAAACGCCGCCACCCTGTCCACCTTTACCCGGATCGTTGACCGGATGGAGCAGACGGAGGGATTCGTTCCGGGGCAGACGGATGTCGCCTTTGTGGGGCTGCTCTATGGTTCTCCCCTGTCCAAGGAGAGAGACGGCTTTGTCCACGTCGCCACAGGTCTCTGGCACAACTTCAGCACCACCTACTACGAAACCTACGAAGTCTACCTGAGCTACTATTTGGGCTACCCCGCCCACTGCGTCAGCCTGGAACGGATACAGGAATATGAACAGATGGAGCAGGTCATTGCCATGCCCTCCTTCCCCGCTGCCGGCAGTGTCCGGATGGTGGAGGATGTGCTGGTGATCAAGCTCTCCGACGTTCCAGGATAAAAAACGAAAGGAAGTGACCCCATGGCAGAATACGAACTGGTGCGGGAGATCAAGAATCTGTGCCGCAACAACCAGATGCGGGATGTATTTTTTGAAGAAGTGGAGTGCGACGACCCGGCGGAATATGTAAAATCCGTCCTCAAGGGCACCGACATCCAGGTCACCGCCCAGGGCAGCGGCGACAGCGTCACCATCCACGCCGTGTGCGACGGCCTGATCCAGAAATTCGTGTTTACGAAAATCTGATTATGTGCCCGGCAAGCAGACAAATTGTAATTTGGCGGGCAGTGCCCGCGGACAATGGCGCACCGGGCTGGTGTGATATCCGGGACTCCTGGGCGGTGCCCGGTAACGTTTCTGCGCAGTAAAATCATTGCCCAGCCACTATATGGCGTGCAAAAACGAACCGAGCGGTACCCAGGAGTGTATCGATGACACACCAGCCGAGCACGCATTGGGATGAAGCGCCCTGCGCTTCAAA
>JALFGI010000147.1 GCA_022777455.1 Clostridiales bacterium | reverse complement strand
CTGCAACCCCAACCCCTCCGGCGCTTACACCGGTGAGATTGCCACCAATATGCTGGTGGACGCCGGCTGCAAGTACGTGATCATCGGCCACTCCGAGCGCCGCGCCATGGGCGAGACCGACGCCGATGTCAATGCCAAGGTTCTGGCCGCTCTGGACGCCGGTCTGGTGCCCATCATGTGCTGCGGCGAGTCCCTGGAGCAGCGTGAAGCCGGCATCACCGACGAGTGGATCGCCATGCAGATCAAGCTGGGTCTGAAGGGCGTGCCCGAGGAGAAGATCCGCAAGGTCATCATTGCCTACGAGCCCATCTGGGCCATCGGCACCGGCCGTACCGCTACCCCCGAGCAGGCTGAGGAAGTCTGTGAGAACATCCGCACCGTGGTGCGCAAGCTGTATTCCTCCAAGAATGCCCGGGCCATCTCCATCCTGTACGGTGGCTCCATGAACGAGAAGAACGCTTTCGAGCTGCTGGCTCAGCCCGACATCGATGGTGGTCTGATCGGCGGTGCCTCCCTGGTGCCCGAGAAGTTCGTGAAGATCATCGAGGCTGCCAACCAGCCCACCGTGTAATTTCGGAACTGAACGTAATTCAGCGCAGCTGTTCTTTTGGCAGCTGCGCTGATTGCCATTTTGCAAAGAAGGTGCGAACCTATGAAAACACTTCTTCTCCCCGCTTCCGACCCTGCCACCCCCGAAATCGCCGCCGGGATTATCCGCCGGGGTGGTCTCGTGGCCATCCCCACGGAAACCGTGTACGGTCTGGGGGCCAATGGCCTGGATGAAGCAGCGGTAGCCAGCATTTTTGCGGCCAAGGGCCGGCCTCAGGACAATCCCCTGATTCTCCATGTAGCCGAGCCAAAGGAAATGGAGAAATTCTGCCATTCCATCCCGGAAAGTGCCTATGCCCTGGCGGACAAATTCTGGCCAGGTCCTTTGACCATGGTGCTCCCTGCCCGGGATGTGGTTCCCAAGCGCACCACGGCAGGCCTTTCCACCGTGGCCGTCCGCTGCCCGGACAACGATGCCACCCGGGCCATCATCCGCCTGTCCGGGGTACCCATCGCCGCTCCCTCCGCCAACCTCTCCGGCAAACCCTCCACCACCACGGCGGAGCATGTGCTCCATGACCACGACGGAAAAATCGATGCCATTGTGGACGGAGGCCCCTGCCGGGTAGGTGTGGAATCCACCATTGTGGACCTGACGGAGGAACGTCCCCGGCTGCTGCGCCCCGGCGGAATCACCCCGGAGCAGCTGCTGGAGGTGCTGGGCGACCTGGTAATCGACAAAGCCGTCACCGCTCAGATCGACAAGGATGCGGTGGTGAAGGCCCCAGGCATGAAATACCGCCACTATGCCCCCGCTGAGCCGGTGGTAATCGTGGCCGGAAGCCGGGAAAAAGCCGCCGCCTACATCCACCGTCACTTCACCCCCGGGGACCGGGTTCTGTGCTTTACGGAGGAGCTCCCTCTCTATGCCGACTGCTCCCCCCTGGCCTACGGCAGCGAGGCGGATGTGAACACCCTGAGTGCCGGCCTGTTCGCCGCCCTGCGGGAGCTGGACGATCCCTCCATCCACCAGGTCTATGCCCGCTGCCCGGTGGGCGGAGGTGTGGCCTACGCCGTGCAGAACCGGCTGAAAAAGGCCGCTGCCTTCCATATCGTCAACGCGGAGGAAGCCGAATGATTCTGGGAATTACCGGCGGCACCGGCTGCGGCAAGACCACCCTGCTCCGCCTGATTCAGCAGCGGGGCGGTCTGGTGCTGGACTGCGACGAAATCTACCACCGGCTGCTTGCATCGGACACCGCCATGCTTTCCGCCATTCAAGCCCGGTTCCCCCAGGCCTTTTCCCAGGGAACCCTGGAGCGGAAAAAGCTGGGGCAGATCGTCTTTGCCGACCCCACCGCCCTGGAGGACCTGAATGAGATCACCCACCTGGCTGTCCGGAAGGAAGTGGTGCGCCGGCTGGAACAGAAGCCTCCCCTGGCAGCCATTGATGCCATTGGCCTGTTTGAGAGTGGCTTGAATGAGCTTTGTGACATCACCGTAGCCGTCACCGCCCCCTTGGAGGACCGGGTGGCCCGGCTGATGCTCCGGGACGGCATCGGGGAGGCCTACGCCCGCAGCCGTATCGCCGCCCAGCACGAGGAAGGCTGGTTCCGCAGCCGCTGCGACATTGTTCTGGAAAACGACTCCACTCAAGAGGCCTTCCATAAAAAATGCGTTGCATTTTTGGATACACAAGGTATAATGTAATGTGGCTGCCACCCTTTGTCAGCAACCGGATAAATTGTAATTCAGCGATACGTTGACCGCCGCACGCGGCCCTTGGCTCCCCCTATGGGGGCAGACTGAGAGGGTAGCATGGTTTGATTTCGCTGCCATTTTATCTTACTGCGGCACTCTCTCAGTCAGACTGACGGCTGCCAGCTCTCCCAAAGGGAGAGCCAAGGACGCAGCCGCTCCAACCCGCAAAAATGCAATTTTCTTTGAAAATCAGAAACAGAATACAACATAAAGGAGAAAGAAAATGACCACAGAAGAACTGCGTGAATCCATCCTCAGCGCTCCCAAGAACGGCTACACCAAGCTGTCCGCCGAGCAGCGGAACGAGATGGAAGCCTATGCCCTGCGCTATCGGGCATTTATGGATGCCTGCAAGACCGAGCGGGAAGCCACTGCCTGGGCCACCGATATGGCCGAGAAGCACGGTTTCGTCCCCGCCGTCCCCGGCATGGAAGTGAAGCCCGGCGACAAGATTTATTTCAATAACCGTGGCAAGAGCTTCATGATCGCCGTCATCGGCAAAGAACCCCTGTCCCAGGGCGCCAACATCTGCGCCGCCCACGTGGACTCTCCCCGGATGGATGTGAAGCCCCAGCCCCTGTATGAGGATTCCGAAATCAGCTACTTCAAGACCCATTACTACGGCGGCATCAAGAAGTACCAGTGGACCTGCGTGCCTCTGGCTATCCACGGCGTCATCTGCCGGAAGGACGGCACCACAATTACCGTGACCATCGGCGAGGACGAGAACGATCCCATCCTGATGGTGTCCGACCTGCTGCCCCACCTGGCTGCCGATCAGATGAAGAAGGGCGCCAGTGAGGTCATCACCGGCGAACAGCTGAACGTGATTCTGGGCACCGAACCCATTGAGGGTGAGGGCGCAGATCTTGTGAAGCTGAACGTGATGAAGCTGCTGAACGAGAAGTACGGCATTGTGGAAGACGATTTCCGCAGCGCCGAGCTGACCATCGTCCCCGCCGGCAAGTGCCGGGAGGTGGGCCTGGACCGGAGTCTGCTGGCTGCCTATGGCCACGACGACCGGGTGTGCGCCTACGCGGAACTGGAGCCCATCTTCGATCTGGAGACGCCCACCCACACCGCCGTGTGCATCCTGGCCGACAAGGAAGAAATCGGCTCCGTGGGCATCAGCGGTATGCAGAGCCACGCCTTTGAGTACTTCATGGAGATCCTCTGC
This sequence comes from Clostridiales bacterium, assembly GCA_022777455.1. Next base: position 2,159 of record JALFGI010000147.1, on the reverse strand, counting down.
GACGGCCAGGGCGTGAAGCTGAGCCACTGCTTCGCCAACTCCTTCTGCCTGTCCGCCGACGTTTCCAACGCCTTCGACCCCAACTTCCCCGAAACCTGCGACCGGCGGAACAACTCCTTCCTGAACTACGGCATCAGCATCTGCAAGTACACCGGTTCCCGGGGCAAGGGCGGCGCTTCCGACGCCTCCGCCGAGGCCATGCTCCATGTGCGCAAGACCTTCGAGGATAACGGCGTTCTGTGGCAGATCGCCACTCTGGGCAAGGTTGACCAGGGCGGCGGCGGCACCGTTGCCGCGTACATGGCAAACCGGAACATCGTCACCGTGGACGCCGGCGTGCCCGTGCTGAACATGCACGCTCCCCTGGAGCTGGTGAGCAAGCTGGACTGCTACATGACCATGCTGGGCTGCAAGGCCATCTACCTGGCATAAAAATCCAAACAGAGCCGCCCCGATCCTTCCGGGACGGCTCTGCTTTATAAAATGTGCTTATCGGTTTAACTCAGCAAATTGTAATTTGGCGTACCGGAACCGATGCCCCCTTGGCTCCCCCTCTGGGGGAGCTGGCTGCCCCGCAAGGGGCAGACTGAGAGGGCCAGCATGGCGTGATTTCGGCTGCCATTATCTTACTGCGGTACCCTCTCAGTCAGCCTGTTCGGCTGACAGCTCTCCCAAAGGGAGAGCCAAGGGGTGTTGCCGTATCAGCCCGCTAAACAACAATTTGTCGCGTTGCTGAGCAAAGCCGATATGCACATTATAAAATATGAGGACAGGTGGTGAACCTGTCCTCATCCATGTTATCGCTTTTTTGATTTCAGGAATCAGAACTTGCCCAGAGAGCTGGCATTCTCCTCGTTGGGCATGTACTCATCCCGCTTGCCGGGGAGAATGGCATTGAGCACGATGCCAACAATGGAAGCAACTGCCAGACCGGACAGAGCCACCTTCATGCTACCAATGGTGAAGGTAATGGCGCCGGTTGCATTGTTTCCTGCGGTGGTGATGTTTGCACCCAGCAGACCGGAGAAGTTGATGCCCAGCGCCAGGCCCACGATCACAGCGGCAACAATGATGTTTCTGCTCTTCTGGAAATCGGTGTGGTTCTCAACCATGTTGCGAACACCAACGGAAGAAATCATACCATACAGAATGATGGAGACGCCTCCCACCGTGGCGGCAGGCATTGCCGAAATCAAAGCGGCAAACTTGGGGCAGAAGCTGAGAACGATTGCAAAAACGGCAGCCAGTCTGACAACGGCGGGATCATACACCTTGGTCAGAATCAGCACACCGGTGTTCTCGCCGTAAGTGGTGTTGGCAGGCGCACCGAACAGGGAAGCGATGGTAGTGCCCAGGCCGTCACCAATCAGGGTTCTGTGCAGACCGGGATCTTCAATCAGGTTCTTTTCAATGGTGCCGCTGATGGCGGAAATATCACCCACATGCTCCATCATGGTGGCAAATGCGATGGGCACAATCATGATGATGGAAGAGACCAGGAAACCGGCATCAAAGTTCTCCGCGCCGAAGAGGCTGAAAACGGTATCCTGCATCTGGACAGGCAGGCCAATCCATTTGGCGGAGACAACACCGCTGAAATCCACGTTTCCGGTGACCGCAGCAAACAGGTAAGAAGCAATCACGCCCATCAGGATGGGGATGATCTTAATCATACCCTTGCCCCAGATGTTGCAGACAATGATCACAACGATTGCCACCAGCGCAACCAGCCAGTTGCTGGAGCAGCTGTTGATGGCGGAAGGAGCCAGAATCAAGCCAATGGCAATGATAATGGGGCCCGTGACAACGGGGGGGAAGAACCGCATCACATTCTTGCTGCCAAACAGCTTGCAAACCAGTGCCAGGACAAGATACAGCAGGCCGGCACAGGCCACACCTGCGCAAGCATAGGGCAATGCCTCACGCTGGGACAGGCCAATCTCCGTACCGTTCGCAACCACGGCGAAGTAGCCGGCCAGGAAGGCGAAGGAGGAGCCCAGGAAAACGGGAACTTTCTTGCCGGTCAGCAGGTGCATGAGCAGCGTTGCAACACCTGCAAAGAGCAGCGTTGCGGAAACGCTCAACCCCGTAAGAATCGGGACCAGAACGGTAGAGCCAAACATAGCGAACAGGTGCTGCACGCCCAGAACCAGTCGTTT
>JALFGI010000102.1 GCA_022777455.1 Clostridiales bacterium | reverse complement strand
GAGGCGGTGACGTTGCCGGAAGAGGCCGCGGCGCCCTGCATCTCGGAGTTGATGACGATGTTGCGCAGAACCAGCTGCAGGGTGAACTTGGTGGGGGTGGTCAGGAAAATCATGGAATTGTACCACTCGTTCCACCGGTCTACGGCGTAGAACAGCACGATGGTGGCAAGGATGGGCTTGGACAGGGGCATGACAATCTTGAACAGCACCGTCCATTCATTGGCACCGTCCAGATGGGCGGACTCAATCAGGGATTCGGGCAGGCTGTCGATGAAATTCTTGGTGATGATGACATAAAAGGTATTCAGGCCGCCGGCCAGGATGACGGACCACCAGCTGTCCAGCAGCTTCAGGTCCTTCATCAGCAGATACATGGGAACGATGCCGCCGTTGAAGATCATGGTGATCAGCACCAGGGTGAACACGATCTTCCGGCCGGGCCAGCCCTTGCGGCTCAGACCGTAGGCCATGCAGAAGGTCAGCAGCACGTTCAGGGGCAGGCCCACTGCCACCACGGACAGGGTGGCGCGGTAGCCGGTCCACAGCAGCTTGTTCTGGAACAGGCGGGAGAAGGAATCCAGCGTGGGCTCCTTGGGGAACAGCAGCAGACCGCCGGCACGCAGGTATTCCGCCTGACCGGTGATGGATACAATCAGCACATTGTAGAACGGGACGGCGATGACCAGTCCGAACAGGGTCAGAATGATGAAAGCGATAATCTCCAGGGGATCCTTCCGCTTTTTCAGTTTTACAGTTCTTGCCATATGGAAACACTCCTTTCCGTGTGAAGGCCGATCAGCCGAACAGGCCGTTGCCGCCCATGAGCTTGGCGCCACGGTCAGCCAGCAGCAGAAGCACCATGTTGACCACGGAACGCATGAGGGAGATGGCAGTGGACAAGCCGTAATTGGGAGCGGACTGGAAGGTAATGCGGTAGATGTACATATCCAGCGTCTCCGCCACATTCTTTGTGGCAGCATTGCTCAGATTGAAGATCTGATCGAAGCCGGCGCTCATCAGGTTGCCCGTTGCCAGGATGAACATGATGATGATGGTAGGCATCAGGTTAGGCAGGGTGATGTGGATCAGCTTCTGGAAGTGGCTGGCGCCGTCCAGCTCCGCGGCCTCATACTGATCCTGGTCGATGCCGGAGATGGCGGCCAGATACACGATCATGCTCCAGCCGGAGCTTTTCCAGATGTCGGTGATGTACAGCATGGGCTGGAACAGGGATTCGCTTCCCAGGAAGTTCACCGAGGACAGCCCGATGGCCCGCAGAATGGAGTTCACCAGGCCATCACTGGACAGGACGGTGGTGAGAATGGAGGAGACGATAACCCAGCTCAGGAAGTTGGGGAAGGTCATGATCGTCTGCAGGGTACTCTTGTATTTCTTGCCGCCCAGCTCATTGAGCAGCAGCGCCAGGATGATGGGAACAGGGAACACAAATACCAAACGCAGCAGGTTGATGGAGAGGGTGCGCCAGATCGAACGCATGAAGTCCGGATCGACGAACACATTTTTGAAGTTGGTCAGCCCGGTGAAGGGGCTTCCCCAGATGCCCCGCCGGGGCATGTACTTCTTGAAGGCCAGCTGCAGGCCTGCCATGGGCATGTACGCGAAAATAACATACCAGACGATGGGCAGCAGGATGATGAGATAGATCTGCCAATGGGCACGGACATCTCTGAGCGTTTTGCGCTGTAGCGGGCTTTGGACCGCCCTGGTTTTTAGCTTGGTCATTACGGTCATCCTTTCATATGATGGACTATCATTGGGCCTTGGCCGGAGTCGCCAGTGGCTTGCCGTTAATAAAATGATAACATTATCTCTGAATTTGGTCAAGTATTTTCTCTAAATTATTTAGTAAAAAATACGCCTCTGATTTTGTACACTTTGACATAATCGAAGGCGTTTCCACTTTTTGTGATAATTTTTTTGATTCCGCTTACTTAATTTTATTGAATTATAAAATCGTATTCGTTCTCAACATTCTATTATTTTCGAACTTTAACGGAAAATAAATGAATAATTTCCCGGACCGAAGCCCGGGAATTATTCTTTGCATTGGCAAACAATCGGGGTAAAAATCGCGAAATCGTTTTCGACAATTTACTAAATATTAAGTAACACGAAATTGCTGCGGAGAACCCTTTCGCATTACTGCTCCTCTCCGGATTCCGGGGCCGGGGGCGCGGCGGAAGGATCATATTTGGCGAAAACCTTTTCGAAGCACAGCCCTGCATAAAAAGCGCTTCCACTGAAGGCAATCAGCAGCACAATGGGCAGCAACGGCACCGCCAGCAGGAACACAAAGGCATACAGCAGGGTTACCACCACCGTCGTCCAAAAGTGGCAGATGGAGAGAACAAAAGCGTTTCTGAAATGCGCCCGCAGGCCGTTGTCAAACCAGGCAATCAGAGGAAACACATACACAAACGCCAGCCAGACCAGCACCAGCAGCACTCCGGCAATCACCAGCGGGACAATCCGCAGCGCCAGTGGGGCATGGTAGTAATAGCTGATGGAAATCCCCAACAGGGCAGCAGCGGGAGCGAGAATTAACCACGCCGCCGTTGCCTTGCCGAAGCAGGCTTTAAACTCCCGGAAATAGGTCTTGGTAACCGGTACCACATCCTCCTGCCGCAGCTTGCGGCACACGGCAAACATGGCGCTGAGGCCGGCACCGATGGTAACCACCGGGATGCTGGTAACAACAAAGAGCACCTGAAGCACCACCAGATCCAGCAGCTTGGTCAGAATTTTTCCCAGGGGGCTGTCAATATTCAAGGACATGGCTCTTACCCCACCCTCGGATTACGCGATGGTGACAATCACCTGCTGGTAGTGCACCAGCCGATGATGCCCTTCCGCCTGGGCCTTGACAATGATGTGCAGCCGGTCTCCGGAGGCGGCCTGAGAAGGAATCGTCAGCATCGCTTCCTCTCCCTGGGGCACCAGACAGGCCTCCTGCGCCCAGGCGGCGCTGGCCTCCCGGTAGATTCGGAAGGTGGTCTGAACCCCGCCGCCGTCCGCCGATGCCGCCTCTGCGTGGATGGTCAGGGCTTGTCCCGGCCGGGCGGTGATATCCACTCCCTCCTTGATCTTCAGGGAAGGGGCATGTTCTCCCTTTTCATAGGCGTCTGCATCGGCCCATGCCACTCTGGCGGCAAAATCCCGCTGGATATCCGCAACATAGGGCCACATGGACTCGGTTTCATGGGCCTTGCCCTCCCGGTCAATGTAAATATCCTTGGACACGTCCCAGATGTTGAGAGGCTCTCCCTTGGAATTCACCTCTCCGTTCACCCGGTGATACCGCCCGGAGATGCCGCCGTAGGAAAAGTCCTCCAGGGTGCGGAAGCCCCAATCAAAAAGCGGGAAGAATGTGGGCGAATCACCTTCGGACAGAAAGTCGTAGGGTTCTCCGGCGCTCATACCGAAGTGCGCGCCAAACCACTCCTCTGCGATGTTGGGATTGGCGCCGAACTGGGATTCCTGCACCTCCCCTTCGTAGTATACGCCGTCCAGCCAGGTGCAGTAGCCGCCGGCCAGAGCGCTCTTACCGCCCAGAATTTCCCGCTTCATAAATTCCGCCCGGAGGGTGTCTTTGCTCTCTCCCTCCGGCATCCGGGGCCAGGGATAGGCATAGCTGCCCATTTGCAGGGTTTTTACAAAGAGGATTCCCGGCCACTGCTCGGCCATGTAGGTGCGGTAGGTCTCGTCCTGCTCACCGCAGGCGGTGATGACGATTTTCCTTGTGAGCCGCTCATGGAGTTCCGGCCACTGAGGCGTCTGAGAGAATTCCGCCTCAATGTCCATCAGGGCCCTGACGATGGTGTTGCAGCCGCCCCAGACCTGCAGATACAGCGTTCGCTCGTCGTCATCCAAAATGGCTTTGCGGATCAGCTCGGAGCCCTCTGTGGGAACCTCAACCTCACTCCTGTATCCGATATTGCCCACTTTGGTTATGGACCGAAGATAGTCCGGTGTGGGATAACCATCAGCATGCTTCACCAGATTGGCGTAGTCTTTTTCATAGTCATCGATTACCCGGAACATCCAGTCCGTTCCGGGCCAGCGGTAGGGCTGGTCGAAACCGCCTTCATGGAGATCATCGGCAAAATCATTGATGTTGGAACCCCCTGCCTTTTGGGCGCCGGGGACACCCTTCCAATGGAATTTGGAAGAGGTCTGCACAATGCCCTGCAGCTCCACCTCATTGCTGTAGAACAGGAAATGCCGGAGGGAATTCTGGTCATCCACTTCCGCATCCTGGGTGATGATGGTTCGTATCTTCATTCTGTATTTCTCCTTTCATCCGGCTGCTGAGTCCTTCCCTGGGATTATAACAGTTCCGCAGCGGTTTTGGCAATCCCTTCCGCATCCAGTCCGTAGTAGTGGAACACCTCGGGGCTGGTGCCGGTGATGACGGGGGCGTCGGGAAGGGCGAGATTTTTCACCTTCCGGGGGCAGTGCTCGCCCACCACCTGGGCCACCATGCTGCCCAGACCGCCGAAGGGCGCGTGCTCTTCCACGGTGACGACCAGCTTTGCATTTTGAGCGGCCTCGATGACGGCAGCATTGTCCAGGGGCTTGACGCAGTACATATCCAGGACGGTGGCGGAAATACCCTGGGCCTCCAGGAGTTTCGCAGCCTCATTGGCAGGGCGCACCATCTCACCGCAGGCGATGATCGCCACATCCGTGCCCCGGCGCAGCCAGGTAGCCTTGTTCATTTCAAAGGGGCAATTTCCTTCCTCATAGATGTCCTCCACAGGATTCCGGCCCACCCGGATGTAGGCGCACTTCTCATCCTCCAGCAGGGCTTCCACCAGGCATTTGGTCTGATGACGGTCACTGGGGAGGTACACCCGCATGTTGGGAATGGCAGCCATGGCGGCAATGTCCTGGGCGGAGTGGTGGCTCATGCCGAGAGCGCCGTAGCTGACGCCTCCGGAGATGCCGATGAGTTTCACATTGGTATTGGAGTAAGCGCAGTCCACCTTGCACTGCTCATAACTCCGGGTGGACAGGAAGCAGGCGGGGGAAGCGGCAAAGGGCTTCTTTCCGCAGGCAGCAAGACCAGCGGCAATGCTCACCAGATCCTGCTCGGCGATGCCCACCTCCACACTCTGCTCCGGGAATTCCTTGAAGAAGGGAGCCAGGGAAGCAGAACCACGGGAGTCGGAGCAGAGAACCACAATGTCCTTGTCCGTCTTGGCCTTTTCCAGCAGCACATTGCAGATGGCCTGACGATTGGGAATCTTATTCATGGAGCGCAGCCTCCTTTCTGGCGGCGAAATCCGCCATGATCTGTTCGTATTCTTCCTGGGTGGGCACATGATGGTGCCAGCCGGCCTTGTTTTCCATCACGGCAGAACCAAAGCCCTTGGTGGTCTCGGCAATCAGCACCGTGGGCTTACCCTTGCACTGTTTTGCATCGGCAAAGGCCTTTGCCAGAGCTTCGTAATCGTGGCCGTTTACGGTGATTACATTCCAGCCGAAGGCGGCCCAGCGCTCCTGCTGGCTGTCCTGGTGCATCACATCCTCGGTGCAGCCGGAAATCTGGAGCCGGTTCCGGTCCACCACGGCGCAGAGGTTGTCCAGACCATACTGGGTGGCGCTCATGGCGGCCTCCCACACGGAGCCCTCCGCCAGCTCGCCGTCGCCCATCACGGTGTAGACCCGGTAGGGGCGGCCATCCATCTTTCCCGCCAGAGCCATACCAACGCACACGGGAAGGCCGTGGCCCAAAGAGCCGGAATTCATCTCAATGCCGGGGAGTTTGTTGTTGGGGTGGCCGATGTACTTGGAGCCAAACTGAGAGAAATTCTTCTTTACATCCTCCAGGTCCAGGAAGCCCTTGGCGCAGAGCACCGCGTAGTAGGCCTCCATGGAGTGGCCCTTACTGAGGACGAAGCGGTCCCGGTTGGGGTCGGACATGTTCTCAGGGGATACATTCATCTCTTCAAAGTACAGGTAGGTCAGCACGTCCATCAGGCTCATATCGCCGCCGATGTGTCCGCCGCCGCCCGCCATGATGATGTCCACGCAGTCCCGACGCAGATCATAGGAAAAGGCTTTGTAATTCATCTCATTCACCTCTCAGGTATGCCTTGACCTGTTCCTCGTTGTTGTCGTACAGGTCGGGCTTCACACCGATATACTTACATGCCTCATACAGCACGGGGACCACATCCTCGTGGATGCCCACACAGTGGTGGATATAGGGGCCCTCCACAATCTTGGCCTCCAGGCGCTTCAGGTTTTCCACTTCCACCCACAGATACGTCCCTTTGGTGTAGGGGCCGTCGATGCCCCGGGCCTTACCCAGCAGCAACGAGTATTCCCCATTGTCACCGTCGAACCGGGCCAGGGTTACCTCGCCGTGCTTTGCCTCAGCGGCAACGGCGCCGGGATGGTCAAAGGCCAGGGGATAAGTGATGGCGGGCTGCTCTTTGGCAACGGAAATGGGCCAGGGACCGCAGTGCTGCAGCAGTTCCCCGTTCTCGTTGTCGGGGTGGCGCACGGTCCAGTCGGCAAAGAAGCTGCGCTTGTCGTCCAGGGAAGCGGCCTCTACCATCAGGGCGGTGATGGCGCCATGGATGTCGGTTTCGCAGACAGTAGGGATGCCCTCCTCATTCAGCAGGGAGTTTGCGGCGCAGGGCATGATGCCGATTTCATTCTGCAGCTCATTCCAGCACTGGATGGCGATGGCGTTGCAGCCATACTTGGCAGCCAGATTCTTCATGGCCACCTTCAGGGCGGCCACATTTTCCAGCTCGTCATCCCGTACCTCAATCTTCATGCAGGAGCGGCAGTAGGAGACGGTGTTGGGCACTTCCACGCCCTGGGCCTTCACCCGCTTCATCTCGGCGGTGAGCTCAGGCATGGGGATGGGGGCCAGCTGGACATTGAATTTCTCCAGCAGCTCGCCTTCGTTGCACATGGTGCTCCAGAAGTCGTAGGGCCGGGGGGCGATCTGGAGAATACGGATATTCTTAAAGGTCTTTACCACGCTGCACACCGCCAGGAAGGTCTTGATGCCCCGCTGGAATTCCGGGTCGGTCAGGCGGCAGTTGGTCACATAAGTAAAGGGGACCTGGAACCGGCGCAGCACCTTGCCGGTGGCAAACAGGCCGCACTGGGTATCCCGCAGGCGGACACCGTTGGGTTCCGGCCGCTCATCCCGGGGGCCCCACAGCAGCACGGGCACGCCCATCTCCTTGGCAAGTCTTGCGCACTCATACTCGGTGCCGAAGTTGCCGTGGGGGAAGAACAGGCCGTCCACGCCCTCTTTTTTGAATTTCTCTGCGATTTTAATCCGGTCGCACTCCTGATAGAGCAGACCCTCCTCGTTGATGTCCGTGATGTCCACGAACTCCACGCCCAGTTCCCGCAGCCGGTCCCGGGTCAGATTGGCAAACTTAACCGCATCCGGAGCGGAAAAAATGCTGCGCCGGGTGGGTGCAAAACCGATTTTGATAGATTTCATAAGCTGCAACTCCTCTTGTTTCTGGTTTATGGAAATATTGTATAATTAAATTCTCTTAATTGCAACTTAAGTTAAGCTGTTTTGTTGACTTAATTTGCTTAATTTGTTAAACTGGGTGAAAAGGGGTTGATTCCATGTCCATCACAGCAAAGGAACTGGCGGAAAAACTGGGGCTGTCCGCGGCCGCCGTATCCATGGCGCTGAACAATAAGCCCGGCGTCAGCGAAAGTACCCGGGATCGGGTGTTGAAAGCGGCCAGAGAATATGACTTTGATTTTGGAAGGCAGCGCATCCGGGAGGAAGCGGACAAGGGGAGCATCGCTTTGCTCATGTATCGCCGCCACGGTGCGGTGGTGGGAGATACCCTCTTTTTCAGCGCTCTGTCGGAGGGCATTTCCAATGCCTGCCGGGCTGCCGGATATCGAATGAATTTACAGTACCTCCATGAAGAGAATCTCCGGGTGGAACTGTGCAATCTTCTTTCCTCCGATACCAAAGGCATTCTTTTGGTGGGGACGGAAATGCGCGGGGGAGATTTTGCGCCCTTTGTCTCCCTTCCTCTGCCGCTGGTGGTGCTGGACAGCTATTTTGAAGGCATCCCCAGAGACTGCGTGCTGATCAACAATGTCCAGGGCGCTTTTACCGCCACCAATTATCTGATTGCCAAACGGGGAAAGCAGCCCGGCTATCTGCGCTCGTCCTATCCCATCAACAATTTCGACGAACGGGCGGACGGCTTCTACAAGGCGATTCGCCACAACGGGATGTCCACCTCTGCCTCCATTGTCCACCGGCTGGCCCCCTCTGTGGAAGGAGCCTATGCGGATATGAAGGTGCTGCTGGCCCAGTCCGAGCCGCTGGCATCCTGCTATTTTGCTGACAATGATCTGATCGCCGCCGGGGCCATGCGGGCCTTCAAGGAGGCGGGCTATCGAATCCCGGAGGACATCGGAATTGTGGGCTTCGACAACTCCGCCGCCTGCGAAATGCTGGACCCGCCCCTGACCACCATTCACGTCCCCAAACAGGCCTTGGGCCAAATAGCGGTGGAGCGCCTGACTGCGATTATGGCGAGGAAGCCCTCCGCCAACATCAAAATAGAAATTGAGACGACACTGATCAAACGAAAAAGTATGTAACTTTTTCTGACGATTATCTCATTCACACGGCTTGCCTGTTTGCCGGGTGAAACCGATAAATAAATTGTAATTTGGCGGGCAGATACGGCAGCGCCCCTTGGCTCTCCCTTTGGGAGAGCTGTCAGCCGAACAGGCTGACTGAGAGGGTACCGCAGTTAGATAATAGCAGCCGAAATCACGCCATGCTGGCCCTCTCAGTCTGCCCCATAGGGGCAGC
>JALFGI010000095.1 GCA_022777455.1 Clostridiales bacterium | reverse complement strand
TTGGCACCCACGTCAATGCCTCGGGTGGGCTCGTCCAGAATCAGCACATCCGGGTCATTGGCCAGCCAGCGTCCAATCAGCACCTTCTGCTGGTTGCCGCCGGAGAGAGATTTGATTAAGGTCTTGGAGGAAGGCGTTTTGATGTTCATCACCTTCACGTTGTCCTGGACCAGCTGCTCCACCTTTTTGTTGTTGATGGAGAAACCGAAGTCCAGATACTTGTGCAGGGAGGCGATGGAGATATTATCCGCCACACTGAGCACGCCCATGATGCCGCTGCCCCGGCGGTCCTCCGTCAGAAGGGCGATGCCGTTGTCGATGGCGTCCTTGGGCCGGTTGATGGTCATTTCCTTTCCCCGGTAGGAAATGGTGCCCTTGCTGTGGGAGCGGATGCCGAAGAGGCCCTCCATCAGCTCTGTCCGCTGGGCACCCACCAGGCCGCCCACACCCAGGATCTCTCCTCTGCGCAGGGTGAAGGAGACGTTACGGAAGCACTTGGGGTTGATGGAGGTGAAATCCTCCACCTTCAGCACCTCTTCCCCGGGAACATTTTCTCTGGGAGGATAGAGGTTTTTCAGTTCCCGGCCCACCATCTGGGTGATAATCATATCGGTGGTCAGTTCCTTCGCCGGCCAGGTGCCGATGTACTGACCGTCACGCATGATGGTGACCTCGTCGCCAATGCGGAGAATCTCATCCATCTTATGGGAAATGTACACAATGGCCACATTCTCCGCCTTCAGGTCCTCGATGATTCGGAACAGGGCCTCCACCTCATTCTGGGTCAGCGAGGAGGTGGGCTCATCCAGAATCAGAACCCGGCAGTTGGCGGAAACAGCCTTGGCGATTTCCACAGACTGCATCTGAGAAACGCTGAGCTCTCCAAGCTTCTGCTTGGGATCGAAATTCATCCGAACCTTTTTCAGCAGCTCGGCGGTATCGGCATACATTTTATCATGGTCAATCATCGGGATGAAGCCAAAGAGCTTCTTCATGGGGTACCGACCCAGGAAAATATTTTCACCCACGGTACGGGCGGGGATGGGCTGAAGCTCCTGGTGAACCATGGCGATTCCCTTTTTCAGCGCATCCATGGGGTCGCTGATGGTAACGGGCTCTCCATCGATTTTGATCTGGCCTTCATCCATTTTATAGATGCCGAACATACATTTCATCAGGGTGGATTTTCCCGCGCCGTTTTCTCCCATCAGCGCGTGAACCTTACCGGGATGAAGCTTCAGCTCAGCATGGTCCAATGCTTTCACGCCTGGAAATGATTTGCACACTCCCGTCATTTCCAGTACAAATTCGGACATGTGACGAACCTCCTTCTATGCTTTCCGCTTTCGAAATACAAAACGGGTGGGCCGCAAGACCCACCCGCTTCATCATTCGATTATGAGTCCTTTACAATGGAACGATAGAGATTAGTAGTTAGCCTCAGCGTAGGCCTTGTCAACCTTCACGTAGTCTACCCAGTAGTAGTTGTCGATCTCTTCGCCATTCAGAGCCATAACAGCAACATCAACAGCCTTGTGGGACTGGCCGATGTGGTCGTTCAGGACGGTACCGGTCATTTCGCCGGCCTTGATCAGCTGAACAGCCTCTTCCAGAGCGTCAACACCCAGAACATAGATGTCTTCGCCAACGATGCGGCCAGCAGCCTCGATGGCAGCCACAGCGCCCAGAGCCATGCCGTCGTTGTTGCAGAACACGACCTCAACGTCGTAGCCGTTGGCGGTCAGAGCGTTGGCGGTGAGTTCCTGGCCCTTGGACTGCTGCCAGTTGCCGACCTGATCGTCCAGGCACTTCACTTCGTAGCCGGCATCGGTCAGAGCCTTGATGGAGAACTCGGTGCGGTACTGGGCGTCGATGTTCTCGGGGTCGCCCTCGATCATGATGTAGTTGATCACGCCGTCACCGTTGATATCGCCATGGTTGTCCAGAGCGGCAACGATCTCGCCCTGGAAGGTGCCGGACTGACGGGCGTCAGCGCCGACGTAGCAGACGGTAGGATTGTCCAGGATGCCTTCATAGGCTTCGTCCAGGGTCTTGCCGTCCTTGTCGTAAGCCAGAGGCTCACGGTTGATCAGAACCAGAGGAATACCGGCAGCCACGACCTCGTCGATCACGGCATCGGCAGAGGAAGTCTGGACCAGGTTCAGGATGATGACGTCCATGCCCTGGGTGATGAAGTTACGGACCTGGTTGGTCTGCTCGGCCATATCATTCTTGCCGTCAGCCATGGTGATCTCATACTTCACAGTGTCGGTTTCCAGAGTCTTGAAGTAGTCAATGATCTCATTGCGGTACAGGGTCATGAAGTTGTCGTCGAAGGTGTAGATGGAGCAGCCGACCTTGTAGGTCTTCACGTCCGCGGCGGAAGCGACGCAAGCCAAGCTCATTACCATGGCTACGACCAGCAGCATAGCGAGGATTTTCTTCATAGGGTATACACTCCTTATCATTTCTTGCAGGGCGAAAGTCCTGCGATTTCGCCGGAATGGAATTGCATTTTTCTCATTCCATCCCCGCTGAACCCCATTTTAGCACATTTATTTCCCCATGTCTACAACAAGATGCCTATTTATTCCCTCTATGCCCGCCAATTATTTGTGCAATTTTTTGTTAATTATTTCCTGTTGACAATTCAAGAACCGGCTGCAGAGCTTTTCTGAATAGGGCATGAACACCTGGGCCACCGGGCCCACCACGGCCATGCAGATCAGGGTACCCACACCCACGGTACCACCCAGCAGGAAGCCTGTGAGGGCAAAGAGCACATCCACACCGACCCGCACCGGGCCGAATTTCCACTTTGTCTTGTCGCTGAGCACCACGGCCACCAGATCGTTGGGGCCGGTGCCGGCCTGGGATTTGATCACGATGGTCATACCGAAGGCAAGAATGCCGCATCCCAAAATCACAGCGATGACCCGTACCGCCATGGGGGAGGTATCATTCACTATGCCGCCCAAAACAAGGCCGAACAAATCTATGATGGGACCGCCCAGGACCATGCAAAGGAAGGTGCCGATGCGCACATAGCTTCTGTCCACCACCAGCAGCACCAGAATGATCACCAAGGAAACGGCGATATGGACCGTGCCATGGGTCAGCCAGGGAACCAGCCGCTGCAAGCCCTGGATCATCACATTAAAGGGATCGGAGCCCAGGTTTGCCAGCAGGAATAGGGTCACGCCCAGATGGGCAATGGTCAGACCGACCAGCAGCAGAATCACCCGGGGCAGCCAAATTTTCACCAGGATCTTTTCTTCCGAAGCCTGCGCCTTCCCTGCCCTGTCAGCCAGCGCCCGCAGCAGTTCCTTCTGAACAGGCAGGCGGTCGTTCCTGGGATATAGCCGGAGAAATTCCACCCTGATCTTCTCCGCCTCCGCCGGCTCCACCAGAGTAATCAGCCCCTGGGCATGCTTCTGGGCGGCATAGGTCATCCAATAGGTTCCGCTGCTGCGATGCCGGGCCGGATACTCCAGAATCCACCTTGCCGCCTCTGCGGCCTCCCGGGCCGCGGGCTCAGATTCCCGGTATGCCGCCGCCCACTGGCCCACCTGTTCATAAAAAATCTGGTTGCAGGCATCCTTCCTGGGGTCATCCCCCATGCCGAAGGCTCCGGCAAACAACGAGGCGTTGGCCACCGCCTGGGAAAGTTTTTCTTCATATTCCCTGTAAATTTGTTCCAGCTGCTCCAAATCCGTCATGGGCCATACCTCCTGGGGGATTTCTTTGATGGATACTTACGAATGTAAATTGCGATTTAGCGCATCGGAACCGACTGATGCGTCCCTTGGCTCCCCCTATGGGGGAGCTGGCTGCCCCGTAAGGGGCGCCCCTGAGAGGGCCGCACAGTTTGATGCGCTGATGCTGCTGTCTCACTGCGGTGCCCTCTCAGTCAGCCTGTTCGGCTGACAGCTCTCCCAAAGGGAGAGCCAAGGGGGTGTTGCCGTATCTGCCCGCCAAACAACATTTTTTTCAATCACATGGATACAGTTTAACACACTTCCCCGCCAATCGCAACCACCTTCGGTCATTCCCGCCTGAATAAGACAAAATCCCCTGCGCTTTACGCGCAGGGGATGATGGATGTATCCGGTTACTTGCTGGCAGCCTCTTCCGTTTCAGCGGTCTCAACGGTTTCTTCCGTCTCGACAGTCTCTTCCGCCTCAACAGTCTCAGCAACTTCCTCCTCGGTCACTTCCGGCTCCAGGGGAACCAGGTGCAGCATCCGAACAGGGGTCCGCTTGCCCTGGGCATCGCCATAGAAGCTCAGCGTGAAGGAAGCCTTGTTGGCAGTGGCATCCACTTCCACCTCAGTTTCGCCGCCCTCGTCGTCCAGCAGCATCAGCTGATAACCTTCCAGCAGCTCGGCAGGGACGGTAAACTCCGTCCAGCCGGTGCAGCCAACCAGTCTGGCGTCAAACTCAAAGGCCACACACATGACCTTCTCGCCGTTTTCCAGCTCGCCGCAGCGGAGCACCATGTCTCCTGCCGGTACGCCGCCGGTAATGGCCTTGACTCTGGCGCCCTCAACCAGCTCCAGGCGGCCGCCGTCACTGAGTTCGCCGCACACGGGGCAGATGCTGAAGCCTTCCACCTGATCAGCACCGGCGGGAACCAGAGCGAATTCCCAGTCAACGCAGTCGGTGGTCTTGACGTAAGTGCAATTGTCCCGCTTGCAGGGAGCGCTGTTCCGGCCGTCGCCGGTGGGCTCCCACAGGTCGTACCAGTGGGACAGGGGCTTGACCTTATCGGTCACAAACTTATATCCGCAGTCCTTGCAGGTGTAGGTGGTGTAGCCCTCGCCGTTGCAGGAAGGCTTGGTGACCACGCCCTTGTCATAGGTGTGCGCGGTTTTTTCCACGATCTCCTGGGCAGTTCCGATCAATCCGCAGCGGTCGCAGTGGGTACCCGCGGTGAGGCCGGTCTTGGAACAGGTGGGAGCAACAGGCGCATCAGCGACAAAGTGGTGGCC
>JALFGI010000046.1 GCA_022777455.1 Clostridiales bacterium | reverse complement strand
ATGCCAGAATCCAGCAGAACATCACCAAACGGGAAAGCACCGAGACAACAGAAGGGGCCCAAACCGTCGCCCCCTATGAAGTGGAGATCGACTACCGCCGCACCGGCAATGAATACCTGGAGCTGGGGGATTATTACCCTCAGCAGCTCCCGGAGGGCTTCCAATGCAGCTTCATCTCGGACAAGGCTATGGGCTTCCAGCGGCTGGTGTTTGTGGATGCCGAAGGGGAATTCGCCTTCGATCTGACCATGGAGCTGGGCAGTGAGGGCCTGCAGAAAACCATCACCGATGTGGTGTCCGAGGAAGCGGTGACGGTGGGCACCTGCCCGGGAACCCTGTACACCACCCAGGATGGCGGCCGGAGCCTGACCTGGTACGATGAAGCTGCGGGAGTCGGCTTCTTCATGAGCGCCAATGACGCCGCGGTGGATCTGCTGGCCATTGCCCGGACTGTGGCGCCCGGGGAGCCCCTCACCCCAACCCGGGCAGCGGGGGAGCAGAAGGCCCTGGAGGAGCTGGGAGACTACCGGATCACCGGCCTGCCGGAAAACTACAGCCAGACGGACTTCATGGCCAGCCCCCTGGAGGAGGGCGGCGGCTGGTACGCCTATGTCCGCCGGTGGTACTCCGACAAGGTGAGCACCGACAGCACCGTATATTTCGAGTACGAGCACTTCACCCTGGTCGATGATAAACCCCTGGAGCACGAAACTGCCCCAGTGGAAAAAACTCCCGAAACCATTCTGGAATACCAGGGCGGGGGAGAGCCCACCACAATCCAGGGGATGCCCGCCGCCGTGGCGGACGGGCGGGTCTCCTGGGTGGACTGGGATGCACAGGTGGTGTTCTCCCTCTACGCAAACCAGCTCAGCCGGGAGGAACTGATCATTCTGGCGGAATCGGTGCAGCGGTTCGGGGAGTAAAGGAAAAGCCCCCGGAGGGGCAGCTAATCCTGATTGGAATTTGAAGCGCAGCTCGCTACCCCAATGCGCACAGGCATGTGTGTCATCCGGGACTCCTGGGTATCGCCCGGTATCGTTCCTGTGTAGTAAAAACATTGCCCAGCCAAAAGTAGGGGAGGCTCACAGCCTCCCGCTTTCGGGACGGGCCTGGGTGTTCGGATGAATGGTATGTTTTTTGTTCGTTGTTTTTCGTTACGCGGATAAAGATAAATATAAAATAGAAGTTAGAAAAATAATAGAAACTATTCTTTCATCCTCACTTTTGAGCTGGTTTGCATAGCATTGAATCGCCGCATAGTACTGAATAGTTACCTCTTTAGAACTCTCGTTTCCACTGCCTCCTTGTGCTCCAAACCCGGTTATGGTCAAATATGTGGTCAAAAACTGCTTCACACAAAAGCTGGGAAGCGGTTCACTCATTCAGAGGATCTTCTCAAAGCAATACAGCCAGGGAGATTGCATCATCTGCTGTACACAGGTGGTGAACGCTTTCATATGCTCCGGGCGGATGGCGCAGAAGTAGTACCGCAGAGAAGCCTTGGTGAATTTCAGACCCAGGCAGGCGGCACCGGGAAATGCGCCGGAGGATACCAACTGGCGGTGCTGGTCAATGTAGAATTCATCCGGGCGGCGAGCCTTATGCTGATAGTAAATGATGCTGGCACCTGCGTGATAATACTCCGCCAACTCATAGGGAAGGACAAACTTATTGCTCTTGGCGGTGCCATCAGCAGAGGGAACCATCAGCCCATTATC
Organism: Clostridiales bacterium; assembly: GCA_022777455.1. The sequence continues at coordinate 9,104 of JALFGI010000046.1, read as the reverse complement.
AGGGTCGACAAAGACAATGTCACAGCCGTGTAAGGCTTGTAAAGCCTGCCTGTGCCACTCCAAACGTATTGCCTGCCGTGTTATCTTGTCGCTGCTTGACGAGTCCAGAAGCCTGCCGAAATAGGCAGCATCAAGGATAGCGCACTGCTCCAATGCAGTAATCTCCCGCTTGCCGGAACTGACGATCCGACCAAGGGCGGACCACAAGTCAGGATCACAGGCACGGAATTGCTCTTTCTGCAAGTACCCGATATGCAAACCATCACTGTTGTGCGTCTCATCCGGCGTGCGATACCAGTTGATACCGATGGACAACCCGGTGGACGCAAGTTGACGCAGCAATCCCAGCTTGCCAAAGTCGCCAATATCGCCTGTGTACCGATCCTGCATACCAGCCCCTCCTTTGCTAGAATATCACAAGTCCATTTTAGCTTAACTGATGCGGTTGATCAAGTCATTTCTGCTTTCAGAAATTGCACGCTGGATATTCGCCTTTATAATGCTTGTCGCTAAGGAGCATTGCCGTGGAAAAGCCTTTTCAAAAACCGCTTATGAGTTTCACGTTGGAAGCCTCCGACCTAATTTGAGTGTGCGTTTGAAATATAGGACGCAGCTTCACAATAACCGTAAACTTCTAACCAGTATTTCTCAAAATCCCAAAAATCACATTTGTCATCGTTGCATATGTGGTGGGATTCTGCGTAGGAATACATTTCTTCAAGAGCTGTCCAAACAGAATGGGTATCTAAGTATTCATATTGCTCTTGAAGATATCGTTTATCATCAATTTTATTCTATATTTCTCTGATAGCATTAAAGCCATCAAGAATCAGGAAGAATAAAGGAATAACAACAAAGATTGAAGTCAAGATGTAAGTAGAAGAATAGTCTTTCAAGTGCTCAATGAATTTCTTTATCATAATTACCTCCTGTAATCAAAAAATGAGAAGGTGGTTCTTGCTTCATCATACAATAGCTTTGAGGGAAAATCAACGATTCCGCGCGAAAAACATACAAGGAGAGATAAAAAATGAAGCAAGAAGAGATCAGAAGGTAAATCGAGGAAATGCTGAATGTGGCGGATATGCGGGTACTTCGGATGAATGGTATGTTTTTTGTTCGTTGTTTTTCGTTACGCGGATAAAGATAAATATAAAATAGAAGTTAGAAAAAAACGAAAAAGCCCCAAATCCGACTGGAATTGGAGCTTTTTTGTTATGGCAAGCTTGGCCGAAATGAATCCCTGAAGAATCATGCAGAAAAGAATCTGAATAAATAGTACAATCACCTCACGAAACTGATAAATTTATTATAGAGGTGAAATGCTGGATTTGCAATACTTATACACGATTCACTATTACTTATTACTTCCCAAAAATCGCCGGGTAGGATTTAGTGAAGAGTGAATAGGTAATAGTGAAGAAGAAAAAATCGCCAATCTTCTGTCGAAGATCGGCGATTTTTGGTGGGGGAAGGTGGATTCGAACCACCGAAGCGATAAGCAGCAGATTTACAGTCTGTCCCCTTTGGCCACTCGGGAATTCCCCCATATTCAGTTGGAATCTTGTGAGAAAGCTCAGCATTTGGAGCCGGTAGACGGACTCGAACCCCCGACCTGCTGATTACAAATCAGCTGCTCTACCGACTGAGCTATACCGGCGACTCACGCGGAACGAGAGTATTATACCACGAGATTGCAAAATGTCAAGCACGAATTTATAAAAATATGGATTTTTTTTGTTTTGCGATTGTCGGTTTCTCAGGGAATCGAAAAATTGTAATTTGGCGTACCGGAACCGACGCACCCCTTGGCTCCCCCTTTGGGGGAGCTGTCAGCCGAACAGGCTGACTGAGAGGGTGCCGCAGGAAAGAGCGCAACAGCTTTAAATCCAAACTGTGTTGCCCTCTCAGTCTGCCCCTTACGGGGCAGCCAGCTCCCCCATAGGGGGAGCCAAGTAGTGCGTCGGTTCCGGTACGCTAAATTACAATTTGTCTGCTTGCCGGGCAGATTTGACAAGGGTGAATGCCCTGCTGAAGGCGGTCAAAAGCACCGATCCCGAAAACGGGACCGGTGCTTTTGTGTCTTTGAAAGAGTTTTACAGCTCCACGTCCATCTTGGCGATGACGGCGGCGCAGCGGGGGCACAGGCCCTCGGCGTTGGCATTTTCGGAGTGCATCCAGCAGCGGGGACACTTGGCGCCCTTGGCCTCGCTGACGCCCACGGTGAGGCTGGGGAAGTTCACACCGGCGGCCGTCTCGGCACCCTCCTCGGGAGCGGACCAGGTGCAGTTGGAGACGATAAAGATCTCGGCCAAGTTCACGCCTTCGCAGGCGGCCTTCAGAGCCTCGTCGGTGGTTTCCAGGGTCACATGGGCCTCCAGGGCCTTGCCGATGCGCTTGTCGGCCCGGGCCTTCTCCAGCACGCCGTTCACGTCCTGGCGCAGCTTGATGACGGTGTCCCAGCGGGCCATGGCATCATCGTCCAGGGTGTAGGCGGCGCAGCTCTCGGGCATCTGGTTGAGCAGGATGTTCCGCTTGTCGTCCTCGTCACGGTGGGGCATGGCCTGCCAGATCTCGTCACAGGTGAAGGCCAGGATGGGAGCGAAGAGCTTGGCCATGGCGTCCACGATGAGATACAATGCGGTCTGGGCGGAGCGGCGGCGCAGGCCGTTCTTCTCCTCGCAGTACAGCCGGTCCTTCAGGATGTCCAGATAGAAGCTGGACAGCTCCACCACGCAGAAATCGTTGATGGCGTGGGTGACCATGTGGAACTCGTACTCGTTGTAGGACTTGCGGCAGGCGGCGATGAGGGCATTCAGCTTGGTCAGCGCCCACTTGTCCAGCTCCTCCATCTCGGCGGCGGGGACCAGGTTGTTGGGGTCGAACTCGTTCAGGTTGCCCAGGCAGTACCGGGCGGTGTTGCGGAACTTCAGATAGTTCTGGGCGATCTGCTTGAAGATATCCTTGGAGCAGCGCACGTCGGCGTGGTAGTCGGAGGAGGCGGCCCAGAGGCGCACGATGTCTGCGCCGTAGTCCTTGATCAGGTCGGCGGGGTCAACGCCGTTGCCCAGAGACTTGTGCATGGCACGGCCCTGGCCGTCCACGGTCCAGCCGTGGGTCAGCACCTGCTTGAAGGGAGCGCCCTGGTCCAGAGCACCAACACTGGTGAGCAGGGAGGACTGAAACCAGCCGCGATACTGGTCGGCACCTTCCAGGTACACGTCGGCAGGCCACAGGTCGGGATGATCCTTCATCAGGGAAGCGTAGTGGGTGGAGCCGGAGTCGAACCAGCAGTCCAGGGTGTCCTTCTCCTTGGTAAAGGTCTTGCCGCCGCAGTGGGGGCAGGTGAAGCCCTCGGGCACCAGCTCCATGGCCTCCTTCTGGAACCAGATGTTGGAACCGTACTCGTCGAAGAGCCCCGAAATTTTCTCGATGGATTCCGGGGTGGACACGGGCTTTTCGCAGTTTTCGCAGTAGAACACGGGGATGGGCAGACCCCAGCGGCGCTGACGGGAGATGCACCAGTCGGCCCGCTCCCGGATCATGCTCACCATCCGCTCGCCGCCCCAGGCGGGATACCACTGGACGTTCTCGATGGCCTGGATGGCCTTGTCCTTGAAGGATTCCACGGAGCAGAACCACTGGGGAGTGGCCCGGAAGATGACGGGCTTCTTGCACCGGTCGTGGTGGGGGTAGGAGTGGACGATGTCCTCGGAGGCGAAGAGCATACCGCTTCTTCGCATATCCTCCAGAATGATGGGGTTAGACTCCTCGGTTTTCAGTCCTGCGTACTTGCCGGCGTAATCCGTGTGACGGCCGTAGTCATCCACGGGGACGATCAGATCCATGCCGTAACGCATGCAGGTCACATAGTCGTCGGCGCCAAAGCCGGGGGCGGTGTGGACACAGCCGGTACCGGAGTCCATGGTGACGTACTCAGCGTTCACCAGACGGGAGGTTTTGTCCAGGAAGGGGTGCTTTGCCAGCATATTCTCGAAGAACGCACCGGGGTAGGTGGCCAGCACTTCGTAGTGTTCGATGCCGCCGATTTTCATGACTTTGTCCATCAGGGCCTCGGCCATGATGTAGGTCTCCCCATTGTCCGCCTTGATCAGAGCGTAGGAATCCCGGGGGTGCAGGCAGATGGCCATGTTGCCGGGCAGGGTCCAGATGGTGGTGGTCCAGATCACGAAATAAGCTTTGCTCAGATCGAACTGAGAGAGCTTGCCCAGATCGTCCTCCACGGGGAATTTGACATACACGGTGGTGCAGGGGTCATCTTTGTATTCGATGTCCGCTTCGGCCACGGCGGTGACACAGAAGGGGCACCAGGACACGGGCTTCAGACCCTTGTAGATATAGCCCTTGTCGAACATCCGGCCAAAGACCTTGACCTCCTGGGCCTCGAAATGCTTGTCCATGGTGCGGTAGGGGTGCTCCCAGTCGCCCACCACACCCAGACGCTGGAAACCTTCCCGCTGCTTGTTGATGAAGTCCTGGGCGAAGTCCTCGCAGGCATTGCGGAACTCAGTGACGGACATATCCTTGTTCAGCTTCTTCTTGGAGGTCTCGATGGCCCGCTCGATGGGCAGACCGTGGTTGTCCCAACCGGGGACGTAGGGAGTGTAGTAGCCCATCATGGCGTGGGAGCGGACGATGAAGTCCTTCAGGGTCTTATTCAGGGCGTGGCCCATGTGGATATAGCCATTGGAGAAGGGAGGTCCGTCGTGGAGCACGAAGGGGGGAAGGTCCTTATTCTTTTCCAGCATGGCGTTGTACAGGTCCATGTCCTGCCACCCCTTCAGCATCCCGGGCTCCCGGGCAGGCAGACCGGCCTTCATGGGGAAGTCGGTCTTGGGGGTGATGATGGTGTTTTTATAGTCCATAGAAATCGTTCCTTTCTGATGATTCAAATGTAATGTTGGCTTTTCTCTCTAAGCGGAAAATTGTAATTTATCGGTGCGTTGAATGGAACCATGTTCTGTCCTAACTGTAGGGGAGGCTCTTAGCCTCCCGCTTTTGTTCCGGGTCCTGCGTGTCCGGTTGAAAGGTACCACGTCCGACACAGTACGAATTCGCCCGATCTGATTCGTCATTGTGGGTTTGTACCGCGCGGGAGGCTACGAGCCTCCCCTACAGTTTCGTCGGGGTGCTGTGGGAATTCGCCCAACCCGGTTCATCATTTTTGGCTTGTACCGCACGGGCCTCTGTAGCCGCCCCCTACAGTGGACGGTGGGCTTTTCAATGAAAAAACATCGCCCCTGCCCCTTGGAAATAAGAGACAAAGGCGATGAATAACCTCTGCGGTACCACTCTTGTTCCGGCAAAATGCCGGCACTCGAAGGCGCTGTAACGGGCGCTGAACCCGGCGCAGTCTACTGCTCCCCAATCGGGGAGGTTCTTTGCGCTGCATGGAGGTGATAAACCGGCGGGCTTTGCCTGCTGCCTTGCACCATCCGGCAGCTCTCTGGAGGCGGGGGACCGCGGCTCGCGTCCTCGTGATCGCAGTGGGATTATAATAATATTACTTCTGGGTGGGGTCGTAGTTCCGGCCGAACTGCAGGTTCAGCGTGGAGAAACGGCTGGTGGAGGTGTCACGGGTGGGATGCTGGGGGGCAGCCTTGGGGGCGGTATCGTTGGTGGTGCCAACCATGGCCTCCAGGCTCTGGGAAATTTCACCCACCACGGCTTCGCTGTCGTATGTGTCTACGGGCGCTTCCTTCTTGGCAGGTGCTTTGGGAGCGGCAGGAGCAACAGGCGCGGGGGCAGCAGCAGGGGCTGCGGGAGCAGCGGCGGGGGTGACATTGGCGTTCTTGATCCGGTCCAGGGCCTGGATGCACTGCTGCATCTGGGTCTGGATCTCGGTGATCCGGGCGGCGGCAGTCTTCCGGGCCTCGGCCACCCGGGCATTCTCAACAGCCACAAAGGCATCGGCGCTGGGCGCCTTGGGGGCAGGAGCGGGAGCGGCAGCCGCGGCAGCCTGCGCCTGACGCATCATCTGGGCACACTTGGCTTCGGCCTCCTGCACCATTCTGTCGGCGGAGCGGCGGGCGCTTTCCACGGCGTCCTTGGCGGCAGCCTCGTTCTTGCGATATTCTTCCAGCTTGCCCACCAGAACGCGCATCTTGCTTTTCAGCAGGGCATTCTCCTTGTAGAGAGCAACGTAATCCTCGGTCAGGGGCTCCAGGATCTTATCCACCTGCTCCATGTCGTAGCCATGACGGGCCTGGCTGAAGGAAATCTGATCAATTTGCTGCGGAGTAATCATGTCGTTTCTCCTTTCGGGGTTAATATATATCTGTTATATCTGTGAATTCGATGTTCAGAGGTTTCTCACATGTAGCTTTCCACCTCGGCCTGGAGGGATTCCAGGTCGCCCACAATATCCATGTTGTGGGGGCAGAACAGGTAAGCGGACTGAGCAATCTTCTTCACGTCGCCGTCCAGCGCGTAGACACAGCCGGACAGGAAATCAACCACACGGCGGGCCATGGCCTTGTCCACATTCTCCATGTTGACAATCACGGCCTTGCGGCTGCGCAGGTCATCGGCAGCCTTGGAGGTATCGTTGAAGCTGTTGGGACGGAACAGAACCACTTCCTGCTTGTTGGAAACAGAGGCGGAAGAGTTCATGTTCAGCACCTGGCCGCTGAAGCCGCTGCCGGACAGACCGGAGCTGGCGGGGGTGCTCATCAAAGGTGCGGAACCGAAGCTGAAATCCGCTTCCTCCGCGGTGTCCTCTTCGGGAGCGGGGGCGGGAGCAGGCGTGCTGGCGCGGCGGTTGGTGCGGCGCACGGGACGCTCTTCGGGCTCGTCATAATGATCGACGGCGTCGTCTTCTTCTTCGTCGTAATCATCGTAATCATCGTCGGCGTAGGGCTGGGTAAATTTCTTTACGTTATCCCAAAAACTCATTTTCTTTTTCTCCTCCTGTATGTTCACATCAACACGGATGTCTCATGGCGTATAATTCCGGGCGCCAAAAATAGCGGTGCCGATACGGACCATGGTGCTGCCATACATAATCGCGTCGGCGAAATCGTTGGTCATGCCCATGGATAAACAGTCCACCATGACATTATCGTATTTTTTTCTCCGTATGTCAACAGATAATTCGGACATTTTTTGAAAAAATTTTACATTATCCCCCACATTTTGGGAAATTGGGGGGATTGCCATGAGTCCTTTAATACATATGTTCGGAAATTCGCCGCATTTTTCCACCGTGGGGAGGATGTCCTCCGCCCGGAAGCCGGATTTGCTGGCCTCCTGGCCGATGTTCACTTCCAGCAAAATCTTCTGAATGATGCCCTGCTTGGCGGCCTCTGCCTGGATGGCACGGAGCAGGCGCTCACTGTCCACGCTCTGGATCAGGTCCACCCTGCCCACCACCTGGCGCACTTTGTTGGTCTGCAAATGGCCGATGAAATGCAGGGGCTTCCCCCGGTAGGCATCCTGGGATAATTTTTCGGTGAGCTCCTGGACCCGGTTCTCTCCGCAGCAGTCCACCCCGGCGGCGATGGCCTGGCGGACGGCGTCGGCGTCGTTCATCTTGGTGGCGGCGCAGAGCTGAATTTCATCCGGGTTCCGCCCGGCGGCCAATGCCGCGCGATTCATTTCCTCCCGGATGCGCGCAACGTTTTCTGCAATCGACATAATGGATTCCTCTCTGTTTTTTTGGATCATGTGATGATTGTATCAATCTGGCAAGCTGACAAATTGGAGTGTGGCGGGCTGATACGACAGTACCCCTTGGCTCTCCCTTTGGGAGAGCTGTCAGCCGAACAGGCTGACTGAGAGGGTACCGCAGTAAAATCATTGTAGCCAAAATCAAACCATGCTGCCCTCTCAGTCTGCCCCTTACGGGGCAGCCAGCTCCCCCAGAGGGGGAGCCAAGGGGAGCGCCGGTTCTAATGCGCCAAATTACAATTTGCTGTTCTAATCCGATAACCCAAATACTCCTTTCTTTCATACGCAAAAAAACGGCGGATGGCCCGCCGCTTTTTGATGGTGATTACGCGGTCGCAGCAGCGGCCTTCAGGGGCCGGATGGGGGCCAGGGTGGAGATGGCGTGCTTGTAAATCATCTGCTGCCGCCCGTCCGTCACCAGTACCACCACGAAGCTGTCGTAGCCTGTGATGGTGCCCCGGAGCTGGAAACCGTTCATCAGGAATAGAGTCACCGGGACTTTATCCCGGCGCACCTCCTTCAAAATGGCGTCCTGTAAATTCACTTGTTCTGTCATATGTATACCTTCTTTCTTCAAGGGTATGCACATGCTATCATATTCTAACTGTCGTTTTCCTGCAAAAAACGTCGGGCGGCGGCCAGAATTTCCACTCCGCTCTGGCCCTCCTCGCGGGTGAGCCAGTGGATTTTCCTGTTCCGGCGGAACCAGGTCAGCTGCCGTTTGGCATAGCGGCGGGAGGATTGGCGCACCTGGTCTGCGGCTTCCCCGATGGTGCATTCCCCCTTCAGGGCGGCCAGAAATTCCTTATAGCCGATGGCCTGCATGGCGGTGCATTTGGGGGGGATCCCTGCGGCAAGAAGCCCCTGAATCTCGGCAATCAGTCCCATATCCAGCATCAGGCCCACCCGGCGGTCGATGCGCCCGTAGAGGTCAGCCCGATTCTCAAAGTCCAAGCCCAGCCAGAGGGGGGAGTAACGGGGTGGAATCAACTGGGTTTTCCGGTTGTGCGCCGTGATGGTCTCCCCGGTTTCCAGGTACACTTCAAGAGCCCGGATGATCCGCTTCCGGTCGGACAGGTGGAGCTTCCCGGCGGCTTCCGGGTCGACGGCGGCGAGACGGTCAAAGAGCACCTGGATGCCCCGGGCCTCCGCCTCCTGTTCCAGCCGTTCCCGCACGCCGGTGGCGGGGAAGGGGGCAAAATCGTTGCCCTGAATCAGAGAGTCCATGTATAGTCCTGTGCCCCCGGCGATGATGGCGGTTTTGCCCCGGGAGAGGATATCGTCCACAATGGGGGCGGCCTGGGCGCAGTAGCGGCTGACGGAGAAGTCCTCGTCGGGCTCCGCCACATCGATCATATGATGAACGATGCCCTGCATCTCCTCTTGGGTGGGCTTGGCGGTGCCGATGTCCATGC
>JALFGI010000016.1 GCA_022777455.1 Clostridiales bacterium | reverse complement strand
TGTTGTTGGCAGTAGTCGTTCCGATGACCAGGTGCTCCACAGGAGCCTTGGCATCATCGGCTGAGACAGTGACGGCAAACAGGCTGCACAGTATAACCAGCGCCATCAGAAAGCAGGAAATTCTTTTCATGAGATACTCCTTTTGATATAGATTCCTAAAACCTGCTGTCTGCAAAAAGGGCACCCCACCGCAAAACGGCAGAGTGCCCCTACATACAAAGACCTATCCTGTTTGTAAGCACATTTCCCCCACCGGAAAGACAGACATATTTATAGGCAGGTCTCCTGGCTTAAGTTCATCACCTTCTGTTCCCTTCTCAGCAAAAGCCAATGGGATAACAACAGAAGGCTCCCTGTCACAGTAGAGCGGGCTGCTGCAGACTTGCACTGCATTCCCTATTAAATCCGGAGAACGAAAATCGCCCTTCCGGATACCTATAAACGCAAATATTTAGTTAGGAACATTATATCACAGCAATCCAGAAATTGCAATACGGTTGACAAAGCAAGCCAGAACTTGTTGTGTAATTTCTTTTCCCTTTCGCTTTACTTTCTTGTTTCTTCGTGTTATTCTGCCTCTGAAACCAGAATGGCTTTGGATACAACGGGTGCAACCACCCGGTATGGCTGCGGTGGATCAGCTTGTGGTCAATCTTGCAGAGGTTTTCTGTAAGAGTTTCCCGGACATACTTGCATAACACCCGGTGCATCCATCGCTTCTTGGTGCATTGTATCAACTTCCCATACCTTTGCCAGATAAGTTACCTGATTTGATACAATGTCAAATCAGGTAATTTCATTTATATGGCAAGAAAAAAGTTGGAATTATCCCAGAAAATTGGGGTAATTCCAACTTTTCCATTTTTCAGCACCAGAACAATTGAACTAATATATCCTCCTACGCAGGAAAAATGCCAAACCTGACAGTCCTATCGTTCAATTATGGGCTATCGTTCAGGCAATCAAAACGGCCGGAGGAAGTATATCCTTTCCCGCATACAAAGGAGGATGTTTACGGCTCAAACATCAAACCGGTTATACGTCTCGTAACAATCCAGACAGACCTTTTTGCCGCCCATCATGCGAATCCAATTGGCACCGGTCTCCTCGCCGCAGCATTCGCAGGTGTAGGAATCGAACAGCTTTGCCTTGGTGGGGAGCGCAATGGTGGTTTCCTTTACATCGAACATGTCCTTGGGTTCCAGACTCTGGAAATAGTCAAAGGATTCGGCTCTGGTCATGCCTGCGGGTCTGGGCTTCAGCACCAGGCGGACGGATTTTCCGGTTTTGCGGTTGTAAAAGGAGAAGGCTTGCTTGCCCCGCATGTGGAACAGCAGATTGCCCTTGCCAATGCTGCAGCCCAGAATCACCTGGATGGCATCACAGCCGCAGGCATCATTCTCGGACACACACACCACCTGCTCGTCATCGGAGAAGGTTAGTTCCAGCAGCTCGATGGCGTACAGCGCCGCCTTGTAGCCGATGGTCAGACCGCCGCAGACATGGCCGTGAAAGGCGGCACACTTGTTCCATAATTCTTTGTTTTCGTCCATGATTGATGACTCCTTTTTCAGATAGTGTGGTGGCAGGATTCCTCCACCAAGATCATTTTCTGCCCTTCCACATTCACAATGCGGGCATCCACCTGGTATACGTTTTTCAGCGCTTCCGCATCCAGAACACGGTAATCTCCGCAGGCGTAAACCTGTCCCTGGCGAAGCAGAAGAAATTGATCGCAGAACCGCAGGGCAAGGTTCAGATCATGGATGACCACGATGGCGGTCAATCCATCCTTATGGCAGATGTCCCGGACGATCTGGAGTACCTGATACTGGTTGTGGATGTCCAGACTGCTGGTTGGTTCATCCAGCAGGAGCAATTGGGGCTCCTGGGCCAAGGCTCTGGCCAGCATGACCTTCTGCCGTTCCCCGCCGGAGAGCTGGTTCAGAAAGCGCCCCCGCAGATCCTCCAGGTTCAGTCTTTGCATAGCGTTATGGACGATCTCATGGTCCCGCTCCGTGAAGCCCCATTTCATATAAGGACGCCGCCCCAGCATGACCACATCATGAACGGTCATTTGGGTATTTGCCACGGT
>JALFGI010000318.1 GCA_022777455.1 Clostridiales bacterium | reverse complement strand
ATATTGAAAAGAAATATGTGATGGACGCACTGGACAATCAGCGTCTTTCCCAGGGAAAATATGTCAATCGGTTTGAGCGGGAATTTGCCCAGGCCCATGGCCAGAAATACGGTGTCATGTGCAACAGCGGTACCTCTGCCCTGCATCTTGCCCTGGAAACCCTGAAAGAGGTGGACGGCTGGGATGAGAATACGGAGGTTCTGGTGCCTGCCATCACCTTTATTGCCACCTCCAATGCCTGCCTTCACGCAGGGCTGAAGGTGACCTTCGTGGATGTGGAGCCGGACACCTACAACATGGACCCCAACGACATTGAGCGGCACATCACGGAGCATACCAAGTGCATCATCCCGGTACACACTTTCGGTATGCCCTGCAATATGAATGCCATCATGGCCATTGCCCAAAAGCACGGTTTGCGGGTGATCGAGGATTGTGCCGAGGCCCATTTTGCCAAGGTGGACGGCCGGAGTGTGGGCAGCTTCGGATGTATCACCTGCTTCAGCACCTATGTGGCCCACACCATCACCACCGGCGTGGGCGGCGTGGTCTGCACCAGCGACCGGCACTTTATGGAGATTCTCCGCTCCCTGGTGGCCCACGGCCGTGCCTGCACCTGCGAACGGTGCATTGCTTCCGATGGAAAAACGGTCTGTCCCAAGAGAATGCAGACGGATTTGGACCGTCGGTTCTGCTTTGAGCGCATCGGCTACAGCTACCGGGTGGGGGAGATTGAAGGCGCTCTGGGTCTGGCACAGCTGGAGCGGAAGGATGAGATCATGGGCAAGCGCCATGAGAACGCCAATTATCTCATCCGCGGCCTGGAAAAATATGAGGACATGATCCAACTGCCCCGGCACCCCGACAACATCGAGCATACCTACATGATGTTCCCCATTGTCATCAAGGAGGGCACGGGTATCAAACAGAAGGATTTTGTTCTGTATCTGGAAAAATGCAACATCGAGACAAGACCCATGCTCCCGCTGCTGAATCAGCCCATCTACCAGAAAATCTTCGGCGACCTGGAGCCCCAGTATCCCCATGCGGCTTACATTGACCACAACGGTTTCTACGTGGGCTGCCACCATGGTCTGAAGCAGGAAGAACTGGATTATCTCATTGACTGCATTGGAAAGTACCTGGATGGCTTCCGGAAATGAGGCCGTGATGGATCAGAATGCGAAAATTTATGTAGCCGGTCATACCGGCCTGGTGGGCAGCGCGTTTGTGCGAAAGCTCCGGGAGCAGGGATACCATAATCTGGTTCTGCGGACCCATGGGGAGCTGGATTTGCTGGATCAGGCAGCGGTACAATCCTTTTTTGCCCAGGAGCAGCCGGAATATGTGATCGATGCCGCCGCGAAAGTAGGGGGCATCCGGGCAAACAGCGAGGCACCCGCAAACTTTTTCTATGAGAATATGCAGATGGAGCAGAATCTCATCTGGTCTGCCTTTCAAAACCATGTGAAAAAGTTTTTGTTTTTGGGAAGTGCCTGCATGTACCCCAAGCATTGCCCCCAGCCCATGAAGGAGGAAATGCTGCTTACCGGCTTGCCTGAAATCACCAACGAGGGCTATGCCCTGGCAAAGGTTGGCGGTCAACGGCTGTGCAGCTATTTGCATCAGCAGTATGGGGTGGACTTTATCACCGCCATTCCCGCCAACGCCTACGGCATCGGTGACAATTTCGATCCCCGGCACAGCCATGTGATTCCCGCCCTGCTGGTGAAATACCGGGAGGCAAAGCGCAGCAATGCCCCCAGTGTTACCCTGTGGGGGACGGGCAATGCGCTGCGGGAGTTTATCGATACGGATGACCTGGCGGACGCGGGCATTTTCCTGCTGAATCATTATTCCGGCTACGAGCCTGTGAACATCGGAACAGGGGAGGAAGTGTCCATTCTGGAGCTGTCCGAAATGATCAAACGAATCACTGGCTTTGAAGGGGAGATTGTCACCGATCCCACAAAGCCCGACGGCATGATGCGCAGACTCTGCGACAGCAGCAAAATTCATGAGTTGGGCTGGAAATCCACCCTTTCCCTGGAACAGGGGATTCGGAAGCTCTACAATTGGTATTTGTCCAATCAAAACGATAAGGAGTAAAAGAACATGCTGACAACCCTGAGCCAGCTGAAAGAGGCGGCGCTGCAGATCAAAAAGGACCTGCTGACTCTCTGCGCCGAAAAGAGCATCCACATCGGCGGCGACTTGTCCGTGGCGGATGTGATGACTGCATTGTGGCAGTATCAAATGCGATACAACCCCCAGAACCCGGAGGAAGAGGGGCGGGATCGGTTTATCCTCTCCAAGGGACATGCCGCAGCGGTGACCAGCCTGAATCAGGCGGCAATCGGGTGCTTCCGCAAAGAGGAATTTTTTGAAGAATATGCAACCAACGGCGGCAGGTTTTCCATGCATTCCTGCAAGCTGGTCAATCCCTTTGTGGAGGTTTCCACAGGAAGCCTGGGCCACGGCCTGTCCATCGGCGCCGGAATCGCTGCCGGACTGCGGCGGAAGGGAAATACCGAGAGCCGGGTATATGTGGTGATGGGCGACGGAGAGCAGGGCGAGGGGTCCGTGTGGGAAGCTGCCATGCACGCAGCCCATTATCGCCTGGGCAATCTGGTTGCCGTTGTTGACTGCAACGGCCTGGAAGCCGACGGAACGTTGGAAGAACTGACGGGCATCAACAGCGTCGGTGAAAAATACCGGGCCTTCGGTTGGAATGTTCTGGAAATGAACGGCCACTGCATGGAGCAGATCAAGGCTGCCTTCGACAGCCTTCCGGAGCCCACCGCCCAGGTTCCTACCGTCATTGTGGCCCACACCGTAAAAGGAAACGGCGTCAGCTTCATGGAAGATAATGTGAACTGGCATGCCGGGAAACTGACGGCAGAGCAATATGAGCAGGCCATGAAAGAAATCCAGGAAAAGGCGGAGCTGTGATGGTGGAAAAGAAGAAAAGATGGGTCCGTGAAGTGGTTGGCAATTATATGGTGGACCTGGCGGCACAGGACGAGAAGGTTGTTGCGGTCTCCGCGGATTTGTTCCGGTCCTGCCGGATGGAAAAATTCATGGAGCGTTACCCGGACAGAATGTATAATACTGGCATTGCCGAACAGAACATGGTGGGCTTTGCAGCCGGTCTTTGCCGGGAGGGCTTCAAGCCTTATGCCTTTTCCATGGCATCCTTTGTCTCTATGAGAGCCTGCGAGCAGTGCCGCACGGACATTGCCTACGCCAATGCCAACGCAGTCTTAGTGGGCGTTTACGCTGGTGTCTCCGGGGGACTCTCCGGTGCCACCCACTGGAGCATTGAGGATTGCGGCATCATGACCGCCTTTCCCAACATGACGGTGCTGGAGCCAAGCGACGGACTTCAGGCTCAGAAGATGCTGCAGGCCACTTTGGACTGGAACGGCCCCATCTACATGCGGGTCAGTGTTGTTCCCTCTGTTGACATTTACCCGGTGGACTATGAATATCAGATCGGCAAGGCATCCATCCCCGTTGAGGGCGATGACGGTGCCATTATCTGCTCCGGCGTTTTGGTGCAGTATGCGGTGGAAGCCGCTGAGGAAATCCGGCAGGAAACCGGAAAGCGCATTCGGGTGGTGGATATGCACACCATCAAGCCGGTGGACAAGCAGGCCATCCGGGATGCGGCGAAAACAGGCTTTGTACTGGCAGCCCAGGATCACAATACCATCGGCGGCTTGGGCTATCAGGTTGCAGCGGTGATCGCGGAAGAGGGCCTGGGGACGAAATTCAAAATCGCGGGCATTTCTGACCGTTTTGTTCCCATGGCAAGGCCGGATTACCTGTATGCCATGTTTGAAATCGACAAAAACGGACTGAAAAAGCAGATACTGGCCATGATGGGAGATGCAGACCATGTGTAATATTCAGGATTGGCCCTATGGAATCGGCCTGGGCACGGCGGAGCTGGACAAAGAGCAGCCTGAAAAAATGGCGGAGCTGATCGAGCAGGCGGTGCTCAGCGGCTACCGCTTTCTCGACACCGCTTACTCCTACGGTACGGAGGAAATCCTGGGTAAGGCCCTGAAAAGCCTCTTTGCCCGGGGTGTTTCCAGGGACGAACTGTTCATTCAAACCAAATTCTATCCCGTGATGCCCTATGACGGCAGCTCGGTGCGTCCCCAGCTTCAGGAAAGCCTGGAGCGGCTGGGGCTTGACTTCGTGGATTCCTATCTGATTCACCAGCCGGTGCCCAGATACTCGGAGCTAAGTTATGCGCAGAGAAATATCTCCGTCTGGAAGGAAATGGAAGCGCTTGCGGAAGAGGGAACGGTGAAGCACATCGGCGTTTCCAACTTCCTGGAACGCCACGTTCTTCAGATCACGGAGAACTGCCGGGTGGTCCCGGAAATCAACCAGCTGGAAATCAATCCCCAGTTCCAGCAAAGAGGTCTGGCTGACTTCTGCCGGAACCGGGGCATCGCCGTTCAGGGCTGGGGCTCCCTCTCCGTCACGGAGGAGGAAGTGAAAAGTAAATTGCAGGAAATTGGGGAGAAATACGCTGTTTCCCGGGCACAGATCGCCCTGAAATGGAATCTGCAAATGGGCAATGTTCCCATCTGTTCCTCCCGAAATCTGCTGCATCTGCAGGAAAACCGGAAGCTGGATTTCGAGATCGCGCCGGAGGATATGGAGCAGATTCGGCTGTGCAACAGTGCCACTGCCCACCGGACGACCTGGTGGTATCCCCGTCAGCAAATGTACTGATGATCACACAGCGGGAGAAGAACTATGAATATTGTTTTGCTTTCCGGCGGCTCCGGAAAACGTCTGTGGCCGCTGTCCAATGATATCCGTTCCAAGCAGTTTATCAAGATTTTCAAGCAGGCGGACGGCACCTATGAATCCATGGTCCAGCGGGTCTACCGCCAGATCAAAAAGGCGGACCCTTCCGCAACGGTGACCATCGCCACCAGCAAGACTCAGGTGTCTTCCATCCATAACCAACTGGGGGACGAGGTGGGGATTTCTGTAGAGCCCTGCCGCCGGGATACCTTCCCGGCCATCGCCCTGGCCAGCGCTTACCTGGCGGATGTGATGAAGGTTTCTCCGGAGGAGCCTGTGGTGGTCTGCCCAGTAGACCCCTATGTGGAGGATGATTACTTTACAGCGTTGACGGGTCTGGCGGAACAGGCCGCCAAGGGAGAAGCGAACCTGGTCCTCATGGGTATGGAGCCCACCTATCCCAGCGAGAAGTACGGCTATATCATTCCCGAGAACACCGACCCCATTGCAAGGGTAAAGACCTTCAAGGAAAAACCCACCGCCGACGTGGCGGCAGAGTACATTGCGCAGGGTGCCCTCTGGAACGGCGGCGTGTTCGCCTACAAGCTGAAATATGTGCTGGACAAGGCCCACGAGCTGATTGATTTTACGGATTACGACGACCTTTTTGCCAAGTACGATACCCTGACAAAAATCTCCTTTGACTACGCCGTGGTGGAAAAGGAAGAGAAAATCCAGGTAAAACGGTTTTCCGGCGCCTGGAAGGACCTGGGCACCTGGAACACCCTGACGGAAGCCATGGGGGAATCGGTGGTCGGCAAGGGCGTATTGGATCACACCTGTGGGGGCGTTCATATTGTCAATGAGATGGACGTACCGATTCTTGCTATGGGCCTCCATGATGTGGTGATATCCGCCTCCCCGGAGGGAATCCTGGTGGCGGATAAGGACCGCAGCAGCTACATCAAGCCCTATGTGGATGAATTCGAGCAGCAAATCATGTTTGCCGACAAGAGCTGGGGCAGCTTTAAGGTGCTGGATGTGGAGAAGGAATCCATGACCATCAAGGTTACCCTGAATCCCGGGCAGAGTATGAATTACCACAGCCACCGGAACCGGGATGAGGTCTGGGTGGTGATCGCCGGTCGGGGAAGAACCATTGTGGATGGCTTTGAGCAAGCGGTAAAGGCCGGTGATGTGATCACCATGTCTGCCGGATGCCGCCATACGGTGGTAGCGGAGACGGAACTGAAGCTGATCGAAGTGCAGCTGGGCAAGGAGATCAACGTCCAGGACAAGCAGAAGTATCAGCTGGAATATTGACTACAGAACCACTCCGGAAAGGAAGGGAAAAGTGAATAACCCGTTTTTGCTTCGCCCTTCCGGAAAGGACTACCTCTGGGGCGGAAAACGATTAAACGACGAATTCGAAAAACGAATAGAGCTGTCTCCTCTGGCGGAAACCTGGGAATGCTCCACCCATCCTGACGGCCTGAGCTTCGTGGCGGGCGGAATGTTTGAAGGGGAGAGCCTGGCTGATGTGATTGCATCCCATCCGGAATACCTGGGAACCAGACACGTCGGAGATAGTTCCCTGCCCATTCTGATCAAATTCATTGATGCCAAACAGGATTTGTCCGTCCAGGTCCATCCCACCGATGAATTTGCCTTGGTCAATGAAAACGGCCAGCGGGGCAAGTCGGAAATGTGGTATGTTTTGGATGCCGGAAAGGATGCCAGCCTGATCTATGGCTTGAAGCATGACAGCAACCGGGAAGAAATGCGTCGGATGATTGCGGAAGGAACACTTCTGAAAGCCCTTCAGAAGGTGCCGGTGCAGAAGGATGATGTGTTCTTCGTGGAAGCCGGAACCATCCATGCCATTGGTGCCGGAGCGTTGGTGGCGGAAATCCAGGAAAGTTCCAACCTGACCTATCGGCTTTATGACTATGACCGGGTGGGAAAGGACAGAAAAAAGCGGGAGCTGCATATTGACAAAGCACTCCGGGCGGCAAATCTGAACAGCAGCGCAGAGCCAAAGCAGCCCCTGCGGGTACTGAAATACCGGCAGGGCGTGGCCTCGGAGCTGCTTTGCCGGTGCAAATACTTCGAGGTTTACCGCATGATCGTCAACACCGAGCGGCGGCAGCAGGTAACTTACCGGGCGGATGCGCTGTCCTTCCGGGTGCTGCTCTGTGTCAACGGCTGCGGCATCATTCGGTTTGGAAGGGACGAAATCGTCTTTTATAAGGGCGACTGTATTTTTGTCCCCGCGGATTCTGCGCCCATGAAAATCCATGGCCAGGCCCAGTTTTTGGATGTAAGAGGATAAGTGAATGAAACAGACTGCGGATATTCAGAAGGAATACGAACGCTGGCTGTCCCGTGCCGGCGCAGATGAGGACGTGGCCCGGGAGCTGCGGCAGATGGACAGGCCCCGAATGGAGGATGCTTTCTACCGGGATTTGACCTTCGGTACGGGAGGCCTTCGGGGCGTTATCGGTGCCGGAACCAACCGGATGAACGTCTATACCGTGGCAAAAGCATCCCAGGGTCTGGCGGACTACCTGAAAAAGAAGTTCCCGACTCCCTCGGTTGTCATTGGCTACGACAGCCGCATCAAAAGCGATGTGTTTGCAAAGACGGCAGCGTCTGTTTTCGCGGCCAATGGGGTAAGGGTTCACATCTGGCCCACACTGATGCCGGTGCCCACGGTCTCCTTTGCAACCCGGTATCTGGGCTGCTCTGCCGGAGTCATGATCACGGCATCCCATAACCCCAG
Source organism: Clostridiales bacterium (assembly GCA_022777455.1). The sequence goes on along the minus strand of JALFGI010000318.1, from coordinate 18,633 downwards.
CAAGTACAACGGCTACAAGGTTTACGGCTCCGACGGCTGCCAGATCACCACCGAAGCGGCGGCGGAAATCCTGGCCGATATCGAAAAGCTGGATGTTTTTGAAGATGTTCTGTCGGGCAGTTTTGATGCGGCGATGGAAAACGGCAGAATTCAGTACATCCCCGGGGAAGTTTATACCGCCTTTGTGGAGGAAGTAAAGCGGCAGTCGGTGCTGTATGGCGAGACGGTGGATCAAAATGTCTCCATCGTATACACGCCCCTGAACGGTTCCGGTTTAAAGCCGGTCACCCGGACCCTTCGGGAGATGGGCTATACCAACATCACGGTGGTGCCGGAGCAGGAGCAGCCGGACGGCAATTTCCCCACCTGCCCCTATCCCAACCCGGAGATTCGGGAAGCCATGGCCTTGGGCATGGAATATGCCCGCAGATGCAAGGCGGATTTGCTCCTTGCCACCGACCCGGATTGCGACCGGGTGGGCATTGCCGTGAAAACTCCGGCGGGGACCTATCAGTTGCTCTCCGGCAATGAGACGGGAATGCTGCTGCTGGACTATATTTGCAGCCAGCGCATCAAGCATGGCAAAATGCCTGCCGATCCTGTGATGGTGAAAACCATTGTCACCATGGATATGGGAGAACAGATTGCCCGGCACTACGGTGTCAGAACCGTGAATGTGCTGACGGGTTTCAAGTTTATCGGCGAGCAGATCGGCAAGCTGGAACAGCAGGGCAGGGCGGATAGCTTTATTTTTGGCTTTGAGGAAAGCTATGGCTATCTCACCGGCGCCTACGTCCGGGACAAGGACGGCGTGAACGGCGCGTACATGATCTGCGAAATGTTCAGCTACTATGCCACCCGGGGCATCAGCCTTTTGGAGAAGCTGGAGGAGCTGTACAAAACCTATGGCTACTGCCTCAATACCCTGCACAGCTTTGAATTTGATGGAAGTGCCGGCTTCGGAAAAATGCAGCAGATCATGAAATCCTTCCGCAGCGGTATTTCGGAGTTTGGCGGGAAGAGGGTCGTGAAGCTGCTGGACTATGGAACCGGTCTGGATGGACTGCCCAAGTCGGATGTGCTGAAATTCCTGCTGGAGGATCATTGCTCCATCGTCGTGCGTCCTTCCGGTACGGAACCCAAGCTGAAGTTTTATGTTTCCGTCAGCGGGGAAACGGAAGCGGCAGCCCGGGAAATCGAATCGGAAATTATGAAATCCGCTCAGATGGTGATGTAACAGAAAGCGTGTCCACGAGGAAAACAACCGTGGGCACGCTTTCGTCTTTCTGCGACGCAGTTGGAAGCGCTTCTGCGATATCCTTCATTTTTGGTAAGGGGCTGACCTATAAAATGAGCACATTTTTGTCAGCTTTCCCTCTATCAACTTTTTGAAGTTTCCAATATAATTCAGAGAAGAGGAGGAATCAGGATGATTCGAATGGAGATAGCACTGTTTCTGGTGCTGGCCTTTGTGGCCTATTCCTATTTTGCCGCGGAAAAGAAATTTACCCAGCTGCACCACACCTTTTCCATGCTTCTGGTGGTGGTTTTGTGCCACCTGGTCTTTGACGGAATCACGGTTTATACGGTGAATCATCTGGAAACAGTGCCCCTGTTTCTGAATAATATGTTCCACCGGCTGTTCATCGGGACCATGATCCTGGTGTTTTATCTGTTCTACCAGTATATCGCCATTCTGGTGGAGGAGGAAACCGGCAAGCCCCGGCGGCTGGATACCCTTGCCGGGATTTATCTGGTGGTGGCGGAGGTGGGGGATATGCTCCTGCCCATTCATTACGCAGTCACCCCTGCCGGGAATTACTCCGACGGCATCCACGTGACCTTCTGCTATCTCAGCGTCGCGTTCTATTTTCTCCTGGGCACCGGGCTGCTGCTGTTCAACTGGAAGGGAATTGACAGGAAGGAGAAAAATGCCATTCTGATTGCCTGCACCGTGGAGCTGATCGGCACGACCCTCCAGGCCTTCAACCATACCTGGCTGATCAGTGGACTGGGCATTACCCTGATTACGCTGGCGTTTTACCTGATTCTGGAAAACCCTGACATTCTCAGGGCGGAGCTGCTGGAACAGAAGATGTCCATGCTGTACCTGAAAAGTCAGGTAAATCCCCATTTTCTCTATAATACCCTGGATACCATCCGCATCCAGGCCCAGCTGAACGGGGACAAGAAGGTGGCGGAGCTGCTGATGCGCCTGGTGGATTTCTTCCGGCTCAGCGTCAAAGTAGACCGGCCCATGGTTACTCTGGACGATGAAATGGAGCTTCTGGAAGCCTATATGGAGCTGATGTGCTACCGCTATCCGGAGCTTCGGTGTAACTATGACATTGATCCTGACCTGGGCGGGACGCAGGTGCCCAATTTCATTATGCAGCCCATTGTGGAAAACAGTCTGCTCCACGGCCTGAAAAACAAGGGCTACCGGGGCGAGGTCTCCATTTCCGCCCGCCGGGTTGGAGATGACCAGATGGAAATCTGCATTCGTGATACAGGCGCCGGATTTGAGGAAGGAAAAAAGGAAGCCGTTGACCGGATGCTGCGCTCCTACGCCAAGCAGCCTGCCAAGCTGACAGGAAACAGCATCGGAATCCTGAATGTTCAGAAGCGGATCAAACTGCTCTGCGGCCAGGAGTACGGCCTTTGGTATACGGAAAATGAAACGGGCGGTGTGACAGCCCACATTCGGCTGCCGCTGGAGGAGGAAGCAATATGAAAAAATTGCGGGTTTTGTTGGTGGACGATGAAATCATGATCCGGGAGGGCTTCAAGCATCTGTTTGACTGGGAAGCCCACGACTGCCAGGTGGTTGGGGAAGCCGCTGACGGTATGGAAGCCATGAACCAGATCGATGCCCTGCAGCCGGACATTGTGATCATGGACATCAACATCCCCATTATGAATGGCTTAAAGGTGATCCAGTGCAGCCGCATGAAGCATCCGGAGATCGCTTTTGTCATTGTGTCCGGCTACGATGATTTTTCCTATTGCAGGGAGGCCCTTCGGCTCAAGATCACGGACTATATTCTGAAACCTGTGAACTATGAGGAATTCGGCGCTTGTATTGACAATCTGAAAATTGCCCTGTTCCGTCAGCAGCTGCCCCAGGAGGAAACCCAGGGGGAGGAACGGCCCATTATGGCCATCACCCGGTATTTGCAGGAGCATTTGAGCGAAGATATCAGTCTGAGCGTTCTGGCGGAGGAATTCCACCTTAGCGCCCAGTATATCAGCCAGCTGTTCAAAAGTGAGATCGGAGTGAATTTCCTGGCCTATCTGACCAACATCCGTATGGAGCGGGCGAAGAAGCTGCTGCTCTCTACTGCACTGTCCATCGGAGAGATTTCGGAGCAGCTGGGCTTCGGGGATTACCGGGTGTTTACCAAGGTGTTTAAAAAGTCGGAGGGCGTCACCCCCTCTCAATACCGACGGGATTTCCTGGACGTGTCCAAATAAATACCATCCTTTGACGTATATCAAAATACCGGAGGAGAGGACAGCCATAAAGAATGCGTTAGACGGATGATCGGCTTTTGTAAGCACATTGACAACTTGTAATTTGGCGGGCAGATACGGCAACGCCCCTCTTGGCTCTCCCTTTGGGAGAGCTGGCAGCCGTCAGGCTGACTGAGAGGGTACCGCAGTAAGGTAATGGCAAATGCATTACCCTCTCAGTCTGCCCCTAACAGCTCCCCCATAGGGGGAGCCAAGGGGTGCGGCAATTCCGGTTCGCCAAATTACAATTTCACGATCAGCTTATCAAAAGATAACCATAAGAATGCTTTGTCAGAACGGTCCGCCCCGGCGGGCCGTTCTATATATTTGACACATTCAGATAGAAAAGCGGACTATCAAAACACCGGAATTCCAGGTATAATAAGCACAAATCAAGAAAGAAGGGAACCTGATGAAAAGAATCTATCGCCCCAGAGAGGGCAGAGTGCTGGTTGGCGTGTGCTCCGGCATTGCGGCGTATTTTTCTATTGACCCGGTGCTCATTCGGCTGGGGTGGATCATGTTCTGCTGCCTGGGCGGCAGCGGCTTCCTGGCCTATCTGGTGGCTGCCGTGCTGATTCCGGAGGAGCCGCAAATCTGAGGGAGAATGGAATATGGAAAATATCATTGAAATCGATCACCTTTGCAAATCCTTTGGGGAAGTGAAGGCGGTGCAGGACCTGAGCTTCCGGGTAAAGGAGGGTGAGCTGTTCGCCTTCCTGGGTGTCAACGGGGCGGGAAAATCCACCACCATCAACATTCTCTGCGGTCAGCTTTCCAAGGACAGCGGCAGCGTCCGGGTCTGCGGCACAGACCTGGATACCCGGCCCGATGCCATCAAACGGAGCTTGGGCGTCGTGTTCCAGAATTCCGTGCTGGACAAGGATCTCTCCGTCCGGGATAATCTCCAGAGCCGGGCGGCGCTGTATGGCATCCGGGGGGCGGAGTTCCGTCAGAGGCTGGAGGAACTGGCAAAGCTATTGTCCTTCCAGGACCTGCTGAAGCGCCCAGTGGGGAAGCTCTCCGGCGGTCAGCGGCGGAGAATCGATATCGCCCGGGCTCTGCTCCACCGCCCGAAGATTTTAATTCTGGACGAACCCACCACCGGTCTGGATCCCCAGACCAGAAGCAGCCTATGGCAGGTCATCGCAGACCTGCGTCGGCAAGAGAATATGACGGTGTTTCTCACCACCCACTACATGGAAGAAGCGGCGGATGCGGATTTTGTGGTGATTCTTGATCATGGCCGGATTGCAGCTGAGGGTACGCCCTTGACTCTGAAAAACACCTACACCGGAGACTATATCACCGTCTACGGCCAGGAAGAAGCACAGATCAAGAAGCTGGGGTCCCCCTATTCTTCCGTCCGGGATGCCTACCGGGTGTCGGTGCCCAACACCGCAGCAGCCAGAGAGCTGATTCTGAAATACCCGGAATTGTTCCAGGATTTTGAAATCACCAAAGGAAAGATGGATGATGTGTTCCTTGCAGTCACAGGAAAGATGTTTGAGGGAGGGGAAGAAAAATGAAAATGAAATATATAGCTGGTATGCTTTTGTGCCTGGCTGCGTTGGTGTGCCTGGCAGTGTGCTTATTCACCGACTGGAATGACGGACTGTTTCTGCATCTGGCCCTTTGCCTTGCCGCAGCGGGGAATCTGATCAATATTCTCCGTTTGGGCAAAGAGAAAAAGGAGAATGGGAAATGACCGGACTGGGCGCGCTGATTCGGCGCAATATCAAGTTGTATTTCAAAGACAGGGGGATGTTCTTTACCTCCCTGATAACCCCCTTGATCCTTCTGGTGCTCTACAGCACCTTCCTGGGAAGCGTGTATGAGGACAGCTTCCGCTCCGCATTGGAGGCGGCAGGTGCAATGGTGTCGGATGAACTCATCTGGGGCTGCGTGGGCGGTCAGCTGGTATCGTCGCTGCTGGCGGTGAGCTGCGTGACGGTGGCTTTCTGCTCCAATCTGCTGATGGTCCAGGATAAGACCACCGGCTCCCGTCAGGACCTGACCATTGCTCCCATCAAACAGAGCACGCTGTCGCTGAGTTATTATCTGTCCACCCTGTGCTCCACGCTGCTCATTTCTCTGGCGGCCACGGCAGTCTGCCTGGGTTATCTGTGGATGGTCGGCTGGTTTCTGACGGCAGTGGATGTGGCGGCACTGGTTCTGGATGTGGTGCTGCTGGTGATGTTCGGCACGGCCCTTTCCTCCTGTGTGATTTTCCCCCTGTCTACCAACGGCCAGGCCAGTGCCGTGGGCACCATAGTCAGCGCGGGCTATGGCTTCATCTGCGGCGCCTATATGCCCATTTCCAGCTTCAGCGAGGGACTGCAGAAGGTAATCTCCTTCCTGCCAGGCTCCTATGGAACCAGTCTGCTGCGCAACCATGCGCTGCGGGGTGTGTTTGCAGAAATGGAAAACCAGGGCTTCCCCACCATGGTGGTGGAGGCCATCCGGGACAGCGTGGACTGCAATCTCTATTTCTTTGAAAACAAGGTGGAGCTTGGAGGGATGTATGTGGTGCTGATCAGCTCCATCGCGGTGCTCATGGGTGTGTACATTGCCATGACCCAGTTGAGCAAGCGGCGGAAATGATTCCGGGGTATGGGAAAGGAGAAGGGGAAATGGAAACAAGAAAAAGACTGCTGGTCATTCCGGCGGCGCTGCTGGTGATTCCTGCGTACATCTTCCTGCATGAGTTGGGGCATCTGCTGGTTATGGTTGCCTGCGGAGATAAAATCCTCTCTTTCAGCATTTTTACGGCCAGCGTATCCGGAGCCGGAGGACACTTCACCCCTGCCACCCAGTCATTGCTTGACCTTGTGGGGATGGGACTCCCACTGCTGCTTTCCCTGATTTATCTTCTTTTCTTCTTCAAAGACGGCAGGAAAGGGACGTTTTTCCGATTCTATTCCGCGCTGTTTGTCTTGGTGCCCATCATGAGCTTGCTGGCTTGGGTGATGGTTCCCATGGCATATTTCCTCGGGCAAACGGCGGGGGCAGACGATGTGATTCATTTTCTGAGCCATTCCTCCGTCCACCCGATCCTGCTGATGGTCCTTTCTTTGGCGGTTTTTCTCACCTGCCTGGGCCTGGCATGGAAAAAGGGTGTGTTCGGCGTATGGATGGAGATGTTGAAAAAGGAACAAGGAGGAGAATAACATGATTCCGCAGGCAATTATCTATACATCAAGAACCGGCTTTACGGAACAATATGCCCAGATATTGGGAAGCCGACTGGAGCTTCCGGTTTATTCCATGGAGAGCGGTGCAGGTTCACTGCCCCAGGGTACTCCCGTTATCTACCTTGGTTGGGTTCATGCCAGCCATGTGAAGGGATTCTCCAAAGCCAGAAAGCGATTCGCCCTCTGTGCAGTCTGCGCTGTGGGACTGTGTGACACGGGTTCCATGCTGGCCGAGGTGCGAAAAGCCACCGCCATTCCGGAAGACATTCCGCTGTTTACCTTGCAGGGCGGTTTTGACCGAAGCCGCCTGAAGGGGTTAAACAAGCTGATGATCGATATGCTGATCAAGGGACTGTCCTCCCAGGCTCAGCGTTCGGAGCAGGATGAGAGGATGCTCTGCCTGCTGCAAAAGGATGCCAATTATGTCAGCGAGGAAAATCTGACGGACGTTTTGGCTTGGTACGAAGCTCTGAAAGAGTAGCCGACCCGTACCATTCAAGCGTACGAATCAAAAACGTCATACAGTATTTTCTGCTATTTTCCTGTATAAATCCCCGGCGGGAACTGATCCGCCGGGGATAATTGTTTTTTCGGTTGTTATGAAAGACTTCCGTCCAGGAATTTTTGGAGGATATCGGCCAGCTTTTCGGGACAGTCCTTGTTCAGTTCGTGCCCGGCCTGGGGAATGAATACCAGCTTGCTGCCGGGAATTCCACTGGAAAGTCCCAAGGCCGCTTTTTTGTTGGGGCTGTCGTTTCCTCCGCAGAGTACCAGGGTGGGGCAGGGAATACCGGGAAGTGCGGCGGTAAGGTTTACCTGGCCGGTGGTGGCGCATAGACGGATGAAATCATCCTTCCCAAAGCCAAGCTCCTGAAAATTGGATTTCTTCATGAACCGGAATATCAGGTTCTGAATGGCCAGCAGCAACTTCGGACTGCGGTACTGGGCTCCCATCAAAATCAGTGAATTCAGCCGCTGCGGGTGATTGGCCGCATATTGCAGAGCCAGTACCCCGCCCAGGGACAGGCCGCAGAGACAAAACGTTCCTGAAATCCGGTCACAGTAGGATTCAAACCCAGCGTAGAGATTCTGAAAGGTTGCCTGTTTCCCGACAAGCAGCTCCGACAGGTTAGGGCAGAGACAGACATTTTCGTTCGGAAGCAGGGCGATGGTTTCATTCCAACTGGCACCGGTTTGGCCCAGGCCGTGAAGAAAGACGGTGGTCATGGGGTAGTCATCCTTTCCTGTTTCATAAATTGCAGGACCTTCTGATAATTGGCTTCCACGGTGTCCGCTCCGTCCAGCAGCAGCACCGGGCAGGACAGCAGGGTCTGCCACTGGTCGTGCTTGCGGCGGCTTCTGATTTCCGGGCCGCCGGTGTCGTAGCTTTTGGCCCACTCCATAAAGGCGCGGTGGGTCTCGTACATATCCCCGCCGGGTTCAATTCGGGAGCCAAATTTGCGCTGTTCCCGCTGCCGGATTCGCTCCAGCCGAAGGGACTGCTCCATTTCAATGCGAATGGCCAGGGTGAAGCTGGGAATCAGCACATCTCCCCAGTCGGTGAGGGAGCCGGAGATGACCACGTTTTGAGACTTTTCCATGTCCCGGCGCATCAGGCAAATCCGATCCGCCGCCGGGCGTTTTGTTGTGAATTTCGGATCAGTAGGCATCCAGAAATAGTCGTCGGTGTCCATGAGGACATAGCCCAATTCCCGGCAGATTTTCTCACCCAGGGTGGTTGTGCCGGAGCCGGACGGCCCGAAGATGTGAATCACGTTTTTCAAAGCAGTCACCTCCTTCGGCTTCCATTATAAAACTTTGGAATACCAAAGTCCAGCGCGATTTGGTTGGACAGGGAATCTTTTCCATTCTGTAAACAAACGACGGAAACGCTTTACTTTGCGTCGGGATTTTGATATACTTCTTATATTCTGAAAAGGAAGTGGTCATATGGACCCCAAGCGGGAAATGTACACAAAACGAGGTGCCGCACTGGTTAAGAATCTTCAGAAGCGGCATTTTCAGGCGTTCTACTGTGAAGACCGGGCATCCGCCCTGCAAAAGGCCATGGAGCTGATTCCCGATGGTGTCACCGTTGGCTGGGGCGGAGCCATGTCCGCCCAGCAGATCGGCCTGATGGATGAACTGCGGCAGCGCAATGTCACTTTGCTTGATCGGGACAAGGCAACAACGCCCCAGGAGCGGGGAGCGATGATGAAGCAATGCCTGACGGCGGATGTTTTTCTCACCGGCGCCAATGGCCTGAGCCTGGACGGTCAGATGGTGAACATCGACGGCAACGGCAACCGGGTGGCGGCGATTGTCTACGGCCCGGAGTCGGTGATTGTGGTTGCAGGCATGAACAAGGTCTGCGATACGCTGGAGCAGGCGGTGCAGCGTGCCCGTACCGTCGCCGCACCCGCCAATTCTCAGCGCTTTGACAACGGAACTCCCTGCAAGTCCACAGGCTGCTGCCACGACTGCACCAGCCCGGACTGCATTTGCAACCAGATTCTGATTACCCGTCATTGCCGCCCCGCCGGCCGGATCAAATTCATCCTTGTGGGTGAAGACCTGGGACTGTGAAACAAAAACCCTGCCGGAGTCCGGCAGGGTAAATTGCTTTACTTGCTGAGGCAGACCTCGGTTGCCTCATTGGGAGTTCCCTGGAAGAATTTCAGGGCATTGTCCACCGTGGTGGCAGCAATGTTGTTCAGCGCTTCCTGGGTCAGGAAGGCCTGGTGGGAGGATACAATCACGTTGGGCATGGCGATCAGCCGCACCAGCTTGTCGTCCTGCACCACATGGCCGGAGTAATCCTCATAGAAGAAATCTCCCTCTTCCTCGTACACATCCAGGCAGGCGGCTCCCACCTTCTTCTCCTTGATGCCCTGAATCAGGTCTTCTGTGTTGATCAGGGCACCCCGGGAGGTGTTGATGATGGTGACACCCTTCTTCATCTTTGCGATGGAATCGGCGTTGACCATATGCTTTGTCTCTTCGGTCAGAGGGCAGTGGAGGGAAATGATGTCGGAACGCTGGAACAGGTCCTCCAGAGTGGTGTAGGTCAAACCGCTGGCCTCACTGGGGTATTTGTCATAGGCCAGGACGTTCATCCCGAAGCCCTTGCAGATGTCAGCGAATACCCGACCGATTTTGCCGGTGCCTACGATGCCTACGGTTTTCCCGTACAGGTCAAAGCCGACAAAGCCCTGAAGGCTGAAGTTGAAATCTCTGGTGCGAATGTATGCTTTGTGGGTTCTGCGGTTGATGGTCAGCAGCAGCGCCATGGCGTGCTCGGCCACTGCGTGGGGGGAGTAGGCAGGAACCCGGAATACCCGGATTTTTCCATGACAGGCGGCAATATCCACATTGTTAAAGCCTGCACAGCGCAGCACGATCAGCCGGATGCCATAACGGTAGAGTTTCTCCACAACGGCGGCGTTCACGGTGTCGTTTACAAAAACGCAAACCGCGTCATATCCGGAGGCCAGGGAAACGGTGTCCTCGTTCAGCCGGGTCTCAAAATACTTGATTTCCAGCTCCGTATTTTTGGCACAGGCGTCAAAGCCGGGCATATCATATGTTTTGGCGTCGAAGAATGCGAGTTTCATGAAACCAACTCCTTACAAATTTATCGATATTATTATATCGAAATGTGCGGATTTGTCAAGCCTTTTTAAAGTGAAAGATGATGGGCAGAGCGGCCCAATATTTGTGCTGTTCGGCTGTTATCCATATACATATTTACAAATTGAGGTGGATCTATGCGTTCCAAAATGAAAGCACTCCTGAAAAAATATCGTCCTGAGCTGATTTATCTGGTATTCGGTGTACTGACTACTGTGGTCAATTACCTGATTTACTTCCCCTGCGACTGGATTTTACACATTGCCTGGCTGAGTAATTCCATTGCCTGGGTTTTTGCGGTGCTGTTTGCCTACCTGACCAACAAGCCCTTTGTATTTGAAAGTCACGATTGGTCATCCAAGACTGTTGTTCCGGAATTTCTCAAGTTTGTAGGCACCCGGGTGGCATCTCTGGCGGCGGAGAACCTGATTCTGCTGGTAACGGTGGATCTTCTCGGTTGGAACCGAATCGGATGGAAGCTGATTGCCAGTGTGCTGGTGGTAATCATGAACTATGTGGGAAGCAAGCTGCTGGTATTCCGCAAGAAAAAGGCGTAACAGGGGAGGGGCATGGAATGGCCTTTGTTGAATTTAAAGATGTGGGAAAAACCTACCAGATGGGCGAGGTGCAGATCAATGCCCTTCATGATGCCAGCTTTGAAATTGAAAAAGGCGAACTGGTGGTAATTGTTGGTCCCTCCGGTGCCGGTAAAACGACGCTGCTGAATATCCTTGGGGGAATGGACAGCCTGACCACCGGCCAGGTGTTGCTGGACGGGAAAGACATTTCCGCCATGGACCGGAGGGAGCTTACCCTGTACCGCCGGATGGATGTGGGGTTTGTGTTCCAGTTTTATAATCTGATCGGCAATCTGAACGCGCTGGAAATTGTGGAGGTGGCCAACCAGATTGGCAATAAGCCCCTTCCTGCGGCGCAGGTTCGGAAGGCCGGGGGCCGGGAGGCCAGAATGAAAAATTTCCCCCGCCAGCTTTGCGGCGGCGAGCCGCCGCGGGTGGCCATAGCCCGTGCCCTGGCGAAAAATCCCAAGCTGCTGCTCTGCGACGAACCCACCGGCGCCCTGGACTACCAGACCGGCAAGGCCATTTTGAAGCTGCTGCAGGATACCGGCAGACGGACCGGAATGACGGTGGTGATTATCACCCATAACAGCGCCCTGACGGACATGGCGGATCGGGTGATCCGGGTGAAAAACGGAACGGTTTCCAGTATTGAACAGAATGAACATCCCATGGACATTGCGGAGATCGAATGGTAATGAAGCGAAACATGATGCGCAGAAATCTGCGCCGCTCTATTTGGAAGTCAATAGGGCGTTATATTGCAATCGCCATGATCATAGCCCTGGGCACTGCTATTTTTGTGGGCCTTCGCTCCACAAAAACGGACATGGTGGCAACAGGGCAGGTCTACACCGATGAGCAGAATATGTTCGACCTGCGCCTCATCAGCTCTTACGGCTGGGATCATGATCAGCTGGAACAGATTTCGCAGCTGGAGGGAATTGAGGACGCCGAGGGCGTTTTTTACTCCGACCTGATCGTGGAGAATCCAAAGGGTGAAGACGGCTCGGTGTACCGATTTTATACCATCCCTGCCCGAATCAACAAGCTGGTACTGCTGGAGGGGCGTATGCCCCAGAGTCCGAACGAATGTCTGGCGGACGGATTCCGGAATTCAAAATCTGCCATCGGCAAAACGGTGACGATTTCCCAGGAAAACAGTGACACCGCCCTGGACCAGCTGACTGTGGACACCTTTACGGTGGTGGGACTTGTGAGTACCCCGCTGTATATGGACACCAACCGGGGCAATACCTCCGTGGGCAGCGGCAGCATCACAAACTATTATTTTGTTCCGGAAGAGGCCTTTGATGTCAGTTACTATACGGAAATCCACGCCACCATCCCGGGAGACTATGCCATTTATTCCCAGGAATATAACGATGCCCTCACCCAGGCGGCAGATGCTTTGGAGCCCTTGCTGGAGCCCTTTGCCCAGCAGCGGCTGATTTCTGCACGGGAGCAGGCGGAGCAGGCCTATCGGGATGGACAAGAAGAATATGAGCAGGGTGTTCAGGACTACCGGCGGGAAAAGGCAGATGCTCTTCAGAAGCTGGCAGATGCCCGCAAGGAACTGGAAGACGGAGAAAAGGAACTTGCCGACGGCAAAGCAGAGCTGCTGGAAGCGGAACAGAAAATCACCGACGGTTGGGCGGAGCTGGAAGCCAACAAGACAAAGCTGGAGGAATCCAAGCAAAAACTGGAGTCTTCCCAGTCCGGGGGCGAATGGGCACTGTCCAATGCCGGCTCCCAGCTTGCTGCCACCCAGGCGGAACTGAATGCCAAGCAGACGGAGCTGGATGCCGCTCTGGCTCAGATCAATGCCGGTCTGACGGAGATCAAATCCGGTGTGACGCAGATTCGGACGGGATTGGTTCAGATTGAAGCGGCAATTCGTCCCTTGGAAGCGTTGCTCAAGGTTGCAGAAATCAACGAGGAAACGGCAGAGCGGACCATTGAAAACCTCCAAAAACTGGGTGTGCCGGAATCTCGCCTGGAAAATGCTCGGAAGCTGCTGGAAATGGCACAAGCCAACAGGGCGGAGTACGAGGCCCAGCTGGCAGAATTGTATCAGCAGCGGGAGGAATTGAATGCCAAGCTTTCTGAAGTAACCGCACAGCAGGCCGAACTGGAAAGCCAAAAACAGCAGGTTCAGGATGGAAAAGAGCAGATCCGTGCCGCACGGCAGCAGATTTTGGAAGGGTATCAACAGATTTCTGAACAGCGTACTTCCATGAATCAGCAGCTGAATTCTGCCCGGCAGCAGCTTCTGGATGGCCAGAAACAGATTCAGTCCTATGAAAAAGAGCTGAAACAGGCAGAAAAAGAGCTTGCCGAAGGCCAAATTACGCTGGAGGAGAACCGGCAGAAGCTGGAGGACGGCTGGGTTGACCTGGAAGAGGCCCAGCAGGAGGCGGATGAGAAATTCGCGGACGCCGAAATGGAACTGGCCGAAGCGAAACAAAAGCTGGAGGATGCCAGGCAGGCCATTGCGGACATCACCGATACGAGCGTTTATGTGTTGGACCGCAATACCAACATCGGCTACTGCTCTCTGGACAGCAACTCCGATATTGTTGCCGGCGTGTCCCGGGTGTTCCCGGTGTTCTTCATTCTGGTGGCAGCTCTGGTGTGTATCACCACCATGACTCGCATGGTGGAGGAGGAGCGCACCCAGATCGGTACGCTGAAGGCTCTGGGCTACAGCAACCGGGCTATTATTTCCAAATATCTGAAATATGCCGGAAGCAGCGCCATTGTAGGCTGTGCTATCGGCGTCGGACTGGGCTGCGTTGTGTTTCCCATGGTGCTTTGGCAGGCCTATAAGATCATGACATTCATCACACCGGTCATTCAGCTGCGGTTTGACTGGAAGATGGCCCTTTCCGTGACGGCTTTGTACACGGCGGCCATGCTGGTGGTTACCTGGTACTGCTGCCATCGGGCGCTGAAAGAGGTGCCTGCGGAGCTGATCCGTCCCAAGTCGCCTGCGGCGGGCAAGGAGCTGCTTGTGGAGAAGCTGCCTCTGTGGCGGCACATCAGCTTCCTGAACAAGGTGGCCATTCGGAATATTTTCCGTTTCCGCCAGCGGTTGGTGATGATGCTGCTGGGTATCGGCGGCTGCACCGCCCTGCTGATGACCGGCTTCGGCATCCGGGATTCCATTTCCAAAATTGTGGACGTGCAGTTCCGGGATGTGACCAGGTATGATATGGAGGTCTATTTCAGCGACGGACAGTCCCCTCAGGAGCAGGCGCTTTTCCGGGAGGAAATGGCCAACTACTCCGATGAAATCATGTTCTTCCGCCAGGTCAGCGGTGAAATTGATGCCAATGACCAAACCCGGGACATTTACATCATTGCGGCGGGGGAACAGCTGGCGGACTTCATCGATTTCCACTGGGGAGAGGAATCCATTCCAATGCCGGGCACCAACGAGGTGCTGCTCTCTGCCGGTATTGCCGATATGCTGGGAATCAAAACCGGGGATCAGATTACCCTGCGCAACCCGGATATGGAGGTGCTTCAACTGACCGTATCCGGTATCTATGAGAACCACGTCTACAATTATGCCATTGTGACGCCCGAAACCATTCGGCAGCAGTGGGACCGGGAACCGGAATTTCAGATGGCCTATGTGTCGGTGCGGGAAGGGAAGAATCCTGATATTGCCGGTGCTGCGGCGAACAAGATCGAGGGAGTTGCCAATGTGTCGGTGAGTCAGCAGATGGCAAAATCCGTGAATGCCATGATGTCTGCCCTGGACCTGGTGGTGCTGGTTGTGGTGTTCTGCGCCGGTGTGCTGGCAGTGGTTGTGCTGTACAACTTGACCAACATCAACATCAATGAGAGAATCCGTGAGATTGCAACCATTAAGGTGCTGGGCTTCAACGCCGGAGAAACTGCCATGTATGTGTTCAAGGAAAACCTGGTACTCAGTGTTTTCGGTACAATTTTCGGCATTCCTATGGGAAAACTGCTGCTGGAATTTGTGTTGAGTCAGATCCAGATCGACCTGATCTGGATTAAACCGCTGCTGGGTATGCCATCGCTGCTTATTTCAGTGGCGCTTACGCTGTTTTCTGCTCTGGCGGTGGATTTTATCTTCTATTTCCGCCTGGATAAAATCAATATGGCAGAGGCGCTGAAGAGCGTGGAATGAGTTTTTATCAAACGGAACAGGCAGGATAAGGACAAAAAACAGGCAATGCACTCTTAAAAAGCGCATTGCCTGTTTTAACTTGGATTACAGGTGGATTACAGTTCCTTCAGCACGGCACAAAGGAAATCCCATACACGCCGTGTGGAAGCGATTTCCAGCTTCTCCCGGCTAGTGTGGATGTCGTGCATCTGGGGTCCGATGGAAACGCAGTCCAGCCCGGGGAGCTTCTCACCCAGAAGGCCGCACTCCAGTCCGGCGTGGATGGTCAGGACCTGGGGCTCCTTGCCGAACATTTCCATGTACTGCTTTACCATGAGATCTCGGAGGGGGGAATCCTTGCGATACTCCCAGGCAGGATATTCACCCATCTGGGAATAGCTGCCGTTATAGAAGGCACACAGCTCCCGCAGCTTTTCCAGCAGTGCTTCTTTCTCCTGGTTTACGCTGCTGCGGACGGAGAAGGTGACGCTGAAATTCTCGCCCAGTTTGGCAATACCCAGATTCAGACTGGTCTGCACCAGGCCGGGGATGTCTGCGCTGTAGCTCTGTACGGCGTTGGGGGCGGCACAGAGCAGCGCAATCGCTCTGGCGGTATCTTCTGTGGTCAGGCTGTTTCCGCCCAGTGCATCCACGTCGAAGGCCTGAACGGTGGCTTCGGGCTCATCGTATTGTTCCCGAATCTCTGCCTGAAGTGCTTCGGCTACGGCATTGATCCGCTCCAGACCGATGCCCATGGCAACCACGTTGGCCTGGCAGGAACGGGGAATGGCATTGTCTTTGCTGCCGCCGGCGAAGGAGGTCAGGCACAGAGGCATCAGCTTCAGAATCCGGCTCATGAACTCGCCCATGACCTTGTTGGCGTTGGCCCGGTTTTTGTGGATTTCCGCACCGGAATGGCCACCTTGGAGACCGTCAACACTCAGACGCACGCAGGGACCGTAGACCATTTTGCGCTCCACCTTCAGCGACAGAGTGGCTCTGGCACCGCCGGCGCAGGAGACGGTGAAGATTCCCTCGTCCTCGGAGTCCAGGTTGATCATCCTTCTGCCCTTCAGCATGGACACGTCGATGGCGCTGGCGCCCAGCATTCCAACCTCTTCGTCTACGGTGATGATGACTTCCAGGGGAGGGTGGGGGATGGTCTGATCCGCAATCAGAGCCATGGCATAGGCAATGGCAATGCCATCGTCGCCGCCCAGGGTGGTGCCCCGGGCAAACACGGAGGTCGCGTCATGAGCAAGGTCCAGGCCGTCAACATCCATGTTCAGGGGGCAGTCGGCATCCTTTTCGCAGACCATGTCCATATGGCCCTGGAGGATCACGGGCTCGTGGTCTTCCAGACCGCAGGTGCCCGGGGCAACCCAGATCACGTTGTTGCTCTCGTCCTGAATATACCGGATGTTCTGCTCCTTGGCAAAGTTCACCAGATAGTCACTGATGGCCTTTGTGTTATGAGAGCCGTGGGGAATGGAGGCGATCTCCTCAAAATATCCAAACACCGCGCTGGGTTCCAGCCCGGCCAGTCTTTTCTCTTCCATGTTTTGTACTCCTTTCGAATTGGTGTACGGTTATTTTGAACTGTATCTTGTACAAGGGCTATTGTATCACAACGGCGCACAAAAGTCATCAGGCAAAATAACAAAGACCGCAGGAGCATTCCTGCGGTCCTATGTTCAAATTATCCTGAATTACACCAGGCTGAGCACCAGCGTGAGCACAACCCAGACAATGGCGATCCACTTGGTGGAAGAAGCCAGAATCTGATCCAGGCCGCCCTTCTTGTTCTTGCTCAGGTAGGAATCGGAGGAGCCGGACAGAGCACCGGACAGACCTGCTTCCTTACCGGACTGCAGAAGCACAACCACAATCAGAGCCAAGCTGGCCAGAGCTTCAATCACAATCAGCAATGTTTTCATCAATACCAAACCTCCCTCCGCCCAATTCGCGGACAGCGAATATGATCCGGCCCGCGTTTGACAGCAGACCACATATGTGAGAAACAGTATATCACAACGGTTCCCAAAAAGCAAGTGTTTTTCTGGTTTACAAGAAAAATACCATTATTTCTGCACCCAATTGCCGGTAGCAAGGCAGTTGAGGTAGCTTTCAATGAAGGGATCCAGAGCACCGTCCATCACAGCGTTTACATTGGAGGTTTCGCAGCCGGTGCGGGTATCCTTCACCAGGGTGTAGGGCATGAATACATAGTTACGGATCTGGCTGCCCCATTCGATCTTCTGCTGGACGCCCTTGATGTCAGCGATATTGGCCAGATGTTCCCGTTCGCGGATTTCCACCAGCTTGGAGCGAAGCATGCGCAAACAGGTTTCCTTGTTCTGGAACTGGCTCCGCTCCGTCTGGCAGGAGACCACGATACCCGTGGCCTTGTGGATCAGACGAACTGCGGAGGAAGTCTTGTTGATGTGCTGACCACCGGCACCGGAGGAACGATAGACCTGCATTTCGTAGTCTTCGGCACGAATCTCAAAGTCTTCGGAGTCATCCTCAATTTCGGGAATGACTTCAATGGCGGAGAAGGAGGTCTGCCGCCGGGCGTTGGCATCAAAGGGAGAGACCCGGACCAGGCGATGGACGCCATTTTCACCCTTCAGGAAACCATAGGCATTCTCGCCCTCCACCATGATGGAAGCGGACTTCAGGCCTGCCTCGTCGCCTTCCTGATAGTCCAGCAATTTGTAGGTAAAGCCGTGACGCTCAGACCAGCGGGTGTACATCCGGTAGAGCATCTGGCACCAGTCCTGGGCTTCGGTGCCGCCTGCACCGGCCTGGAAGGACATGATGGCGTTGTTCTTGTCGTATTTGCCGGTGAGCAGGGTCTCCAGCCGGCAGGATTCCATTTCTCCGGCCAGAGTTTCAAAACCGGTCTGGAGTTCCTCCAGCATGGAGTCATCATCTTCCTCGGCGGCCATTTCGCAGATGGTCATCAGATCGTCCCAGTCAGAGCACATTTTTTCATAGCGCTCAATTTTGTTCTCGGTCTGGCGGGTTTTCATGGCCACCTTCTGGCTTTTCTCCGGGTCATCCCAGAAGCCGGGAGCCTCCTGCATGGCGTGCAAACGCTCCAGTTCATTGCGCAGGCCCACGATGTTCAAAGAATCCGCCAGACCGTCCAGAGCAGGACGGCAGTCATTCAGTTTCTGTTTGTAGGTATCAAAGGCAATATTCATAGTAATCTCTCATTTCATTAATTTGCATAATTAAGTTCATTATAACCCAATGATGCCGTCCTGTAAAGAGCAAAAATTGAATTTCACCATTTTATCGCTGACTGGCCCCTCCGTCTTCCTGATCAAAAATCAGGTCATCAATATCCAACTGGGTGGCATCCTTGTTTTCCATATGCTTCCCTCCTAAAACCGATTGGACAGTATATGCTGTAGTGAGCAGATCATGTGTGTGTTTTTCTGTAATCTTCTGTCAGATCCTCCTGGTTTCAGATTTGCTTTCCCACTTGACAATGGGGTTGTTTTTCGATAGAATAATCAGACAAACGTCTCCGTAGCTCAGCAGGATAGAGCATCCGCCTCCTAAG
>JALFGI010000283.1 GCA_022777455.1 Clostridiales bacterium | reverse complement strand
GCATCCGATGCAGAGAAAGGTGAAAAGATGAGCCTTCGGAATACGATAGGCTCTGCCGACTTTGAGACAGCAGATTTTACCTTCCCGCAGGATGCGGTAGCCGGTCTTTGTGCTGATGCTGAGTATTTCGCACATCTGCTCAATGCTCATCACATCTGGATAGTCTTTCAGCATGAGCTTGTAGGCATCGCGCTGAGAAATGGTTGATGCGGTATTCACCCGTCTCACCTCCACAAGATTTGATTTTGCCTTATCAGCAAAAGGATAGGCAGCAGTCGTTCGACAAATGCTGCCCATAGTTTTTGATGATAAATTGTGTTCCAGCATATTTGCAGCTCGCGCCCCTGCTGAATAGGGAATGCTGCGGACTACCACCGGTAAAGTAGTATCATGGGACTCTCACCCCTCCGAGGATCGCTCCGAGCCGCCCCAAAGAAAAGGGACGGAAGTATCATTATACCCAACTTCTCCATCATGGCGATCAGCCGTCAACACATGTCCGTGGAAACCGCTTCGTTGCTGAGCTTGTCCAGCTCTTTGCGGAGCCCGGTGACAGGCTTTTGGGCAGAGAAAACGTCGTCGATGCAAGCAACTCACTCACACCGACGGCTATTCGAAACCTCAGGACATTCTGTGAAATTGGCAAATGGGGTATTTGTAATCAGCGTCAACTGTGGATCGCTGTGAATGTGGAAAATACTCAAATTTTACTTGACAAATAATTTAGAATGATTATAATATAATTAAAATAATTCTAAAACGAATGGGAGGGATGCTTCCATGACAAAATACGAAAGAGCAATTTATAATATCGTACGAATGTCCCATGAGCATCTGACTGTTCGCCAGATTTTTGAAAGGCTGAAAATGGACCATCCGAAGGTGGTCCTGGCGACCGTGTATAACAACCTCAATAAAATGTGGGAATCCGGTCTGATCCGGAAGGTTTCCGTGGAAGGAATGCCGGACCGGTACGATATTCTCCAGAAGCACGATCACCTGGTTTGTAAGCGCTGTGGAAAGATACTGGATGTTTCCTTTGAGGACTTGACCGCGCCTCTGCGCAGCCAGCTCGGGCAGGACTTTTTGTTCTACGATCTGAAGGTGTACTACCTGTGCCCGGAATGCGGGGAGAAGGAAAAAACATCGGAGGAAGCACCCGGTCAATCAATATGAAATAGGAGGAAAATTGTATGTTAACAGGAAAAACGGCAGTTGTAACCGGCGGAACCAGAGGAATCGGCTTCGCCATTGCGAAGAAGTTTCTGGAAAACGGCGCCAATGTAGCCATTGCCGGGTCCCGGCAGGAGTCTGTGGATAAAGCCCTGGCGAAGCTGCCGGAGTACGCGGGTCGGGTTATGGGCATCTGGCCGGACATTTGCTCTCCTGAGGAGGTAGCGGCAGCCTTTGCTTCCGTTAAGGAGAAGTTTGGCAGCCTGGATATCCTGGCCAACAACGCGGGCATTTCTTCCAGAACCAGCCTGTATGACTACACTATTGAGGAATTCTCCAAGATCATAGATCTGAATGTGAAGGCTGTGTTTGTCTGCACCCAGGCCGCGGCCAGGATCATGAAGGCGCAGGGCGGCGGCGTCATCGTCAATACCAGTTCCATGGTCGGTGAGTACGGCCAGCCCTCTGGCTGCGGCTATCCCGCCTCCAAGTACGCGGTGAACGGCCTTACCCGGTCTCTTGCCAGAGAACTGGCCAAGGACAACATCCGTGTCAACGCCGTGGCTCCCGGTGTCACCAGAACCGACATGGTGGCGGCTCTGCCCCAGGAGCTAGTGGACCGGATTTCCGCCGGAATTCCCCTTGGCCGGGTAGGCGAGCCTCTGGACATCGCCAACGCGTACCTGTATCTGTCCAGTGATCTGGCAAGCTATGTGACCGGCG
Source organism: Clostridiales bacterium (assembly GCA_022777455.1). The sequence continues at coordinate 3,480 of JALFGI010000283.1, read as the reverse complement.
TTACCCTCCGGGTAGACGGTGCGGCCATGACCTGATAAGGGGGCGCAGAATATGGACAAGAAAGCAATGTACAACCTGAGCTACGGCCTGTTTGTGCTGACCGCCCGCCAGGGAGATAAGGACAACGGCTGTATCATCAACACCGCGGGGCAGGTGACCTCTACCCCCAACCGGATTAGCATCACGGTGAATAAGGATAACTTTACCCATGATATGATCCGGGAGACCGGCAGATTCAACATTTCCATTCTGAGCGAGAAAGCGGATTTTTCCCTGTTCCGGCACTTTGGCTTCCAGTCCGGCAGGACGGTTGACAAATTCGTGGACTATTCCGCCTGTGAACGCAGCGCCAACGGCCTGTATTATATCACGGAGGGAACCAACTCCTATATCAGTGCCAGGGTGGAGCAGACCATTGACTTGGGAACCCACACCATGTTTATCGCCGCCGTGGAGGATATGGATGTCCTCTCCCGGGAGCCTTCCGCGACCTACGCCTATTATCAGTCCTCCATCAAGCCGAAGCCTGAGAAGAAGGCCGGAAAGACGGTCTGGCGCTGCACCGTGTGCGGCTATGTCTATGAAGGCGAGGAGCTGCCGGCGGACTTTGTCTGTCCGCTGTGCAAGCACCCGGCTTCGGATTTCGAAAAGGTCAGCGGCTGACCCGGTTCTGCAAAAAAATCTGCCTCCTGGAATTTCCGGGAGGCGAATTTTTTGTTACAGCATAGCCAGAATGGCACTCTTGGGTCTGGCGCCTACGGCCTGGGCGACCACTTGGCCGTCCTGCATCACCACCAAGGTGGGGATGCTTATGATCCGGAACTGACTGGCCAGCTCCGGCTCCTTGTCCACAATGGGGCTGAGCAAGCAGTCTCACAGCCAGCGGCTGATCGATACTTTCGTCAATCGTATTTATCTCTACGATGACAAGCTGATCATCACCTTCAACCACAAGGATGGTGCCCAAACCATCACACTGAATGACATAGAAACCGCTTTTGCCGAACAGGAACATGGTTCGGATTTGGTTAGCTCCGCTGTACCATAACAGATACCGAAATTGATACAATCGTGTCGATTACGGTATCTGCTTTTTTATTCCCTTTTTTCCAAAATTACGGTAAAAAAGGCTTTTTTCTTGCATTTGCAACGTATTTATAGTCTGTGTTTCCTTGATATGATGGTTTTGGCAGGTGCGCCTTGCTTATATCCACCGCATATTGTGCTTTCAATTCGTTAAACAACCGCTATTCGTTATACAGCCGATAGCAATAAAAATAGCCGCCCAGGTTTGTGCAGCATAGCCACTTGCAATACCCGGGCGGCAGAGTTAACATCACACACACTTTCAAAGGACGGTGATGGGCCTGATGGATATGGTAAATCCGGATATCCCGCTATATATGGGAAAAGCATCCAAAGAGATTCTGAAGCGGCTCAACAACCGAACCCGGAAGTTTCCTGTGGAATTGGTGGAACGAATCCGTACCTTTGAAGCGCCACAGACGATTGTGATTGGTGATATTGCAATTACACCGCTGTTTGTGGACCATTCTGCGTACGATGCCCATATGTTCCTGATCGAAGCAGATGGGAAACGGGTTCTGCATACCGGAGACTTCCGCAACCATGGTTTTCGTGGAAAAGGACTTCTGCCAACCGAAATATGTGGGGAAGGTGGATGCATTGATCTGTGAAGGTACAACTCTGAACAGACCTGACTATTCCCACATCAGCGAACAGGAATTGCAAAGCCAGATCAAGACTGTGCTGGAGGAAAACAAGTATGTATTCGTGCTGTGCTCCTCTACGAATTTTGACCGTATTGCGTCGGTGTGTTCGGTAATTCCCAAGGGGAAATACTGTATTTGTGATGATTATCAATGCGAAATGATTCAGTATCTTCGGCAGACCGGAGGCACGAAAAGTGCGGTGTATGCCTGTGATGGGATTTTGCGCTATGGGCGGAATCTGGATGAACGGATGACCGATAAGGGGTTCTGTATGTTTGTCCGCAGCGGAAACCCATTCCATAGGCAGACGATGGAGCGGTTCCCCGACGCGGTGGTCATCTACTCCATGTGGAAAGGCTATTTGGAGCGGCCGGATATGCAGGCTTTTTTGCGGGGATTCCACCGTATTGAACTGCATACCAGCGGTCATGCGGACGGAGAAACCATCCGTACGGTAATTGATACCGTTGACCCAGGCTTCATCATACCCATGCACACAGAGAAACCCGACGCATTCATATCACTTGCTGATGGAAGAAGGATTCTGTTCCCACAAGACGGTGACTGCATAACCCTGTAAGGAGGCCCCTATGAGAAGTATATCCGATGAATTTCAGAGCGAGCTACACAGTGGTACCCTGAAATGGGTAACAGATGCGGTAAAAGATCGCACCAATAATTTGATCCTCTGCTTCCGTGATGGCTATGTGAATGTGTATTATAAAAGCCACAGCCTCTTTAAGATCACTCAGCACCAGCGGGGTTATAGGCTTTCTTTTAACCTCCGCCACGCCCGATATACGGAGCCCATGGAGGCTGCAAAATCCAGGATAAAAGCGATTCTACCGGAAATCCGCTTCAGCGCATCAGACGAGGTATGGTTCTATTCTGATATGATTCCGAAGAACGCACAAACGCAGATCATTGACGCTTATAAGAGTTATATTGATGACTTTTTTGACCTGTCCAAACTCACAGATTATATCCATCCGTCGAGAAAGAGAGATCTTCTGGAGAAGGTACGGCAGCAGGAATTGTTTTCTGCTCATTTTGATCCTATGGGAATTGGAGAGGAACTGGTCTTTTACGATATGGAGCTTTCTATCCCAGGGGAATCGTCGGATATTGCAAAGAAGGGATCTCCCGACTGCTTGGCTGTGAAACTCCAGGACGGTGTGGTAACAGAAATCGTGCTGGTAGAAGTGAAATCTGCCGCCGCAGCCTGCGTGGGCAACCACGGGATTAAGAAGCACTGTGAGGATTTTTACGCTATCCTACAGAACCCAGATGACAGAGGATTTTTGTATGCTTCTATGGTGTGCACTCTGAATCATTATCAAAGTTTATGGTTGCTTTCCGCTGTAAAAGATGTGTGCTCTCTGGAAAAATGCAAATTTTCTATCCGGTATTATTTCACCGACGAGGCGATCCGGTGGACAAAAAACAGCCGCCAACGCAATGAGAACTATGAATACTATCTGAGACTACCTGCGGAGCAAATGGCACACAGGAGGGATTATCCTCCAAAAAAAGCCCCGAGACGCAACAAAAAGAAGCCCAGCACGCGCCGTTTGACGTGATGCTGGGCTTCTCCTCATTACAGCGATTTCAGCGGGTAAAACAATGCTCTGTTTGCAAGAAGCACTTTCGCATTTTGCCAAATGGTGTAAAAATGCTCTATGCCGTAAAATTCCACATCCAAAGGCGTACCGTATACGCTCTGCCGTGCTTTGCTTTCTGATGTGCT
>JALFGI010000256.1 GCA_022777455.1 Clostridiales bacterium | reverse complement strand
TCCCTCGGTGATCTTATACTGAATCTTCATTACAAGAGAATGCTCCTTCATTTCCATGCAGGTAGAATCCATATCATACTGTCCCTTTTTCGGCTCGGCGGTGATGGGAACCGGGTGCCCCATCAGGTTTTCCCATGCTTCCCGGCTGGGGGAACTGGACAGGGTTTCGTACCAACTGCCCGTCTGCCACGCGGGGGCAGGGACGGCAGCTCCTTCGATTTTGATGGACTGTTCCATGCGAATATCCCGGCTGGAGGAACCGATCTGCACGATATAGGTGCCTCCGGGAACTACCCAACCGTCCTTCCAGATCGCGAAGCTGCGGTCGGTCAATTCAAATTCCACTGCTTTTTCTTCTCCGGGAGCGAGCTCCACGCGTTCACAGCCCTTTAGCTCTCTTGCAGGGCGGAACAATCCCCCCTTGGGCGGTGCAATGTAAAGCTGCACCACCTCTGCGCCGCTGCGGAAACCGGTGTTCTTCACCGAAACGGACACATGACGGTTTGTGATCGTGAGATTGCTGTATGTAAATTCGGTATAGGACAGGCCATGGCCGAAGGGATAGCGGACTGCCTTGCCTGCTTTGTCATAATAGCGATAGCCAACATAGATGCCTTCCCGATATTCGGTGTTTTTCTTTCCGAAAGTGTCCTTGGAAATCACATCGTCATAGTTCACGGGCCAGCTTTCCGTCAGCTTGCCGGAAGGGCTTACCTTGCCGGTGAGCAGATTGGCCGCAGCTTCGCCGCCGGCCTGCCCGGGAAGGCCCATATACAGAATGGCCTTTACCTGATCTGCCCAGGGAAGCTCCATGGCGCTGCCGCCCAGCAGCACCACAACCGTATTGGGATTGGCGGCTGCCACGGCATTTACCAGTGCATTATAGCCCTCCGGCAGACGCATATGCTCCCGGTCAAAGGCTTCGGATTCGTAGCTGTCCGGCAAACCCACCACACAAACCGGGATTTTATGCTGCTTTGCGGCGGCTGCGGCTTTTTGCAGCTCCGCCTCTGCGACCATTCCGCGGGCATCGCCGCAGGAAACATAGGCTGCATCGGGCATGGCCTTCGTGATGCTGACCACCTTTGTGGGGTTGATGTGGCTGCTGCCGCTGCCCTGATAGCGGAGGTTTTCTGCCATGGAGCCAATCAGTACCATGTCAGATTCCCGCAGCGGCAGTATATGATCCTCGTTTTTCAAAAGAACGGCACCTTGCTCCGCTATCGTTCTTGCCAGTTCATGGTGAGCATCCCAATCGATTTCCGGCTTAACAATGTGCTGACACTTTTCTACCAGACACAGAACCCGCTCCACGGAGGCATCCACATCCGCTTCTGACAGCCTGCCGGAGCGAACCGCTTCCAATGCAGCCTTTTCCATGAATTTGGAGCCGCCGGGCATATTCAGGTCACAGCCTGCCCGGAAGCCTGCAATCCGGTCATTGAGTGCGCCCCAATCGGTGACGACCATGCCGTCAAAACCCCACTCGGTACGGAGAATATCGGTGAGCAGCTCCTTACTGTCGCTGGCATGGGTGCCGTTGATCTTGTTATAGGAGCACATCACAGTGCCGGGTTTTCCTTCCTTCACCGCAATCTCAAAGGCAGTCAGATAGATTTCCCGGAGTGTGCGCTCATCCAGCTGGCTGTCTCCATTCTGACGTTTATACTCCTGGCTGTTTACGGCAAAATGCTTCAGGCTGGAGGCAACACCGGTGCTTTGCTGTCCCCGGATGAAAGCGCCTGCCATTTTACCTGCAATATAAGGATCTTCGGAAATATACTCGAAATTTCTGCCGCCAAGGGGATTGCGCTTGATGTTGCAGCCGGGGCCAAGCACCACCGGCACATTGGCGGCTGCACCCTCTCTGCCGATCGCCATTCCTTCCCGTGCATACAGTTCCGGACTCCATGTTGCACCGGCCGTTACGGCTGTGGGAAAACAGGTTGCCGGGATGGACTCGTTCACGCCGATCATATCTGCCTCTGCTGTCTGGCAGCGCAGTCCGTGGGGGCCGTCGGACATCATAATGGCAGGAATTCCGTACTGCGGCATTGCCTTGGTGTGCCAGAAGTCCCCGCCGGTACACAGAGAAATCTTATCCTCCAAGGTCATAGTTGATATAATGTGCTGAATATTCATCTGCGAGCGCCTCCTTCTTTGGGAATTATCACAATAATCATAGCATATTCGCCCCTTTTCTGTCTTGCATATTTGTAACGATTGCTGTATAATTGTTACCGAACGAGGTGATCCTATGGAAAATGCGGATTTGAACTATTTATGTACAATCATCGGAAACCTTTCCGGCGTTCCTGTGCGGCGGTATGAAGGAGAGCAGCTTGTATTCTTCCATTCCTTTGTGTCCCTGCCCAAAGACCCTATGATGCTATATTGGGAGGAAATTCAAAAGCTCCAGGCACCGATTGGCTACTATATCACTGACGGATTCCGTTACTACGGTGTGATCAGCTATGAAAATCAGAAAATTGTAATCGGCCCCACCTGCCAGACCGGCAGCAGCGATCAGGAGCTTCGGGAGCTTGCGTTCCGGCTGGATGTGGCTCCGGAGGAAATGGAGGACTTCATCATCGGCATGAAGAGCATAATCCGGATGCCACTGGAGAGCATTATGCAGATTCTGTGTGCCATGAACTATGTTCTCACCGGTCAGAAACTCTCCTTGCAGGACATAGTGGTGTTCGATCGTCAGCAAGAGCTTCTCAACAAAGAATCCGTCGCCGGCAAGGTGGCACAGCAGTATGTTGAGGATGCCATTCCCGTACAGGATGTTCACAATACCTTTGAATTGGAACGCACCCTCATGACCATGGTGCGTAAGGGGGATACTGCCGCCTTACAGGGGTGGATCAAGTCCGCTCCCGCTGTCCGTGGCGGAATCCTTGCCCCGGAGCAGCTGCGGCAGATGAAAAACACCTTCATTGTCTCGGCTACACTTGCTTCCCGGGCGGCCATTCGCGGTGGTATGGATGTAGAGGATGCCTTCAGCCTGAGCGATGCCTATATTCAAAAATGCGAACTGTTCAGTCGCCCGGATCAGATTTTGAATCTGCAATACCATATGGTTTTAGAGTACACCCAAAAGGTTGCCAGAATCCGCCAAGGAAGCCAACGTGGGAAACTGGCTGCGGATGTGTTCAACTACGTTCAGCATCACCTGTCGGAAGCTATCACCGCTGAGAATATTGCAAAGGAGCTGTATGTCAGCCGCCCTTATCTATCCCGAAAGTTCATCGAAGAAACCGGAGAGAGTCTGACGGATTTCATCCTCAAAGAAAAAACAGAGGAAGCCAAACGCCTCCTCCGCTATTCAGATAAATCTTTGACCGCCATCGGCAACTACTTGGGGTTCTCATCACAGAGTCATTTTTCAAGAGTATTCAAGAAGTATACCTCCTGCACACCGGGTGAATACCGGGCAAAATATATGATATAGCTGAAAACCGGTTCCGTCTGTGCGTCCGTGTAACTGGTCCGGTTGCTTTTTACTGCCACGATTTTGAATGTGTATCATTTCACTGCCAGTCACCTTGCCGTCCTATCTATTCTGAGTCCTATCGGCGGTGCCCTGATACATAAACCAGGCTCCTGCTTCGTGTTGCTGATCACCACATTGCCGCACGACAGATAATTTAAATTGCCAATAGTGGCAAGGGTGTGCGTTCCCAGTTAACCGACTACATTCGCATATAAAATCTCAAATCTATAGGTTTGAATGATTCCGATTCGCACTTCAATATTAACCACCCAGCACAATTTTTCTTTCAAGAAATTGCAGTTTTTGATATCCACGCTTTGGGACCAAGAGACCGTGGGTTCAAGTCCCGCAGCCCGGACCAAAACCGCCAGTTTTCCGTACGAAAACTGGCGGTTTTGACATTTTGGAAAGGCTTTTCTTTGTTTATAGCGGTGCATATTCTGACATATCATTCTGATCCCAAAAGCGATTTGCAGTATGAGATTTCGCATTCAGAAAATAGTTCTTTGTATTCGGATTTGCATACAGAATGCTCCATTGTCAAATCCAATCTCCCACAAAGAAGCAATGTTGTATACCCATCTGATGGATGACCTGTTCGTAAACCCGATGAAATCAATTGCTTTGCAGTTTCAACACCGCCATATTGCGCAATCATTTGGTTAAATCGTGTCGGATTGTATCTGCATTCCCTTTTCGCTCGCAACATCTTGTCTTTCAATTCTTCCGTAAATTGATGTGCCAGGTTATCCGTATTCATACTGTCCCTCCGTCAGTATTGATTTTTCTTAACCAACAGGTTATACCAGAATCCAAACAAAATCCAAAACAAAAACCGAATCATAACTTACTCCTGTAACTTTGGGTCAGCACCAGTTCTCCACGCTCATTACTGGCAATGCCAGCCCACTCCAAAACGGCCGCCAGCACAAACACGGGGTCAAATACAGATTCTCCTGGTTTCTTTCCGGTGTAAATCGCTACTGCACCGACTACGGTGTTTTCATCGCACTCCGGATGACCCAGCTTGTAGTTTCTCCCGTTGCCCTTTCTGGCTCTGCCGCCATTTGCAATCAGCAAGTCCACGATCGCATCGAAAACCTTGTATTCATAAGGGGGCTTCACAGGCAGCTTTTTGCTGATAAAAGACTTT
>JALFGI010000218.1 GCA_022777455.1 Clostridiales bacterium | reverse complement strand
CCTTTTATCGCTCCGATGGCCAGAATGTCCGCTGCGGCCACCACTCCGGTGGCGGGCAATCCGGAGGCGATCAGTTTGTCTGCCAGTTCAATGCCGCTGCTGTAGTCGATTTGGCCTTCAAAGATATATTCCTCCCGGAAGGGAAGCCCCTGTTCCTGCAGTGCCTGCTGATACCCCAGCAGGCGCTTTTTCATGACGCCGTTTTCCTTCAGCTGACCAACAAAAAAGGCGATATGCTGGTGGCCGTTTTCCAGCATATGGCGGGTAGCCAGGTAGCTTCCGTAGGCATCGTCGATGCGGATGTTGTGATAGTAGTGGTCGTTGCAGTAGCTGTCGATCAGCACAATGGGAATCTGCGACTTTTTCATCTGCTGATAGAATTCATCGGGATACATTCCGATGACGATGATGCCGTCCAGATTCCGCTTTTTTGCCAGGGTCAGGTAGCTTTCATTTGCATCCGTGGCGGAGATGAGGGTGTGGTAGCCCTCCAGCCGGGCGTAGTATTCGATGCTGCCCAGGATTTCACTGTAGAAAGCATTCTGAAACATCAGCCGGTCGCCGGGCTCGGTCTGGGGAACCACGACGCCAATCAGCTTGGAGTCCCGCATACTCAGAGAGCGGGCGTCCAGATTCGGGACGTAATCCAGCTCGGCAATGGCCTCCATCACCCTGCGCTTTGTCTGCTCGGAGATGGGCCGCTTTCCGCTGAGCGTGTAGGAAACCGTTGCGGTGGTGACGCCGGCTCGTTGAGCGACATCCTTCAATGTGGGGCGTGCCATGGTAATCCTTCTCTCATTAGCGTTTAATCGCTTAAATTATCTTTATGGATCTATGATAATATCGAAGGCTCAATTTGTCAATAGCTTTTTGCAACTTGATTAAAATAATATTGACAAGACAGGAATTTTTGTTATACTTGAATCATCAATTGAATTTAACCGATTAAACAATGCTACGAGGTGTATTTATGGATCGCTACTTGCCAACCGGAAACGAAATGATTTCCCTCCCGAAAATCAACCAGCAAACTGCCGGAATTGAGGATTTTACCTATCTGTCCATGCAGCACAAGGGGCTGATCGAGATTCGGGGGACGGATACTGTCCCACTGATGGAGCCCTTCTTTTTTATTGAAGACCAGCAGGTGCGGCTTTCCTGCCTGAATTGGAGCAGGGAGCATTTCTGGATTCCCACCCTCCGGGCCAAGCTGGGAAAACACGATTTCTCCATGACCATCCTCACGCCTGTGGGAGAGCGGGGCTTCGGGGTAAAGCTGTCCGTCACCGGCGGAGAGGAAGGGGAAATTCGCTGGGGACTGAGGGGCTGCTGGGGCAGCAGCTGGCACTGCATCAACGAGGATAAGGAGCTTGGCGGAGAAGTCCATTGCTACCGAAGCGGCTGGAACGACAGCATCATCTTTGATTACCGCTGCGGCGCTCCCATGTTTGCCTTCGCACCCATGTGCGACAGAAGCGTCAGTGCAGACTTTACCGTCTCCGGGAAAGAAGTCTCTTATGCCCTTTCCAGAAACGATCCCCTCCATGCCGGTCAGACACAGGAAATGGTTTTCTACTGGGGCCTGGGCTACGAGGAGGTGGCCGCTGCAACCAGCGCCAAGGAGATGCTTCGCCGGGGCTGGGATTGGGAATATCACCGCACCGCCGTCTGGCTGGAAAAGCGAACAAAAAAGATGGCCAGACCGAAGCTGACGGAAATCTACAATACAAATCTCTTTTTCTGCATCTTCTATTCCACCGGCATTACCATGGATACCGAAGAACTGGTTTGTGCCACCAGTCGGGGGACCCGGTACTATGTCAGCGCAGCCTATTGGGACCGGGATGTGCTGCTTTGGGCTTTCCCCGCAATCCTGGACGCGGATTCGCAATTGGCGGAGGAAATCCTCCACTATATCTTTGGAAGGCAACGGAGAAATCTGGGGATTCATTCCCGCTACATTGACGGAACGGTTCTGGAGCCGGGATTTGAGCTGGACGAATTGATGTCGCCCATCATTGCGCTGGATGCTTATGTGGGAAAAACAGGGGACAGGGCGATTCTGGAAGACGCCGATGTTCAAAAGGGGATTCGTCAGATTCTGAACACACTGGACACGATGAAGCACCCCGAAATCCCACTGTACGAAACCTTCCTCCAGCCCACGGATGATGAGATCGTATATCCCTATCTGACCTACAACAACATGCTTGTATGGCGAAGCCTGTGTGCCCTGGCAAAGCTGTATCCGGACAGGTATGCGTCAGCGCTGCCCCAGGCGAAGAAGGTCGCAGATGCCATTTACAAGCACTGTGTCTTCCGCGATTCCCAGGGAAGGCCCTATTTTGCCTGGTCGGTTGACCTGAAGGGGGAGCACAATGTCTATGATGAGCCCCCCGGAAGCTTGCAGCTTTTCCCTTACTACGGATTCTGTGATGCGTCGGATGAGGTCTGGCAGAATACGGTGTCTATGATTCGCTCCCCGGCCTATCAGTATAGTTTTGCGGATGCGCCCATTGCGGAAATTGGCTGCGCCCATGCGCCCTATCCCTGGATTCTCAGCCTGTGCAACAGTCTGCTGTGCGGTTACGAGGAGCAGGCCTTCCGGGAATTGGAGATTCTGGAAATGGACAACGGCATCGCCTGCGAAAGCGTGGACCCGGTGAAGGGAACCTGCACTACCGGAGCCGCTTTTGCCACCTGCGCGGGCTTCCTCTGCCACAGCATGAAGACCGCCTATGAGGAGAAACGTCATGAGAACTGATTTGAAGCTTACCCCCTGGACCATCACGCAGACAGGTGCCGGATGGGTGGATGATTTCTGCGAGAGTATCTTTTTCCTGGGCAACGGACGGATGGGCGTCCGGGGCTATCCCTCCTCGGAGCCCCAGAGCCGTCCCATTCAGAAGGGCATCTATACTGCCGGTGTGTTCGGCGAGATCAAACCGGGCATTACGGATTTTGTGAATCTGCCCACGCCGGTATCCGAAAAACTGTATATCGACAATGTGGAAGCGGAGCTGGCATCCGACGTGGAGCGGATGCTGAATCTGCGGGAGGCCAGTCTGCT
>JALFGI010000201.1 GCA_022777455.1 Clostridiales bacterium | reverse complement strand
GATTCGTTGTAGCGCAGGGCATCCAGCCGTGCTTGCGCCAGGGTCAGATCATCCGTCTGCTCCACCGCCTCCTCATAGGTGAAGAAGATTTCAGAGGCGCATTTCTGGTTTACATAAATACTTACAACCGGATAGATGGTCAGTCCCAGAGCCAGCAGAAAGGTCACGGCGGACAGGACAATACTGGTGATTCGTTTCATATTTCCCTCCTTATGGGAACGCCCCGGAGCATGAATCTCCGGGGCAGTCATATTACCGCTTATTCTTCTTCCGGGCGGCGAGGATGATCACCACCGTAGCGGCGGCCATCATCACAATGCCGGTGACGGTGATGAACATGGTGCCGTTGTCACCGGTTTTGGGCAGGTCAAAGCCCCGGGTGTTGACCACGGACAGGGGCGCTTCCGCATTCTCGGAATTTCCGTCAGAAAGCATGGAAACGGAATTGCCATCCACTGTTGCGGCGGCGGTCAGCAGGGCGTGCTCTAGATGCCGCTGGGGTATGTTGTGGAGGCTCCCGTTGTCCTGGATGATGGAGGCGTATCTGGGGTCATTCTGAATCAGTCCCAGGGCATCCCGGCTGTAGCAGTCGCAGAGCTGGGAGGATGCTTTCTGGGAAATGGCAACGGTGATGGCCTCTTTCAGCAGGGTGTAGCCGTTGTCGGTGCGAATCTCGGTGATGATGTACTCATCATCCCCCACACCCTTGATGATGACCTTGCCGGGATTGCCCTTGCTGTCCACTGGGATGAAGTGGGTAGCATCGGCTTCATTAACGGCATGGCCCACCACATAGTAAACGCCATCCGCCTGGTTCAGCTCCGCCTTGACGAAATAATTGTCTGTCTTGTTCTTTACCAGGAACTCCACCATGGAGAAATCGCCCTTGCCGTCAGAAAACAGCTTGGTCACGTCGATGCCGTAGGTATACACATGGGCATCGTCCACCAGGGTATCGTAGTAATTCTGGCTGGTGCGCTTCCAGGTCAGCACCACCTCGTTGGGGTTGCCGCTGTCGCCGTAGACCACGCTGCTGTCGCTGTCCAGCTTCGCCTGATAGGTGATTCTCATGGTGCAGTCGGAGTAGCCGCTGTTGACCATGGAAGCACCGGAATAGACTACCTTGGAGGCGTTCAGCTCTGCCAGGCCTCTGTTGGTCATCTCAATGGTCATGGCGTTGGCACCGTTGGAGGCGGCGTTGTAGCGCACGGTGAACATTCCGTCCGCTTCCCGCCAGGTGGTAATCAGGTCGGTGCAGCCAGAATCGGTGAACAGCTCCATTTTCACATCCCCCGTCAGATAGCTCAGACCGGCGGACAGGGTATCCACGAAGGTGTAGCAGGACAGATAGGTGGATTCGGAGGTGATGCTGGGCAGAGTAGAGATGATCTGGTAGTCGATGATGTCCCCGTCCGAGGCGGTGCCGGTGTGGGCGTAGCCATCCTTGATGTTAGAAGCGGAGCCGCCGTTCTTGCCGGTATCGGCAACCTGTTCCCGCAGGGTCTTTTCCAGGCTGGGGATGCCGGTGAGGTTCTTGGGATACAGGGTCACATCGTACATCCAGCGGGTGCCGCCGTCACTGGCGTTAGTGCCGTTGACAGAGGTCATAGGCAGGCTCACCAGGAAGGGATCGCAGGTGGAAACAACCATTTCCGGCACCTTGGTTTCCACCACCAGGTAAAGGCCCAAATCCAGGCCCGTGGCACCGGTTTTACCGTAGCCGTCGGTCAGGGGCATCTTCACGCCGCCCTGGGTGTTGACGAAGCTTTCCAGGGCATTTTTCACCACGGTGGAGTTGCTGGAAAGGCCGCCGGCGAGAGCATCGATGAGGGTGTCGCTTTCATAGAAATAGCGGGTGGCATCCAGACTGTCGGCACGCTCAAAGCGCTTGGCACCGTTGCTCAGACCCAGTGCGGACAGGAAGGCTTCTCCCTGGGTCTTATCTACGGCGTAGAGCACCTGAACATGGTCCGGCGCATCTTCCTCCGCCTGGGAGAACTGGCAGATGTCGGCGATTTTCAGATAGGTGAATTCCACACCCCGGATGGCGTAGCTGTTGGAGGTCTGGCCGTTGCCCAGGTCGGAAGCAGAATCGTTATCCCCGGCACGGTTGGAGCCGCCCAGGATGTCCACCACACCGGCCTGATCCATAACGCCGGTGGATACATAGGAGCTGTCCCAGATGCCGTCCTTTTCAGCGTTGGTCAGGTCGTATTTGTAGATAGTCAGGCTGCCTTTTCTGTCCATATCAATGACGGCTTCGTCAAAGGGAGCGGCGGATGCCCCGACAGGGAAACACAGCAGCAGGGTCAGCGCCAGAAAGAGGGACATGATTTTGGTGAAGTTTTTCATTTTGCTTTTCCTTTCTTAGATTGTAGTTTTGAATTGTGGATGATGGGCATGAAAAAAGCCAGGGCTGATCCCTGGCGTGGTAAAGGGTATGGATAAGCGGTTGCCTCCTTCCGCAATGATTGATCAGTGCTTCTTTCGGCGGGTATTGGACAGGATTACCACCAGACTGCCTACCAGAGCAACCGCTCCCACAATGGAAACAACCCTCAAGGATGCAGAACCGGTTTTCGGCAGCAGGAAGCCCCGGTTGTTTACCACCCGAATGGTCACATCCAGGTCTTTCACAGTGATGGTATCGTCAAAAGCGGTGCCTTTCAGCCTGGTGTAGCCCTCCGGTGCCTGGGTTTCCGTAACCCGGTAGCGCAGGCCGGGGTACAGATTGTTCCAGGCCAGCTCTCCTTTGTCATTGGAGGTCAGGCAGCCATCCGCCAGCTCGGCGTTGGAGCAACCGCCCTTCACCGGCTCCTGCTTATCAGAGTAGAAGATGTTTGCCCAGGTCTGGCCGTTATCAGCAGACCATTCCAGCCGGAATACTGCTCCCGCCAGGTGCTTGCCGGTGTTGTCCACCTTTTCAATCCAGATGCGGGCAGGACGGATGCAGTTGGTAAAGGGAATGTGGGCCGTTTCTCCTGCTTTTACCGTCACAGTGATGGGGTTCTCGGTCTGACAGGAGTAAATGCTGTCCTCCGGGAGAAGCTCTTCCACCGTATAGTCGCCAGGGAGCAGATTTCCGGTCTGGATTACGCCGTCCCTGTCCGTCACAAAGGGAGAGCCCTCGATTTCAGCACCACCCGGGTCGGAGATTTTGAACTGCCAGCCCTCAACGCTGCCGGAGCCTTCCATGGTCTTGACGATTTCCAGCTTGCCGCAGTGATTGTTGGAGAATACAATCTCCGTACTCTCATGGGGCTTGACCTCGAATCTCTGGACGGAGGGGTCAATGACCCAATACTCGTTGTCAAAGAGGCCGTTCTGGTTTCCTGTCTCCTTAGCCCAATAGGTGCCGGGGTCCAGGTAATAACCCGCCTTGCCCTCCTGATTGGTGACGATTTCCCTTGCCGCCTGGGTGCAGGCTTCATCCGAATAAATCGTGATGCACCAGCCCTCGGTATCTGCGCCGGTATTGGTCCTTTTCACAAACCAGGCCAAACCCTGCTCCTTGTTGTGCCATTCATCCACCGTTGCATTTCCGGCGGTGACGGTGACATCGTGGAAGCCCAGCTCCGCCAACCAGTAATCATCCTGGGCGGCTTGCTCCGTCACCGTATACCGGCCCAGAGGCAGGTTTTCCGTGCAGGTATAGCCATTGTCATCCGTGGTATAGGTTCCAACGGTTTCGCTGTTGGCATTACGAACCACAAAAGTCCAGCCGCCCAGGTGATTGCCGGTGTTGGTGGTCTTGTGAAACTCAATGCGGCCATAGCAGGTGTTGACGAAGGTGAGCTCCGCAGTCTGGCCAGCTGTCACGGTGACGGGCTTGACCTCTGAATCAATGTCCCAATAGGAATTCTCCGTGGGATTCTCCCGGGCGTAATAGGTGCCGGGGGCCAGACCATCAACCACCACAGTGCCGTCCTCACCGGTGGTGAAGGGAGAGCCGGGAACGGGAGCGGTGCAGTTGGAATCCGTATACAGCCCAATGCTCCAGCCGCCCAGGTCAAGGCCGGTATTGGTGCGCTTAATGAGCTTCACGCTGCCGCTGGTCAGCTTGTTCTGGAAACTGACCGATGCCGTGCCTCCCGCCGTAACCGTCACTGCCTGGGGATTGGTGCTGGCGCAGGCGTACATGGCATTCACCGCTGCATCCCTGTGGCCCAGCTCCTTGACATAGTAGGTTCCCACGTTCAGATTGGATACGGAGATCCTGCCGCTGGCATCCGTGGTATGGGGCCCGGAAACCAGATTGGTGCAGCCACTGTCGGCGTAAATACCAAACTGCCAGCCGGAGAGGTTCTGCCCGTCCTCCGTGGTCTTGGTCAGGCTGAGACTGCCGGTCTGGGGAACGCCTTTCAGCCGGAAGTAGCCGGTCAGACTTCCGCTGGAGGCCCTGGCCAGAGAAATGGTGGTCTGGTAGCCGGAGCCCGCCATATACCAGATGTCATAGGTGGAACCGGCGGCGGAGGGGATGTTTCTTGTGGCCTGGAACACGCTGGATTCGGAAATGTCCCCGGTCTGGGTGATGTACAGGGTGTTCCCGCTCTTTCCAAAGGAAGCGCCGTTCCCGTTGGTGAAGGAGAACCCGGACAGGACGCCGTTGGTATCCAGGACACTGGTATCCTTTCCGGTCAGGGTAATCACCGGGGCGCTGCCGCTGTACATGCTGGTGAAGCTGGGGAGCAGATTTGCAGATCGGATGCTGGCTTCCAGGCTGCTGTAGGCAGAAGTGAAGCCGGACACGCTGGCGGCACCCGCATTGTAGAAAACATCCCCGGCGGTGCCGCACTCATTTGTGGCATTACGGACAAAGCTGTTGGGGTCCCGCAGACCGCATACAATCTCATAAATGAGCATCTGGGTGGCAATCCGCAGAGGAACATTGGGATTGTTGGCGTAGGCGGTGGTGGACACGCTGATGGACTTGTTCCACATCTGGTTACTGTACAGCAGAATCTGACCAATGGCTTGCCGACGAGCGACGGGGAGCGCATACCAGACATTGCTTCCCGCCGTAGTTCCGCTGCCCTCCATGGTCACGCCCCGGTCAACGGTGTTGCCGGAGGTACTGGCGGCGAAATCCCGGTAGGGTTCCAGGCAGTACAGCGGATTATCGGGATATGGCACTCCGCCATACCGGGCAAAATGCCAGCCCATATTCTTGATGTAGGCAGTCTTTACCGCGCCGTTACCATTGAGCTGATAGGTGCAGGACACCTGGTAATTCAGCCGGGTGGTGTAGTCGCCGTTGTCCGTGTAGTTGAACAGCAGGATGCCGCTCTGGCTGCTGTCCATGGCGAAAAGGGAGATGCCGTCCATTTTCAGAAGTTCATCACTCTCAATGGGTTCTCGTTCCTCTGTCGGAATGGTAGTTTCCTCAGTGGGGATGATGGGTTCCTCAGAGGGAGCAACCACTTCCTCCGAAGGGGTGGATTCTTCTGTGGGTGTTTCCACAGTCAAATCCGTACCGCCTGTTTCCTCCGTGGGAGCGTCAGACGGGTTTGCTAATTCAGCAACCGGTTCCGCAGCATCCCCGGGAAGATCATCTGCGGGGAAAAGGCCATCCTCTGCGGTCGGTTCCGTCGTGTCGGTGAGTTCCGCAGCAAAGGCCGCAGGGAAAACACCGAACAGGAGTAAGACCGCCAGCAGAAGGCAAATGCAGCGTTTCATCCGAATATCAACCTCCCACCGTGAACAGGCCGGACAGCAGGGGCACCAGGGTGACACCGATGAGGGCAACACCGCCGCCCGCCATGAGCTGCTTCATGCCCTGGCTCTTGGCACCGGGGTTGTCGTTGCCGTAGCCTTCCAGAAGGTTGATTGCACCCCAGATGCCGAGACCGGCACCCAGAGCAATGACGAGAGTCTGCAGAACACCAATTGCGGAATTAAAAAATGCCATTAAAAATCCTCCATAATAATTTTGTATCCATGAAGGGCTTTGACTGGCTTCTCTGAACCTTTGTATGTTATTCGGACTGGGAGAAATCGTACACAGCGCAAGCTTGGTCCGGTTTCAGCTTGAGCCGGCGGGACAGGAAACGCTCTATGTCCAATTCGTTTCGCTTGTCAAAATCGGATGTGTACTTATAGTTGGGGTGCTTGGTGATGTCGTATTTGTTGGACAGAAATGGGCGAACCCCTCGGAGCTGAAGGACACACTTGCCGCCGTCCATGACAGCCAGCTCATCCTGGCTCATAAGCTCCTTGCCCAGTTTCTGATAGTTGAGGGAATGGGAAACCTCCCGGCCCCGGCTTTCTCCGGTGTTGAAGGTGTCGATAGTTTCTTTCCCCAGTGCGGCGGACAGCTCCTTCAGGGTGGTCGGTTCCTTGCCGCCCAGAAAGATGGAGGTGTCCATGTTGCCGATGATGGTATCGGCATTGTCCTTGTAGATTGCCTTGAGCTGGCTCTGGGCTTGCAGCACCAGACAGCAGGAAATCTCACGGGAGCGGATGGTTGCCACCAGCTTTTCCAGCCGGGGAATCTGACCAATGTTTGCCGCTTCGTCAATCAGGCAGCGGACATGAACAGGAAGCCTGCCGCCGTAAACATCATC
>JALFGI010000121.1 GCA_022777455.1 Clostridiales bacterium | reverse complement strand
GGTTCATTAAAAAGGTACAATGTTGGACAATTAGTTATTGGTTTTTAGATTTTTGAATATCCACCCGGGCGCATTCCTCATCCGCCCCTGCGGGGCACCTTCCCCCCGGGGGAAGGTATTCTCACCGCACCTGGTTCCATTCAACGTACCAATCAATAATCGTTACGTGATCGGCGGGGTCAAGACCCCGCCCTACGAACGGGAACGCTAAACAACAATTTGCTGGTTTGCTGAGTGAATCCGATAAGCATATCATTGAATATCTTTCTACCATTTCCACGCAGATTTACAAGGAGGTAAATTTCAAATGGCAAAGAGAACGGACATCAAGAAGGTACTGATCATCGGCTCCGGCCCCATCGTCATCGGCCAGGCAGCGGAATTCGACTACGCAGGCACCCAGGCGTGTCTGGCGCTGAAGGAGGAGGGCTACGAGGTCATCCTGGCCAACTCCAACCCCGCCACCATCATGACCGACACCACCATCGCCGACAAGGTGTACATGGAGCCCCTGACCCTGGAATACGTGGCCAAGATCATCCGCTATGAGCGGCCCGACGCCATCGTCCCCGGCATCGGCGGACAGACGGGCCTGAACCTGGCCATGCAGCTGGAAAAGAAGGGCATCCTGAAGGAATGCCGGGTGGAGCTGCTGGGCACCAGCTTCTCCTCCATCGAGCGGGCGGAGGACCGGGAGCTGTTCAAGGAAATGTGCCAGTCCATCGGCGAGCCCGTCATCCCCTCCGAGATCACCTACTCCCTGGAGGAAGCAAAGGCGGCGGCAGAGCGGATTGGCTATCCCGTGGTTCTGCGCCCCGCCTTCACCCTGGGCGGCACCGGCGGCGGCTTCGCCTACAATGAAGAAGAGCTGGTGGAGGTAGGCCTGAACGCCTTCAACCTCTCCCCTGTCCATCAGGTGCTGATTGAAAAGTCCGTGAAGGGCTACAAGGAAATCGAGTTCGAGGTCATGCGGGACTCCAATGACCACGCCATCACCATCTGCGGCATGGAGAACATCGACCCCGTGGGCGTGCACACCGGCGACAGCCTGGTGGTTGCCCCCATTATGACCTTGAACGACCACGACCTGAAAATGCTCAATGACTCCGCCATTAAGATCATCCGGGAGCTGAAGATCGAAGGCGGCTGCAACGTGCAGTTCGCCCTGAACCCCAACTCCTCCGAGTATTTCCTCATCGAGGTCAACCCCCGGGTGTCCCGTTCCTCCGCCCTGGCCTCCAAGGCCTCCGGCTATCCCATCGCCCGGGTCACCGCCAAGATTGCCATGGGCATGGCCCTGGAGGACATCAAGATTGCCAACACCACCGCCGCCTTTGAGCCTCAGCTGGACTACGTGGTGGCCAAGCTCCCCCGGTTCCCCTTCGACAAGTTCACCTCCGCCCCCAACACCCTGGGCACCCAGATGAAGGCCACCGGCGAGGTGATGGGCATCGGCTCCAACCTGGAGGAATGCCTGCTGAAGTCCGTCCGTTCCCTGGAAAACGGCGCTTACCACTTCTATCTGCCCAAGTTCGACCATATGCCCACCGAGGAAATGCTCGACTACATCAGCGTATTCCGGGATGACAATTTCTTCGCCATCGCCGAGCTGATTCATCGGGGTGTCACCGTGGCCGAAATCGCAAAGATCACCCAGATCACCCCCTTCTTCCTGGAGGCCGTGGCGCACATCATTGACATGGAGCACAAGCTCTCCGCCAACGTGGGCAGCCTGGAGGTGCTGAAGGAAGCCAAAATCATGGGCTTCAGCGACCGCTACATCGCCCGGCTGTGGAAGCAGACGGAGATGGATGTGTGGAACCTGCGCCGGAAAGAGAATCTCTTCCCCGTATTCCGCATGGTGGACACCTGCCACACCGGTGCCTATATCCCCTACTTCTACTCCAGCTACTCAGGCTCCAACGACTCCATCCTCACCACCAAGAAGAAAATCGTGGTCCTGGGCGCCGGCCCCATCCGCATCGGCCAGGGTGTGGAATTCGACTACTCCACCGTTCACGCTGTGAACACCATTCGGAGCCTGGGCTACGAAGCCATCATCATCAACAACAACCCCGAAACCGTCTCCACCGACTACACCACCGCCGACAAGCTGTACTTTGAACCCCTGACCCCCGAGGATGTGATGAACATCATCGAGTTTGAAAAGCCGGAGGGCGTCATTGCCACCCTGGGCGGCCAGACCGCCATCAACCTGGCCCAGCCCCTGATGGAGCGGGGGGTGAAGATCATCGGCACCGACTGCGCCGCCATCGACAAAGCCGAAAACCGGGATCTGTTTGAAAAGCTGCTGGAGGAGCTCCAGATTCCCCAGCCCGAAGGCAAGGCTGTAACCAAGATCGAGGACGGCATTGCCGCCGCAGCCCGGATCGGCTACCCCGTGCTGGTGCGTCCCAGCTTCGTCCTGGGCGGCCGGGCCATGCAGATCGTGTCCAACGAGGCCCAGCTGGTGCAGTACCTGAAAACCGCTGTGGAAATCGACGCGGACAAGCCCGTGCTGGTGGACAAGTACATCCAGGGCCGGGAGGTGGAAATCGACGCCATCTGCGACGGCCATGACGTGTTCGTCCCCGGCATCATGGAGCTGGTGGAGCGCACCGGCGTCCACTCCGGCGACTCCATCTCCGTCTACCCCACCTTCTCCATCTCCGACAAGGTCAAGGGCATCATCCTGCAGTACGCCAAGAAGCTGGGCCTGGGCATCGGCATCGTGGGTCTGTTTAATGTGCAGTTCATTGTGGACAAAAATGACAAGGTCTACATCATCGAGGTCAACCCCCGCTCCTCCCGCACCGTGCCCTTCCTGAGCAAGGCCACCGGCTACTCCCTGGCAGACATCGCCACCCAGGTCATTCTGGGCAAAAGCCTGAAAGAGCAGGGCATCTTCCACATCTATCCCGAGGAGAAGCAGCGCTGGTATGCCAAGGCGCCCGTGTTCTCCTTCAACAAGATTCGGGGTCTGGATGCCTATCTGTCTCCCGAGATGAAGTCCACCGGCGAGGCCATCGGCTATGACCGCACCCTGACCCGGGCTCTGTACAAGGCCCTCCAGGCCTCCGGCATGAAGCTGCAGAACTACGGCACCGTTTTCGCCACCATTGCAAAGGGTGACAAAGAGGAAGCTCTGCCCCTGATCCGCCGGTTCTACCAGTTGGGCTTCAACATCGAAGCAACCCGGGGCACCGCGGAATTCCTGAAGAAAAACGGCATCCGCACCCACACGCTGAAGAAAATCAGTGAGGATCCCAATGAAATCCCCGAGGCACTGCGCCAGGGTCACATCGCCTATGTGATCAACACCCGTACCCCCGGCGCCGACGAAAAGGACGGCATCATCATCCGTCAGATTTCCACGGAGTACAATGTGAACATCTTCACCTCCCTGGACACCGTGAAGGTGCTGCTGGACGTGCTGGAGGAAATCACCCTGACCATTTCCACCATTGACGCCTGAGAAATCGATATAGATCCCTTCGGGATCTTCGATATTCGCTGCGCGGTCGATATGTTCATGGAACTTGATATGCGCTGCGGCGCAAGAAGGGATCTATATCCTATCGACGCGAAGCGATATCGAAGGGGCAAAGCCCATATATCGAGTTCGCCAAAGGCGAATATATCGATAAAAGAGGAGATTCTATGGTTGACGACAAGAATCAGCTTCGTGAGGAAAGTATTTTATTTGCAGTGGCTGTTTCGGATGCCTGCGACGAAATAAGCGGGTGCTCCGTGTATGTCAATCAGCTCCTGCGCAGTTCTTCTTCCATCGGAGCAAACCTCCATGAAGCCCGGTATGCCCAAAGCCGGGCAGACTTCATCAGCAAACTGGAAATATCCCTGAAAGAAAGCTCCGAAACCGACTACTGGCTGGAGCTTCTGTTCAGGAAGAAAAAGCTCCCCGAAACGCAGTATGTACTGCTGAAAAACAAAAATGGGACGATCCGCCGCAAGCTGATCGCCTCCATTACCACAGCGAAGCGAAACGCGACCCTCTTACAAAAGGAGAAGGTATGAAACAGAGTATTTTTGAAATCCTCACCAACACTCCCCTCACCTCTTCCGTCTACAAAATGACCCTCCGGGGCGACACCTCCGCCATCACCGCTCCCGGGCAGTTTGTGGAGATTGCCCTGCCGGGGAAATTCCTCCGGCGGCCTATCTCCGTGTGCGACTGGGCGGAAAACAGCCTGACCCTCATCTATAAGGTGGTGGGTCACGGTACGGAGCAGATGGCTGCCCTTCCCGCCGGAACCAGGCTGGATGTGCTCACCGGCCTGGGCAATGGCTACAATACCGCCCTCAGCGGGGAAAATCCCGTGCTGGTGGGCGGCGGCGTGGGGGTACCCCCGCTGTATGCCCTGTGCAAAAAGCTGATCGCGGAGGGGAAAAAGCCCAGGGTGATTCTGGGCTTCAACCAGGAAAGCGAAATTTTCCTGAAACAGGAATTTGAAGCCCTGGGCGTCCCCACCTATATCGCCACCGCCGACGGCAGCTGCGGCACCAGGGGCTTCGTCACCGATGTGCTGAAAAATTTGGACTACTCCTATTTCTATTCCTGCGGCCCCATGCCCATGTTCCGGGCCATGGAGGCGGTGGTGACCACCTCCGGCCAGTATAGCTTTGAGGAGCGGATGGGCTGCGGCTTCGGCGCCTGCATGGGCTGCTCCATTCAAACCAAAAGCGGCGCGAAGCGGGTCTGCAAGGACGGCCCCGTTTTCCTGCGGGAGGAGGTATTCTTTTGAACACCAAAGTGAATCTGTGCGGAATCGAGCTGGATAACCCGGTGATTCCCGCTTCCGGCACCTTCGGCTACGGCTACGAGTTCGCGGAAGTTTACGACATCAACGAGCTGGGCACCTTCTCCTTCAAAGGCACCACCAGAGAGCCCCGGTTCGGTAATCCCACCCCCCGGATTGCCGAATGTACTTCCGGCATGATCAACGCCGTGGGCCTGCAGAATCCCGGCGTAGAGGCTGTGATTGCCCGGGAGCTGCCCAGGCTGAAGGAATGCTTCCACAAGCCGGTGATGGCCAACGTCTCCGGCTTCAGCGTGGAGGATTACGCCTACACCTGCCGGAGGCTGGATGCCGAAGATCAGGTGGGCTGGCTGGAAGTGAACGTCAGCTGCCCCAATGTCCACGGCGGCGGCATGAGCTTCGGCACCCAACCGGAGGCCGCGGCGGAGGT
>JALFGI010000099.1 GCA_022777455.1 Clostridiales bacterium | reverse complement strand
TAGGGGAGGCTCGTAGCCTCCCGCGCAGTATAATCCACAAAAATAAACCGGGTTGGGCGAATTCGTACGATGTCAGACATGATACCATTCAACGGAACACTCAATTTCGTTACGTTGCGGGCGGCTACGAGCCGCCCCTACGATGGCTGGGCAATTGCCTCAGCCTGGTACGCAGAAACGTTACCGGGCACCACCCGGGAGTCCCGGATGACACACCAGCCCGGTGCGCATTGGGGTGAAGCGCCCTGCGCTTCAAATTACAATTTGCAGATTTACTGCAGAAGGCAAATGCTGTTATTTCTGGAATGACTGCCCAAAGAAAACCGCCGTTCAGGGAAAAAGAAAAATCCTGAACGGCGGAAACATTAACTCTGAGGTCCGGGTTTCAGCTCCGGGCCAATGGGGCAGTCGTAGCCTTCGGCGGCGGCTGCCTGGAATTCCGCCCGTGCCTTTGCCAGCAGGGCGGGCTCCAGCATCAGGTCCGCGGCGGTGCCGGCCAGGACTTTCGCGGCCTGGAGCATTCCCTTGTGGGCAATGGAGGTGCGGCCGATGGACACATTCTGCCAGGAGTGACCGGGGCTGGCGCTGGTCCAGGTGGCAGTGGTGAACTGGGCGGTGGGGGTGAGCCAGCTCACGTCCCCCACGTCGGTGGAGCCGGGGCTGTAGGCCCAGGAGGGGACGTAGGGCAGAATGAAATCATTGATGTCCCGCTTGCCGTCCTCCGTTTCCTTCCGGACAAAGGCACGGACCGCCGGATTGGACTTGGTCAGTTCTCCAGGCAGCTCCGCCGGATAGGTTTCATGCAGGGCATGGGCGTATTCCCGTTCTTCCCGGGTGTAGACGGGAAGGGGAGTCTGCTTCAGGTTTTCGTACATCACCTGCTCCAGCACCTGGTTTCCCAGGGTGGAGGCGGTGCCGTCAATCTGGCGGAAGGTGAAGGTGGTATCCGTCATCAGCGCCGCGCCCTTGGCAATATTGTTCACCCGCTCCAGCAGTGCCTTGGCCTTTCGGACGGTTTCTCCCCGGACCATAAAAATGGTTCTGGCTTCTGCCTGCACCACGTTGGGGGACACGCCGCCGCCGTCGGTGATGGAATAGTGGATGCTGCTGTTGGGGGGCATATGCTCCCGGAGGAACTGGACGCCCATGTGCATCAGCTCCACCGCATCCAGTGCGGAGCGGCCATTGAAGGGGTCGTTTGCCGCGTGGGCCGCCACACCGTGGAAGCTGTATTCCACCTGAATGCAGGCGGCAGAAGCGCCCACCTTGATCTCATTAGTGTCTCCCGGATGCCAGGTCAGGGCGGCATCCAGGTCCCGGAACATGCCGTCCCGGGCCATGAAGGTCTTACCGGCGCAGCCTTCTTCACCGGGGCAGCCGTAGAAAATCACGGTGCCCTGGAGCAGTCCTGCCTGGATGGCCTTTTTTACCGCCAGGGCCCCACCGAAGGCGGCGGCACCCAGCAGATTGTGGCCGCAGCCCTGGCCGTTGCCGCCCTCCGTCAGGCATTCCTTTCGGGCGGTGCCGGGAACCTGGGAGAGGCCGGAAAGGGCATCAAATTCCCCTAAGATTCCGATTCTGGGGCTGCCGGAGCCGAAGGAGCCGGAGAAGGCGGTGGGAATGCCGCAGAGGTTTCGCCGGACGGTGAAGCCCTCCTGCTCCAAAAGTTCGCAGTAGTATTCCGCTGATTGGTATTCCTCCATGGACAGCTCGGCAAGGTCCCAGATTTTGTCACTGAGGGTTATGATCGTCGGGGCATTTTCTTCAATTATCTCATATAAAAATTGCTTGTCCATCTTACAGCACCTTGGACAGGAAGTCCTGCAGCCGGGGGTGGGTGGGATGGTCGAACAGCTGGGCAGGGGGCGCTTGCTCCAGGATGTTGCCATCGGCCATGAACAGCACCCGGTCGGAGACCTCCCGGGCAAAGCGCATCTCATGGGTGACAATGACGCTGGTCATGCCGGTGGACACCAGCCCCTTGATGACATCCAGCACCTCGCCCACCATTTCCGGGTCCAGGGCGGAGGTGGGCTCGTCGAAGAGCATCACATCCGGTTCCATGGCCAGGGCCCGGACGATGGCCAGACGCTGTTTTTGGCCGCCGGAGAGCTTGCCGGGCATTTCGTCAAATTTATCGATGAGGCCTACCCGGTTTAACAGTTCCCGAGCCATGTCGTTGGCCTCGGCCTGGTTTTTGCCCTTCAGGAGCATGGGGGCCATGGTGATGTTTTCCGACACGGACAGGTGGGGAAACACATTGAAGTGCTGGAATACCATCCCCATCTTCTGCCGGTGGATGTCGATGTCCACGTGTTTGCCGGTGATTTCTTTCCCTTCAAAGAAGATCTGGCCGCTTTCCGGCTTCTCCAGCAGGTTCAGGCAGCGCAGGAAGGTGCTTTTGCCGCCGCCGGAGGGGCCGATGATGGACACCACCTCGCCCTTTTGAATGGTTTCGCTGACGCCCTTTAACACCTGCAGCTGGCCGAAGCTCTTGTGCAGGTCCACTGTTCTGATCATTTCCATGGGGATCTCTCCTATAAAACCTTGCTCAGGAAATCCTTGAGCCGAGGGTTTTGGGGATTGCCGAAAATCTGCTGGGGCGGGCCTTCTTCCAATAGCTTTCCGTCCGCCATAAACAGTACCCGGTTGCCCACCTCCCGGGCAAAGCCCATTTCGTGGGTGACCACCACCATGGTCATGCCGTCCGCTGCCAGCTCCTTCATGACCTCCAGCACCTCGCCCACCATTTCCGGGTCCAGGGCGGAGGTGGGCTCGTCAAAGAGCATCACTTCCGGCTCCATCATCAGAGCCCGGACAATGGCGATGCGCTGCTTCTGGCCGCCGGAGAGCTGGATGGGGTAGGCATCTGCCCGATCCTCCAGCCCCACTCTTGCCAGCAGCGCCCGGGCCTTTTGCTCCGCCTGAGCCTTGTCCATGCCTTTGACCTTGATGGGGGCGATGGTCATGTTTTGCAGAATGGTCTTGTGGGGGAAGAGGTTGAAATGCTGGAACACCATGCCCATCTTCTGGCGGTGGACGTTGATGTCCATTTTCACCTTTTTCCCTTCCGGGGTTACGGTGTATTTTTTAGTGATGTCTACCCCGTCGAACACAATGCTGCCCTCGGTGGGCACTTCCAGCAGGTTCAGGCTCCGGAGTAATGTGCTCTTGCCGGAACCGGAGGGGCCGATGACCACCATCACGTCACCACGGTTAATGTCCACGGACACATCGTCCAGAGCTTTGATGGCACCGTGGTTGTAATATTTCTTTACATGCTGAACCTGAATCAGCTTATCTCCGGTCACCACGGCTCATTCTCCTTTCAAAGTAAGCGATAATCTTGCTGGTGGGGAAGGTGAGGCAGAAGTACACCACTGCCGCGATGATCAGCGGCTCTCCAATGGAGAAGGTGGCGCCCTTGATGGAGTTCACGCCGTACATGATCTCCTGCACGCCGATGGTGTAGCAGATGGAGGATTCCTTGATGATGGTGACGAACTCGTTGGCAATGGCGGGCAGGATGTTCTTGATGGCCTGGGGCAGGACGATGAGCTTCAGGTTCTGCCACTGGGTCATGCCCAGGCTCCGGGCGGCTTCCGTCTGGCCGCCGTCGATGCTCTGGATGCCGGAGCGGATGATCTCGCTGAGGTAGGCACCGGAGTTCAGGGACAGGGCGATGACGCCGGGGAGGAAACGCTCGAACCGGATGAAACCGAACACCTTGAACTTGGGCAGGGACACGCCGGCCAGCAGAATGTTGTACACAATGAACAGCTGCACCAGCAGGGGAGTGGCCCGAAGCACCTCCACATAGACGGTGGCCAGAAATTTGGCCACTTTGATGTTGGAAAGACGGCAGATGGCGAGAAACAGCGCCAGGATAAAGCCGAACAGAACCGTCAGCGCGGAGAGGGACAGGGTGCAGATCATGCCCTGTTCGATGAGATTGATGTATTCAAAGGCCTTTTGAAAGCCGCTGATGGAAAGCAAAATACCAGCTCCTTTTTTCTGTTTTTGAGGTGACGGATAGATTGTAATTTATCGCTTCAGCCACTGTAGGGGAGGCTCTTAGCCTCCCGCCAGGTAATGATACCTGAGCGTTTGGTTGAATGGTAACATGTTGGACATTGTACGAATTCGCCCAACCAGGTACTATGTTTTGGGTTGGTACTGCGCGGGAGGCTAAGAGCCTCCCCTACAATGGAGGGGCAATCATCGGAACATGATTCCTTTCAATGCACCACCAAATGATGATTTCACTCGTATCGGGAAACTGAGATTTCCCCGGAAGGGTTTCTTCCGGGGAAATCGTTCATTTGTGGGGGATTACTCTTCCAGCAGACCCTCATGAACCTTGCTGGGATCGGAGGCAAGCTCGTTGGCTTCGGCTACGAAGGCATCCATGCTGCCGTCGGCAATGGCGGCGGCGATGGCTTCGTTGATGCTGGCCAGCAGCTCGGCATTGCCCTTGGAAACGCCAACCACGCTGCCTTCCTGCTCATAGGGGACGGCCAGAACCAAGGCCAGCTCGGGGTAGTTCTTGGCGTAGCTCTCGGCCACGGCGGTCTCGATGTAAGCGCCGTCCAGGTGGCCGGCCAGCAGCTCAGCAATGATGTCGGTGACCTTGCTCAGCTCCACAATGTCAGCCTCGGGGGAGTTTTCCTGGGCCAGCTTCACCTGAATGGAGCCCAGCTGGGCGCCGATCTGATAGTCGGAATTGTTGGTATCCTCCAGGGAGGTGAACAGGTCCGCCTTGTCCTTCACGGTGACGAAGGACTGACCGCCGGTGTAGTAGATGTCGGAGAAGTCCATCTTCTCTTCACGGGCGGGGTCGGGGGAGTAGCCGGCCATGGAGCAGTCCACATTCTTGGCAGCCAGCTCCATCAGGGTGCCGTCAAAGTCCATGGGGATGACTTCCAGCTCCAGGCCCAGGTAGTCGGCAATGTACTTGGCCAGAGCCATGTCGAAGCCGGCCAGGGTGGGGGTGCCTTCCTCGTCCAGGGAATAGAACTCATAGGGGGCGAAATCCGGGCTGGTGGCCACGGTGAGCACGCCGGGATTGACGGTGGTGATTTCCTTCTTCTCTTCGGCGCAGCCAACCATCACAAACAGGCTGGTGATCATGGCCAGCGCCAGAACCAGAGCAACAATCTTTTTCATAAATGACCTCTCCTTTATTAAATAAGTATACAGGGTTTCCGGTGGGTTTCTTTGATAGAGGTATTATACCTCGTATATTATTCATTGTCAATTGTATGGTCATACAACAATACAGCGGGTGCAGGCTGGGAGTTTAATAGAATCATCACAAAAATATTCAAAATCGGGTGGTATATTCGGTTATTCAATAAAAACATTCAAAATTGAAATGAATTTTTATTCATCGTAATTGCTTCAATATTCATTCTGGCGGGTTTCGGCTATTGCATGTTTGGATGAATGCGATGCTGTTCGAACCGATCGTAGGGAACGGCCTATGTGCCGTTCCATCCGCGCAGCGGTCAGAAACCAACGGATCGGAACGTCCGGTTGAATGGAACATGGTTTGTTCCCACTCCGCGGAACGGGCGTTTTACCATTCAACGTACTGTGCAATCATCGGGGCAGGGGTGGAACGGCACACAGGCCGTTCCCTACGAGCCTCCCATACAGTTGAAAAATATTTTTCGATGATACTTGACAGAGCGGTCTATATATGATAGACTACAGACAGGTCGATAGACTATAGACCATTCGATTACAAACAGGAGGTTGATCCTATGGATGAAACCAGATTGGGGGCTGTGGAGGCCCGGTTCGCGGATATTATCTGGCAGAACGCCCCCTTAAGCTCCGGGGAGCTGGTGAAGCTCTGCGCCCAGCAGCTGGAATGGAAAAAATCCACCACCTACACCGTGCTGAAAAAGCTCTGTGAACGGGGGATTTTCCAGAATCAGGAGGGCACCGTCACGCCCCTGATTTCCCGCCAGGCCTTCTATGCCCGGCAGAGCCAGCGATTTGTGGAGGAAAATTTCGACGGCTCCCTGCCCTCGTTTATTGCTGCCTTTGCCTCCGGCGGGAGGCTGACCAACCAGGATCTGGCTGACATCCGCCGGATGCTGGATGAATTTGACAAGGAGGATTGACATGCAATCGTTCTTTTATGGCCTTGCCCGGCAGAGCCTTACCGCCGGGTGGATGATTCTGGCTCTGCTGGTTCTGCGGCCCTTGCTGAAAAAAGCGCCCCGGGCCGTTTCCTGTCTGCTTTGGGGCTTGGCAGCAGTGCGGCTGGTATTTCCCTTCTCCCTGGAGAGCCGGGTGAGCCTGGTGCCCCAGCAAATCGCGGCACCTGTCCGGGTGACCCCCATCGACCCGACCTATTTTGCCGGCCCCACCATCCAGACCGGCGCGCCGGCTGCGGCCCAGGTGGTTTCCCGGGGGATTTCCTGGCGGGAAGTGGTGCCCTGGGTTTGGCTGATTGGCGTGGCTGTCATGGGAATTTACGCGTTGGTCAGCTACCTGCGCCTTGCCGGAAGGGTGCGGGCCTCCGTCCGCATCAAGGACCGGCTGTACATCTGTGACAACGTGAGCTCTCCCTTTATTCTGGGCCTTTTCCGGCCGAAAATCTACCTGCCCTCGGACCTGGTGCAGCCGGCGACGGACTATGTGCTCGCTCACGAGCGGGCCCATCTGCGCCGGGGGGACCACCTGTGGAAGCCCCTGGGTTACGCCCTGCTCACCGTCTACTGGTTCAATCCTCTTTGCTGGCTGGCGTACATCCTGTTCTGCCGGGACATGGAGCAGGCCTGCGACGAGGCGGTGATCAAAAACATGACCCAGAAGGACAAGAAGGCCTATTCCGCCGCTCTGCTCCAGTGCAGCATGCCCCGCAGCGCCATTGCCGCCTGTCCCGTGGCCTTTGGGGAAGTCAGCGTCAAGCAGCGAATTCGGGGGGTGCTGAACTATCGCAGGCCCACCCTTTGGGTGGTGGCGGCTTCGGCGGTGCTGTGCATGGTGCTGGCCGCCTGCTTCCTCACGGACCCGGTGGAGGCCAACCAGGCGGAAGCCGAGGCAACGGAAAGCGCCGAACTTCAGGAATACCCGTTGTATTCCAGTCCCAGCGAGGGCAGCAGAACGGTCTATCAGCTTCTTCCCGGAGAGGACTATACCATCATCCGTACGGAACCCATCGGCGACCGGCTCTGGGCCTATGTGGTGTGCCAGGACGGCAAGACCTTTGGCTGGATGATCCTGGGTACGGAGGAAGCAGCCTTTGCCAAGACATCGGAGGCCGCGATAGAGACTCCTAAGCCGGATGGGGATTACATCACCTACCCCCGGGAGGTAATTGTCTACAGTGCTCCTGACCATGATTCCTGGGAGCTGGCCCGTTACCCTGCCGGAATGCCTGTCTCCCTGGACGGCATGGAGGTGGTGGAGGGCAGCATCTGGGGCTACGTGAAATACCTGGACGGGGAAACCCTCGGCTGGATTTCCCTGGATGAAATCATGGATGCCTTCATCAACCGGCAGAGCAGCTTCTCTCTGCGGACTGCCATTTACAGCTCCCCCAGCCGCCAGGCAAGGCAGATCGGGCAGGGAGAGATCGGGGATGTCTATCTCCTTCAATCCATGGAACCCTTCGGAGAGAACATCTGGGGCTACATCGAGTACCAGAAAGAGAATACCACCATCATGGGCTGGATTCTTTTGAATGAAGGGAAAGCCCCCCTTTCTGACCTCTATGAGGTGCCGGTGTACTCCAGCCCCAGCGAGGATGGCAGAATTCTCTGTGAGCTTGCTTTCGGAGAGGACTTCACCATCCTGGAAAGAGAAACCATCGAAAACACCATCTGGGCTTATGTGGAATGCCAGGAGGGGATGACCCGAGGCTGGGTTCGCCTGGTGCAGGGCTCCGAATCCGAAATTTTCCTCTCCGGCACCGTCAACGTGGAAGCGCTGAATGTCCGTTCCGGCCCGGGGGCAATGAACAGGGCGGTAGGCTTCCTGAAGGCCGGCACGAAGGTCATCATTCTTGAGGTCGTCTCCGACGAAAACCGGCAGTGGGGCCGCATCGGCAGTAACGCCTGGGTCAACATGGCATACATCGACTGCGGGGGAGAGGCTTCCGTTGATTCAACCCTCCCCGATACCATGGAAGCAACCCAGTATGCCGAACCCGATGATTCGGCAGAAGAAAGCTACACCTTCTCCCAGGAAACGGATGTGTACAGCAGCCCCAGCCAGCAGGCCAGGGTTGTTGCCCAGGCCGCTGCCGGAGAAAAGTGCACCATCACCCGGCGGGAATTCATCGCCGACGGAAGCTGGGGCTATGTGCAGCTTCAAGGCGGCAGCATCATGGGCTGGGTGCATTTCGTGGAGGAAGACGAGGCGCTGAATTACTTCCGGGGCTATGTGGAAGCCTACAACCAGCCCGGACCCGATGAAGCAGAGCAGTATCTCTACTTCACATCAGAATACGCCCGGGAATTCTTCCGGGACAACTACGCACCCATCACCGGCTGGTATCCCAGCGGCATCTTCCGGGTGAACGAAAACCTGTGGGGCATTCAGTACGCCGACTCTAACAGCGACAGAATGGTTTATTCCTTTGTGGGACGGATAGATGACCGGCTCTATGTGTTCCAGAACGTCCATCAGGTTCCTGAGGAGTTGTCCGAAAATCTGGACGTGACAGCCTATGAGGAAGAGAATGCCATGTATCTCTCTGATGAATACATGGAATGCTACAGCGTCATCAAGCAGCTGCTGCCCTTTGCAGACCCCACTTATGTCACCGTGGAGGACAAGGGAACCAAGGATTATTCCGATGCCGCCCCCTGCCCCATTGAGGATCTGATTTGCGGCACGGACACCTGGCGGGTGGTTCCGGAGCCCAGAAGCTACGGCTCTGCCAGCTGCATCATCACCCTCACCGCCCGGGACGGCAGCGTGGCAACCATCTGCGATTCCTCCCCGGTTATCCTGGTCACTGATGCGGACGGCACCCAGCAGTGGTTCCAGGGCTGGGCTTCCGGCGAAGAGCTGGTGGGAATGCTCTATAGCTGGGCCAAGAGCATCGAATGGACGCCGGGTGAGTAAATTCAGCGAAACGATATATGAAAGCAC